>JARRBR010000033.1 GCA_029982755.1 Rhodocyclaceae bacterium
CGTCGACCCCGCCCGCCCGCCGCGCCTGCACGAGTCCGCCGCCTGGATCACTCGCAGCGCGCTGTGCGCCGAACCGCGCGGCGGCCTGCTCTACCTCTTCATGCCGCCCACGGTGGCGCTGGAGGACTACCTCGAGATCGTCACCGCGATCGAGGACACCGCCGCCGAGCTCAGCCTGCCGGTGGTGCTCGAGGGCTACGAGCCGCCGTCCGACCCGCGCCTGGCGAACTTCCGCATCACCCCCGACCCGGGCGTGATCGAGGTGAACGTCCACCCCGCGGCGAGCTGGGACGAGCTCGTCGAGCGCACCACCACGCTCTACGACGAGGCCCACCAGTCGCGCCTGTCGACCGAGAAGTTCATGCTCGACGGCCGCCACACCGGCACCGGGGGCGGCAACCACTTCGTGCTCGGCGGCGCGACGCCGGCGGACTCGCCCTTCCTGCGCCGGCCCGACCTGCTGCGCAGCCTGGTGAGCTACTGGCACAACCACCCCAGCCTGTCCTACCTGTTCTCGGGGCTGTTCATCGGCCCGACCTCGCAGGCGCCGCGCATCGACGAGGCGCGCCACGACTCCGTGCATGAGCTGGAAGTCGCCTTCCAGCAGTTTCCTGCGGTGGGCGAGGCGGTGCCGCCCTGGCTCATCGACCGCCTGCTGCGCAACCTGCTGATCGACGCCAGCGGCAACACCCACCGCGCCGAGTTCTGCATCGACAAGCTGTACAGCCCGGACAGCGCCACCGGGCGGCTGGGCCTGCTCGAGCTGCGCGCCTTCGAGATGCCGCCGCACGCGCGCATGAGCCTCGCCCAGCAACTGCTGCTGCGCGCGCTGATCGCGCGCTTCTGGCAGCAGCCCTACGCCCCCGGCCGCCTGCGGCGCTGGGGCACCGAGCTGCACGACCGCTTCCTGCTGCCGCACTGGGTGGCGGAGGATTTCCGCGACGTGGTCACCGAGCTGCGCGAGTTCGGCTACCCGCTCGAGTTCGACTGGTTCGCGCCGCACTTCGAGTTCCGCTTCCCGAAGTACGGCGCGTTCGCCGCGCGCGGCGTAGAGGTCGAGCTGCGCATGGCGCTCGAGCCCTGGCACGTGATGGGCGAGGAGGGCGCGCCCGGTGGTACCGTGCGCTATGTGGATTCCTCGGTGGAGCGTGTGCAGGTGAAAGTGTCCGGACTCAACGACGACCGCCATGTACTCGCCTGCAACGGCCGCGCCGTGCCGCTGCAGCCCACCGGCACGGTCGGCGAGTTCGTCGCCGGCGTGCGCTACCGCGCCTGGCAGCCGCCGTCCTGCCTGCACCCGACCATCGGCGTGCATGCGCCGCTGGTGTTCGACCTGGTCGATGGCTGGATGCAGCGCTCGATGGGCGGCTGCGTCTATCACGTGGCCCACCCGGGCGGGCGCAACTACGAGACCTACCCGGTGAATCCCTACGAGGCCGAGGGCCGCCGCCTGGCGCGCTTCACCACCACCGGCCACACCCCCGGCCCGATCGCCCCGCCGCCCGCCGAGCGCAACGCCGACTTTCCCTTCACCCTCGACCTGCGCCGCCGGGGCTGACGCAGCATGCAGGTCCAGCCGCACAGCCCGCCCGAACTGCTCGCCGCGTACGCCGCGCGTCCCGACCGCTACGACGAGCTGTGCCAGCGCATCGGCAGCGTGCTGGTGCTGCGGCCGCACTGGCGGGATTTCTTCCACGGCCTGGCGGCGATGGCGCCCGCCGAACTGTCGGCGCGGCGGGCGGCGCTGCGGCGGCAGGTGCACGAGAACGGCATCACCTACAACGTGTATGCCGACCCGCGCGGCTTCGCGCGGCCGTGGGAGCTCGACCTGCTGCCCTTCATGCTCCCGGCGGCCGAATGGGCGCAGATCGAGGCCGCGGTGATCCAGCGCGCGACCCTTTTCGAGCGCATCCTCGCCGACCTCTACGGCGAGCAGGCGCTGCTCGAACAGGGCCTGATCCCGCCCGCGCTGATCTACGGCCACAGCGGCTTCCTGCGTCCGCTGGTGGGGGCGAAGCCGACCGGCGGACGCTTCCTGCACCTGTACGCCGCGGATCTCGCGCGCTCGCCGGACGGGCGCTGGTGGGTGGTGGCCGACCGCACCCAGGCGCCGTCGGGCGCCGGCTACGCGCTGGAGAACCGCAGCGTGGTCGCGCGCGTGCTGCCCGAGCTCTACCGCGCCGCCGGCGTGGAGCCGCTGGCACCCTTCTTCGAGGGCTTCCGCGACAGCCTCGCCGACCTCGCACCGGCCAACGCCTTGGCCGGGGGCGAGGAGCCCCTGATCGTGGTGCTGACCCCGGGCCCCTACAACGAGACCTACTTCGAGCATGCCTACCTCGCCCGCGAGATGGGCTTCCCGCTGGTCGAGGGCCAGGATCTGACCGTGCGCGAAGACAAGGTCTGGCTGCGCACGCTCGACGGCCTGCGCCGGGTGCATGTGATCCTGCGCCGGGTGGACGACATCTGGTGCGATCCGCTCGAGCTGCGCGACGACTCGGCGCTCGGCGTCGCCGGCCTGGTGGCGGCGGTGCGCGCGGGCACGGTGACGGTGACCAACGCGCTCGGCAGCGGCATCCTCGAGACCGGCGCGCTGCTCGGCTACCTGCCGCGGCTGTGCGAACAGCTGCTCGGGCAGAAGCTGAAGATGCCCTCGGTGGCGACCTGGTGGTGCGGCGAGCCGGCGGCCTGCGCGCATGCGCTGAAGCATCTGCGCGAGCTGGTGCTGAAGCCCGCCTACCCGAGCTTCGGTGCCGGTCCGGTGTTCTGCCGGGACCTGCCGGCGGCCGAGCTCGATGCGCTCGCGGCGCGCATCGCCGCGCGGCCCTTCGACTTCGTCGCCCAGGAGATGGTGAACATCTCGCAGGCGCCGGTCCTGGCCGAGGAGGGCGTCCTGCCCGCCGGCCGCCGCGCGGACGACGCCGGCGCGCGCGGGCTGGTGGCGCGCAACATCGGCCTGCGCGTGTTCGCCGCCCTCGGGGCGGACGGGTTCCGCGTCATGCCGGGCGGACTCACCCGGGTGGCCTCGGAGGCCGACATGCGCATCGTGTCGATGCAGCACGGCGGCGGCAGCAAGGACGCCTGGGTGCTCGCCTCTCCGGCACGCCCGCGCCCCGTGCCGCGCATCGTGCCCGGGCAGCTGATGCCGTCGGCGCTGGGCACCCGCGTGCTCGGCCTGTCGAGCCGGGTGGCGGAGAACTTCTTCTGGCTCGGCCGCTACAGCGAGCGCGCCGACGCCGCCGCCCGCCTCGGGCGCGAGACCCTGGCGCGGCTGGGCGAGGCGGGCGAGCGCGCGGACGAGGACGGCGACATCGCCGCGGAGCTGCTGGCGCTGTGCCGGCGACGCGGCATGCTTGCCGCGGAGACTCCGGCCGACGGCGCGTCGACGCGGCCTGCCCGGGACGCATCGACGGCACACGGTACGGCCGTGTCGAGCGGCCCGGCCCGAGCTGCAGCCGATGCCCGGGGAGAGGCTGGGGCGGGCGCCGCCCCCACGGCCGCGCTCGCGCAGGCGCTGTTCGATCCCGCGCTGCCCGGCAGCGTGGTCGCCAGCCTGCGCCAGGTGCTGCGCCTGGCGGCCCTGGTGCGCGACCGCCTGTCGCCCGACAGCTGGCGGATCTACAACCGGCTGTCGGAGTTCGCCGCCGCCCCGGAGGACGAACTCCGGGCCGGCGACGCCTTGCAGCGCCTGGACGAATCCCTGCTTTCGCTGGTGACGCTGTCGGGCTTCGTCATCGAGAGCATGCCGCGCGACGCCGGCTGGCGCTTCCTGTCGATCGGGCGGCGCATCGAGCGCCTGCAGTTCCTCGCCGCCGCGCTGTCGGCGCTGTTGCTGACGCCGAGCGCGGGCGGGCTGAAGGCGCTGCTCGCGGTCACCGATGCCGAACTGCGCTACCGCAGCCGCCATGCGCGCGGCCTGGCGCCGCAGCCGGTGGCCGAGCTGGTGATGCTCGACGCGGACAATCCGCGCGCGCTGCGCTACCAGCTCGACTCGCTCGCCGAGCACGTCGCGCTGCTGCCCGCCGGCGAGGCGCTGGCGGCGCCGCTGCGGCGCAGGCTCGCGGCGCTCGATGCGCTGGCCTTGTGCGACTGCTTCGTGCACGAGCTCGACGAGGCGCGCGCACGCGGCACCGGCCGGCCGCCGCGCGCACGCCACTGCGAGCCCTTGCGCGAGATGCTGGACGACGTCTGGGCCTGCGGCAACGAGCTCGCCGAGGCCCTCGCGCAGCGCTACTTCACCCACCTCGACGCCCGCAGCCGGGCGACCGTGTCCCTGTAGGCCGACGGCGATGGCGCTCTACGAGGTGCTGCACGACACCATCTACCGCTACGACAGTGCGGTGCTGCTGTCGCAGCAGATCGCCCACCTGCGCCCGCGCAAGCGCGCCGGCCAGCACACCCTGGCGCACGCGCTCGAGATCGAGCCCGCACCGGCGCAGTGCAGCGAGGCCCGCGACTTCTTCGGCAATCCGGTGACGCGCTTCGCGCTCCACGCCCCGCATGCGCAGCTCGCAGTGCGCGCGCGCAGCCGCATCCGCGTCGATGCGCCGGCCTGGCCCGATCCGGCGGCGAGCCCGCCGTGGGAGGCGGCGCGCGACCACCTGCGCGACGGCCTCTCCGGCCACGCCCCGCTGCAGGCCGATGCGCGCGACGCCGGCCAGTACCGCTTCGCCTCGCCCTTCGTGGCGCTCGGCGACGAGGCGGCGGCCTATGCCGACTACGCGCTGCAGTGCTTCACCCCGGGGCGGCCGCTGCTCGCGGCGCTGCGCGCGCTGTCGGCGCGCATCCATGCCGACTTCCGCTTCGATCCGACGGCGACCAGCGTCGCCACCCCGGTGGCCGAGGTCTTCGCCGCGCGCCGCGGCGTGTGCCAGGACTTCTCGCACCTGATGATCGCCTGCCTGCGCGCGCTCGGGCTGGCGGCGCGCTACGTCTCCGGCTACCTGCTCACCGAGCCGCCGCCCGGCCAGCCGCGGCTGATCGGCGCCGACGCCTCGCACGCCTGGGTGGCGCTGTGGTGCCCGGGGCCGGGCTGGATCGACGTCGACCCGACCAACGACCTGCAGCCCGGCGCCGGCCACATCACCCTGGCCTGGGGGCGGGACTACGGCGACGTGTGCCCGCTGCGCGGGGTGATCCTGGGCGGCGGCGGCCACCAGGTGGACGTGGCGGTGACGGTGATGCCGGTGGACGAGGATTCGCGGCCGGCGGCGCTCGACGCACCACAATGATGCGCGCCGGGCGCATCGTGGTGCGCACCACGCCGGTGCCCGGCCGGCAGACCCCGTGCAGGGCGCGGTTTTGCGTGCCTGCGTGGCTTGGCACGCTTTCTGCTGAGTGGTGATCGAGGGAGTCGATAAACCATGAGCGCAGAACACGACATGACCGCCGCCAAGCCATATGACGAAATGCACGCCGCCGACGGCACGGTGCGCGCGCACTACCAGCCCTATGCCGACTGGCTCGAACGCACGGCGCACGAATGCATCGCGCGCAAGCGCAAGGAAGCCGACCTCGCCTTCCACCGCGTCGGCATCACCTTCAACGTGTATGGCGCCGAGGGCGGCAAGGAGCGCCTGATCCCCTTCGACCTGCTGCCGCGCATCATTCCCGGCGACGAATGGCGGGGACTCGAGGCCGGTCTGCGCCAGCGCGTGCGCGCGCTCAACGCCTTTCTCGCCGACATCTACCACGAGCGCGAGATCCTGCGCGCCGGCCGCATTCCCGCCGCGCAGGTGCTGGACAACGCCCAGTTCCGCCCCGAGATGCAGGGCGTGGACGTGCCCGGCGGGCTGTACGCGATGATCGCCGGCATCGACCTGGTGCGCGCCGCGGGCGCCGACGGCAAGGGCGAGTACTACGTGCTGGAGGACAACCTGCGCGTGCCCTCGGGGGTGAGCTACCTGCTCGAGAACCGCAAGATGATGATGCGGCTCTTTCCCGACCTGTTCTCGCGCTACGACGTGCACCCGGTCGAGCACTACCCCGACCTGCTGCTCGAGACCCTGCGCGCGGTGGCGCCCGCCGGCGTGCTCGACCCGACCGCGGTGCTGCTGACCCCGGGCGCCTTCAACAGCGCCTACTTCGAGCACAGCTTCCTCGCCCAGCAGATGGGCATCGAGCTGGTCGAGGGCCAGGACCTGTTCGTCAAGGACGACACGGTCTTCATGCGCACCACCCAGGGGCCGAAGCGGGTGGACGTGATCTACCGCCGCCTCGACGACGACTTCCTCGATCCCGAGGTGTTCCGCCCGGATTCGATGCTCGGCGTGCCCGGGCTGATGTCCGCCTACCGCGCCGGCCGGGTGACGCTGGCCAATGCGGTCGGTACCGGGGTGGCGGACGACAAGTCGATCTACCCCTACGTGCCCGAGATGGTGCGCTTCTACCTCGGCGAGGAGCCGATCCTCAACAACGTGCCGACCTGGATGCTGCGCGAGCCGGAGGACCTCGCCTACACCCTCGCCCACCTGCCCGAACTGGTGGTCAAGGAGGTCCATGGCGCCGGCGGCTACGGGATGCTGGTCGGGCCGGCGGCGAGCAAGGCCGAGATCGAGGACTTCCGCCAGCGCATCCTCGCCGCGCCGGAGAAGTACATCGCCCAGCCCACGCTGTCGCTGTCCACCTGCCCGACCTTCGTCGACGCCGGCATCGCGCCGCGCCACATCGACCTGCGCCCCTTCGTGCTGTCGGGCGGCAAGGAGATCCGCATGGTGCCCGGCGGCCTCACGCGGGTGGCAATGAAGGAAGGTTCGCTGGTGGTCAATTCCTCGCAGGGCGGGGGCACCAAGGACACCTGGGTGGTGGGCTGATCCGCCCGCGCCCGCAGAATGCCGCAAGGAGAATCGCCATGCTGAGCCGAACCGCCGATCACCTCTACTGGATGGCGCGCTACACCGAGCGCGCCGAGAACACCGTGCGCATGCTCGACGTGTCCTACCGCATGTCGCTGCTGTCCGGGACCAACGGCGGCGACACCGACAGCTGGTCCGCCATCCTCGACATCAGCGAGCTGTCGGAAGCCTTCGCCCGCACCGGCCGGCCGCTGACCGCGCGCGACGTGATCGAGTTCGTCGCCCTCGACCGCGACAACCTGTCGAGCGTGTGGAACTGCCTGCGCGCGGCGCGCGAGAACGCGCACGCGGTGCGCGGCACGCTGACCGCCGAGATGTGGGAGACCACCAACGCCACCTGGCTCGAGATCCGCGACATGACCCCGGAGAAGCTGCAGGGCATGGACCTGGGCGAATTCTTCGAGTGGGTGAAGTTCCGCTCCCACCTGCTGCGCGGGGTGACCTTCGGCACCATGCTGCACGACGACGCCTTCAAGTTCGTGCGCCTGGGCACCTATCTCGAGCGCGCCGACAACACCGCGCGCCTGCTCGACGTGAAGTACCACAGCCTGCTGCCCAGGGCCGACGGCCTGACCAGCTCGACCGATTTCTACCAGTGGGGCGCGCTGCTGCGCTCGGTGTCGGCCTTCGAGACCTACCGCCACGTCTATCGCGACGTGATCACGCCCTACAAGGTGGCCGAGCTGCTGATCCTCAACCACGCCATGCCGCGCTCGCTGCATGCCTGTGTGGACGCGATCAACGACATCCTCGGCGACATCGCCAACCTGCACTCGGCCGAGGCCGCGCGCCAGGCCGGCGAACTGCACGCCACGCTGCACTACGGGCGCATGGACGACATCTTCGCGGCTGGCCTGCATCCCTGGCTGGAGCGCTTCCTGGTGCGCATCAACCGCCTCGGGGACAGCATCGGCGAGCACTTTCTGGTTCCGGTTGCCGCCTGAGCATCTGTGCGCGGGCGCGGGCTGCGCGAAGGCGTCCGATCAATGACCACTACGGGATGACAGCATGACCTATTGCGTCGCGATGTGCCTCGACGAAGGCCTCGTCTGCCTGTCCGACTCGCGCACCAACGCGGGCGTGGACCACATCAACACCTTCCGCAAGATGACCGTGTTCGAGCGCGCCGGCGACCGCGTGCTGGTGCTGATGAGCGCGGGCAACCTCGCCATCACCCAGGCGGTGATCAGCCTGCTGCGCGAGCACGCGGCGGTGCAGGACCGCGACAGCCTGTGGAACGCGCCGACGCTGTTCGAGTGCGCGCGCCTGGTCGGCGAGACCATCCGCGGCGTGCATCGCCAGGACGCCGAGGCCCTGCAGCAGTTCGGCGTCGATTTCAACGCCAGCTTCATCCTCGCCGGCCAGATCGGCGACGAGCCGCCGCGGCTGTTCACCATCTACGCCGCCGGCAACTTCATCGAGGCCTCGGCCGACACGCCCTACTTCCAGATCGGCGAATCCAAGTACGGCAAGCCGATCATCGACCGCATCGTCACCAGCCGCACCTCGCTCGACGAGGCCGCCAAGTGCGCGCTGATCTCGATGGATTCCACGATCCGCTCCAACCTGTCGGTGGGCCTGCCGCTCGACCTGCTGATCTACCGCCGCGACGAGCTGCGCGTCGCCCGCCATCTGAGCGTCGATTGGGACAATCCCTACTTCGACATGATCCACAGGGAGTGGGGCGCGAGCCTGCGCAAGGTCTTCAACGCGCTGCCCGACCCCGACTGGTCGAAGTGGCCGGCCGAGGATCAGGCGCCGCCGCCGCGCATCGAGGCAGTGTCCTAGTCCTGCCGCGGCCGCGCGCACAGCGCGCGCGCCTCGTCCGCGCTCAGGCTGCGGCCGGGCCAGGGAATCAGCCCCGGCACGCGTGCGCGGCAGCGTGCGTAGGCCTCGCCGTGGAAGGCGAGCAGCTTCCTCTCCTCGAGCAGCGAGCCGAGCCACAGATAGAGCGTGATGCACAGCGCGCTCACCAGCCGCGCCTCGTCCATGTCCCGCGTCCACAGGATCACCAGGGCGAGGCTGTACCACGGGTGGCGTACGTGGCGGTGCAGCGGCGACAGGCTGAGGCCGCCCGGGTCCTCGGCGGCGCCGTGGCGGGTCCGCCACTGCCTGCTGCCGGCGAACACCGCCATGTCGTAGTAGCGCGTCGACCACACGAAGCCCGCCACCGCGGCGAGCGCCAGCCCGTCCGCCAGCCAGGCCCAGCCGCCTTCCCACGACCACAGCAGCGGGCCGCGCCAGGCGAAGGTGAGCCACAGCGGCGGCACCAGCAGGACCAGCGCGAGCGCGTTGAACGCCAGCCGGTAGCCCGGCGCCAGCCGCGGCCAGCATGCCGCCAGCCAACGCTTGAACCACAGCGAGGCGAGCAGCGAGTGGAGCGCGGCGTAGGCCAGCCAGCACAGCAGCAGGGCGAGGATCCGGTCGGTGGAGAGCGTCATCCGTGCGGCCTGTGATTTCGTGCGTAAAAAGTCGAGACCAAGTCCAGAAAGGACTTGCCTCCGGTTATGTTGCAGTGCAACATAGAGCTGCACCGACTCAGCGATGCGGTGTCACCCAACCCAAGGAGTACACCATGAACACCTCGCCCGAGAAAATCCTCGCCAGCGCCAAGAGCAGTGCCGAAGCGCGCGTCAATGAACTCGCCGCCGCCGGCGACAGCGTGCTGTCCGCCGTCGAGCACCTGACCGCGCTCAACCTCAACACCACCCGCGCCTTCCTCGACGATGCCATCGCCCTCGGCCAGGCGGTCGCCGCCACCCGCGACCCGAAGGTGCTGGTCGAAATCCAGATTGGCGCCGTCACCCCGGCGCTGCAGAAGAGCTACCAGTACTTCAAGACCGTCGGCAGCCTCGCCGGCCAGGCCCAGGCCGACGTGCTGCGACTGGTCGAAGCCGGCATGTCGCAGTGGCTGCAAACCGTCATCGTCACCCTGGAAGGTCTCAACCGCAACGTGCCGGTCGGGTCCGAGTTCGCTGTCAAGGCGCTCAGGACCGCGGTCGCGAACGCGTCGTCCGCCTATGAAGGCGCGACCAAGGTCGTGAAGCAGGTCTCCGAGACCGCCCAGGCCAACGCCGACCAGGCCGCCGCGGCGACCGTCGAGGCGGTGAGCAAGACCACCAGCGCCACGGTCACGCTGCTCAAGAGCGCCGCGTAAGCGCACGCCGCCCCTGCCGGTCGTAGCGCCGGAACCGGAAGAGGCCAGCCGCCCTGGGGCGCTGGCCTCTCCCTTTCTTGCGGGCGCCCACAACGGCGGGGTCAGGCAACGGCGGCGAAGTTCCGGATCGCGTACCCAGAGGCTGGGTGGCGCCCGAAAAGCAAAAAGGCCAGTTCTCGCGAACTGGCCTAAGTGTTTGAATTCGTTGGTGGGGGCACTAGGACTCGAACCTAGGACCAATTGATTAAGAGTCACGTTTTCTGTTCATTCGCATCGCTGCGATTCATCGTCGCATAGGCCGCAAGGTACTGAAAAAGCGAGGATTACAGGCATCAATTGGTTGATTGATGTTGAGCGGTATTGCTAGAATCGGGTTACAAAAGGCTTACATGGAATCCCATGTAACCGCCGCGAGGGAGCCCGAGAACATGGCACGCACCAAACTGACCGCCGGCCGCATCCGGGAATTCACCTGCCCGACCGACAAGGCCCAAGCCTTCCTGTGGGACACCGAAGCGCCCGGCCTTGCCTTGCGTGCTACGCCGGGCAGCACGACCCGAGACGATAGCCAGGGCAAGGCTTACATCTTCCAAGCGAAGCTGAACGGGAAGGCGCTGCGTGTGACCATTGGCGACGTTCGCGCCTGGAGCCTTGACGACGCCCGCACCGAAGCGCGCCGCCTGCAAACCCTGATTGACCAGGGCACCGACCCGCGCGAACAGAAGCGCGAGCGCATCGCCGCCGCAGAGGCCAAGCGCGCCGCAGCAGAGGCCGCCAGAGCCGAAGCCGACCGACAGGCCCGCTACACCCTTCGCGCTTTGTGCGATGCCTACCTGAGCGCCCTAGAGCGCGCCGGGAAGGGCAAGAGCGCCGCCGGAGCGCGGAGCCTGTTCAAGTGCCATATCGACCAGGACACCGCGAGCAAGGCCGCGCGAACGGTGACCGCGCACGAGGTGGCCGCGCTGGTGCGAAAGGTGAGGGAAGCCGGCAAAGAGCGCGCCGCCGGAGTCCTGCGCAGCTACCTGAGCGCGGCATTCAACGCCGCCAAGCGCGCGCCCTTCGATTCCGCCCTTCCTGCCGACTTGATTGCATTTGGCATCGAACACAACCCCGTCGACGCCATCCCGGCAATTGCCGTCCAACGAGGCGACCGCACCCTGAGCGCCGCCGAACTGCGCGCGTACATCGGGCACCTGCTGCGCATCGGGCACGAGACCGGCCCCGAGCTTTCCGACTTGGCTTTGCTGCTGGCGCTGTATGCGGGAGGGCAACGCATGGCCCAACTGTTGCGCGCCAAGGTGGGAGACTTCGACCAGGACACCGCAACGCTTCGCCTGTGGGATGGCAAGGGCAAGCGCGCCCAACCGCGCGAGCATCTGTTACCGCTGGCACCGCACGCCGCCGGGATGGTGGCCGCCCTTGTGGAGCGCGCCAAGGCCCGAGAGACCGACCGCGCCAAGCAAGAAGGCAGAGCGCCCGACATGGCCGGCCTGTGGCTTTTCTCGACGCATGGCCGCGTGGCAATGAACCCCGAGACGGTAAGCAACCGCGCCGCCGAAGTCTGCGCCGGCATCGGTGGCGAGCCCTTCAACGTGCGCGACATTCGCCGCACCGTGGAGACGATGCTAGCCGGCCTGGGCATCAGCAAGGACACCCGCGCGCAACTGCTGAGTCACGGAATCAGCGGAGTGCAGGCCGCGCACTACGACCGGCACGCATACACCGACGAGAAGCGCGCCGCGCTGGTGGCCTGGGAGGCGAGGTTAGAAGCTATCCGCCAAGCCGAGAAGCAACCCGCGAACGTGCGACACCTGCGCGCTGCGTGAGCAATCGCAGACGGTAGGCTGAACCGTTCCATTGGATTACACTCCAATCATGCAAACCGTTGCCGAACTGCCGGAGTACATCCGCACCGCTGCGAAGCTGATGAGCGAGGAAGAGCGGCAGGACATCATCCGCTATCTGGCAGAACACCCGAAAGACGGCGACCTGATGGAAGGCACGGGAGGCGTGCGCAAGTTGCGATGGAGGCGCGGTGGACAAGGCAAGAGCGGAGGCGTGCGCGTCATCTACTACTTCCACAACGAGGACATGCCGCTGTACCTGCTGACGCTCTTCGCAAAGGGCGACCGCGCCAACCTGACCAAGGCCGAACGAAACGAGCTTGCCGACCTGACCGACCTACTTGTCAGGGCATGGAGGAACCGAAAGACATGAGCACCGCATTCGAGAGCATCAAGCGTGGCCTGCAAGAGGCCATCGAACACGCCGAAGGACACCCCGCGCCGGGCACCCGCATTCACCGCCCGCGCCCGGTGGACGTGAAGGCCCTGCGCGCCAAGGTGGGCATGACGCAAGAGCAGTTCGCCGCGCGCTTCGGATTCTCGACGGCGACCCTTCGCCATTGGGAGCGAGGCGACCGCACCCCGCACGGTCCCGCGCTGGTGCTGCTGAACGTCATCGAGCGCAACCCCGCCGCCGTCATCGAGGCCCTGAGAGCCTGACCGATGACTGAGCTTGCCGCCCTGAAGGCCCGCATCCTGGCGAACCCCGAGGCCCGCGCCGAGTACGACGCGCAAGCGCCGGAGTTCGAGCTCGCCCGCGAACTTATCGCCGCCCGGACCCGCGCTGGCCTGACTCAATCCGAGCTTGCCGAGCGCATGCACACGACGCAATCGACCATCGCCCGCCTGGAGAGCGGACGCACCCTGCCGAGCATGCGCACCTTGGCCCGCTATGCCGAGGCGACCGGAAGCCGCGCCGTGGTGCGCTTGGAGCGCAGCGCCTGACCGAGCATGCCGCGCCTAGGACGGCCATCCGAAAAGGGGGAAACCTTCGCCCCCTGGCGCGGCATCCGAACGAAGGAGCGCACCGAAGGAGCGCCGCATCATGCACGAGGACACCGCCGCAACGGCTGCCGATTGGCTGCCCTACCGCGCACGCCAGAGTTTCAATCTGTTCGAGATTGCCGCGCTGCTGTGCCGGCAAGACCCGGAGCGCCTTGTCGACTCGGTTCTCCGTGCGCGTAGCCGAGACGTGGCCCCGATGTGTGGCCCTGATGACCCCGCAATGGCGCTGGCTTTGTTTCAATCAGCCCCTGAAATGATGCTAGGCGACGACGTGGGCGGACTGCTGAAGGCGATGCAAAAAGCCCTTGGCGTGTCGAATGTCCGCGCCCCGGTAAGCATTGCCGAAGCGCAACGGCTGGCCGCCCTTTTCGGTATCGACTGGCCGCCGGAGTTGCAAGCCGCCGGAGCGCACCAGGTAGCAAGGTTTTGCCAAGGTGGCACGGCCGCGCCTGCCGCCGACCGTCCGGCAAGCAGCGCAAGCACGCGGAGCCGCTTCGATACCATTCAAGTTGAGATTGACGACGTGGTGGCCGCGCTGGAGGGGGAAGGCAAGAGCGCGACGCCAGCAAAGGTTATGGCCCGGCTTAGGGAGCGCGCCGGCAAGCCGGATAGCTGCATTTACGACACCGCCGCCGATGGCGTGCTATGGACCAGGGGCAGCAGTGGCGAGCAAACGAAGCTGACGATGCAAGCCCTGAAAAAGCGCATCAGCAGGGACGCGAAAGGGACGCTAAGGACGCCAACGGGAAGCCAAGGACGCTAGCCCGAGCCGATGAATTCCGTTGCATACCGTGGGAACCGTCAACAACGACGGAGCCCCTGCGATGCAAGCCCAAGTCATCCCGAACGCATGGCGCAATGATGCGCCGCTCGCCGCCCGCACCTATAGCACTGAGCAGGCCGCCGCCGCCCTTCACATCCGCCCGCAAACCCTTCGCGCCGCCCTTTGCCGCGATGGGCATTACTTCGGAGTCCGCCCGGTAAAGCTGCCGAATCGCATGCTGGCGTGGCCCTGCGAGGCAATCGACCGCCTGACCGCTGGCGAGGTGGCCTAAATGCGAAGCGCCCGCCCTGCCGAAGCAAACGCGAGCGCCTTGGAACCGCGCCGCCATGATACCGCCCCGGACATTTCGCCGGACATTTCCGCCGACCTTTTCCCGGACACGCTGCCGCCGGTAACGCCGGCCTGCTGGCCGAAGGATGGCACCCGCGCCGCCGCCGCGCTGGAAGCCCTGATTGCAGGCCCGCAGAATCAAGCCGACTACCGGCCCGGCTGGCGACTCGCCGCCTATGTGCAGAGCCTGGAATATGACGGCTGGCGCATCCGTTCGCGCCTGTTCAAGCATCCGCGCTGCGCCTGTCCGATTGCGGAATACACCCTTGACCGGCAAGACCCGGCAACCGCCGCCGCGCTCGCCAAGCGCAAGCAGGCCGGCGGCATCGCCCCCGAGCTTGCCGGGTGGCTGGCGCTGCTGGCTGTGGTCGCCATGCTTGTCGGCTGGAGGTGAGCCGCGCCATGCACAATGGACACGACCCCGAGCGCGCACGCCGCGCCTTGTGGAGCCTTGACGCCGGAGCGGAGCGCGCCGAATGGGTGCGCGCCGCAATGGCTGCCAAGTCCGCCGGCCTGACGTTGGATGACTTCACCGCCTGGAGCGAAACGGCCGGCAACTTTAAGAGCGCCGCCGACTGCGCCAGCGTGTGGCGTGGCATCAAGGAGGACGGCCCTATAAAGGCCGGCACCCTGTATGCGATGGCCCGCGCCGCCGGCTGGCAAGACGAGCGCCGCGCCCCGCATCACGCGCCGCAGATGCAGAGACCGCACCAAGCCGGGCAGAGGCCCGCACAAGCGCCGCAGCGCCCCGAGCAAGGCAAGCGCCCGCCCTTCGACGTTCAAGCCGCCTGGGAGGCCGGAGAGCCCGCGACGGCCGGGCATCCGTACATCGTCAAGAAGCAGGGCAACGCCGCCGGCCTGAAGGTGTATCGAGGCCCGGAGCGCATCGCCGGGCAAGCCCTGGACGGTGCGCTGATGGTTCCGGCCTGGGACTTCGCCGGCAAACTGCAAACGGTGCAGTTCATCCCGGACCAGGGGAAGAAGCTGAACGCCCCCGGCCGCCCGGTGGCCGGTGCTTTCGTGGTGGGGAAAATCCGACCGCCCGGAACCGGGCAGAGCATCGCCATAACCGAGGGCATCGGGCAGGCGTGGAGCTGCAACGCCGCCGCCGGCATGCCCGCTGTGGTGGCCTTCGGTGCCGGCCGAATGGAACAGATAGCCCGCGCGTTTCAGGCCCGCTATCCGGCTGCCCGGCTGGTGCTGATTGCTGACGCCGGCAAGGAAGAACACTGCGCCAAGCTGGCAAAGGCGATGCGCTGCGCATGGGTTGAAATGCCCGCCGGGAGTCCGCAGAACTTCGACGCCAACGACCTGCAACAGAGGGACGGCCTCGACGCGCTCGCCGGCCTGCTGCGCGACCCAATGACACCGCCGGCCCGCTTCAAGCTGGCAGAGCGGACCGCGCGCAACCTGTTCAAAGGCGAGCCGCCCCCGGTGCCGTGGCTGGTGGCCGGCATCTTCCCTCTTGGCGTGTCCGCGCTGCTGGCATCGCCGCCGAACGTGGGCAAGAGCTTTCTTGCCTTGGACCTTGCCGCCAAGGTGGCCGGCCGCCGCAGTGGCGACCTTCCCGCCGTGGCCTTCGGTGGCATCGTGAAAGCGCACGGCCGCGCGGTGTATGTGTCCGCCGAAGATGACCAGGACGAAGTGCACCGCCGGCTGTGGAGCCTGACCAAAGGCGAGGGCATGCCCGACCGCTTGCACGTCCTGAGCCTGCCCGACGTGGGGCACTTCGGCATCATCGAGCCCGACCCGGTAACGAAGGAGTTCCGACCGACTGCCGCATGGTGTGACCTTGCCGACGAAATCCGCGCCCTTGATGACGTGCGGCTGGTGGTACTCGACACCCTGCAAAGCCTGACCGCTGGCGACTCGAACACGGTGCAGGCAACGCAACCCCTGATGAGCGAGGCGGCCGCCCTGGCGCGCGCTACGGGTGCCTGTGTCCTGCTGATTCACCACGTCGCCAAGGGCAAGAGCGGGGACATTCGCACGGCCCTTGATGCGATGGAGAGCATTCGGGGCTCGGGTGCTATCTCGGGAAGCGCCCGATGCGCCTATGTGATGTGGCCGCCGGCCGATGGTGGCCGCGCGGTGTGCGAAACCCTGGGGGAGCAGTACCAGGCAGGCCGGATTGCATTCGGCATCGTGGCGAAGAAGTACGGAGACGCCCGCCGGGACCGCACGGTATTTGTGCGAGACGAGGCCGGCGTCCTGCGCGACCGCACCGAGGCATTCAACGCCCTGGCCGGTGGCGACACCGACAGCATGCGCGCCGAACTGCTGCGCGCCATCCGCGCCGCCTGGGAGAAGGGCGAAGCCTTCGCCGCTTCGGCATCGGGGCACAACGGTTTGCACGGCCGCCGCTTCGAGCTGCCCGAGAGCTACCACGAGAAGCCGCGCGCATGGTTCGAGGAGCAGGCCGGCAAGCTGCTGGCCGATGGAAACGTCAAGCGCCTGAGCTATCGAGGGGGCGCGCGCCTTGTTCCTGCCGATGCTGACACCGCGATGCCGATGCCAGAGGCAGAGACAGCCGAGGCCGAAACCGACGCGCCAGAGGTGGCAGCATGAGCCGCGCGATATGCAAACAAACTGCGCAGAAAATGGAACTGCGCCGCGCAGTTCAAAGCTGCGCAGTTTTAGGCGAGCAACCACACTTCCAGCAATGGCGCGGGATGCAGGCCCGCCAATATCCAAAATGGTACTGCGCAGAGCCTTTTCTGCGCGGAGCCCTGCGCAGTTTACAAGGCATTGATTTAAAAGAGAAAAACGAACTGCGCAACTGCGCCCCCCTAAAGGGGGAGAAGAAAGCCGCGCAGTACGGCTTTTCTTTCCCCGAACTTGGCGCGAGCAGAGCCGCAACGGCGAAGGACTGATGATGAGCGACGACCGAAACAACGAGCCCAAAACGGGGCGCGACACATCCGGCCGATTCAAGCCCGGAAACCCTGGCCGGCCCCGAGGCGCACGCCACAAGACGACCCTTGCCGTGCTGGCGCTGATGGAAGGCGAGGCGGAAACCATCACCCGGACCTGCATCGAGGCCGCCAAGGGTGGCGACCTGACCGCCTGCCGGCTGGTGCTAGACCGACTGCTGCCGCCTGCCAAGGAAAGGCCGCTGCGCGTCAAGCTGCCCGACGTGGTGAGCCTGGAGGACGTAGCGCAAGCGCAAGCCGCCATCCTGCGCGCGGTGGCCTGTGGCGAGCTGCTGCCGACCGAAGGCGCAACGTTGGCCGGCATCGTGGAGAGCCGCCGCAAGGCTATCGAGACGACCGAACTTGAGGCGCGTATCACCGCGCTGGAGGGCAAGCAATGAGCCGCCTATCTGAGCGCGTGCGCAAGCTGGAAGGCAACGCCGACCGCACCGCGCCCAATCAAACCGTGGGGATGTACTTCAAGGACGCATCCGGTACATGGCGCAACCAGCGGACAGGCGAGCCGCTGCCGACCGAAACCGAGCGCATCGGCCTGTTCGCCATCCGCATCGGGGCACCAGCCGACTTTGACGAGGCCGCATGAGCCCCGGCAACCCGACACCAGCAAGCCCGGCCCGCACGCCGGGCTTGTCGTTTCTGGGGCGTAAGGTTTTGCCAAGGGTGGCGCGCGGTGCCGACTGTTCGCTAGCGATTACAAAAGGCTTACATGGCCGCGCAAAGCAAAAAGGCCAGTCCGCGAGAACTGGCCTAAGTGCTTGAATTCGTTGGTGGGGGCACTAGGACTCGAACCTAGGACCAATTGATTAAGAGTCAACTGCTCTACCAACTGAGCTATACCCCCGGTGCCTTGCGGCGGATCGGATTGTCGCCCGATCGAAGAGCGTGAATGATACGCGCGTCTGCGCTGCAGTGCAATAGGTTCGTGGCGGAGGCTCCACGGGGGCAGGGGGTCAGCCGAGGATGCGCCCCGCGCGTCGCCGGGTGCCCACGCCGGCCAGTCCGCCCAGGCCCTGGCTGCCGTGGGCGTGGCAGATGGCGCACGCCAGCGCGTCGGCGGCGTCGGGGCCGGGGCTGGCGTCGAGGGCGAGCAGGCGCTGCACCATGTGCTGCACCTGCTCCTTGTGCGCCTTGCCGTAGCCGACGACCGACTGTTTGACCTGCAGCGCGGTGTATTCGGCCACCGGCAGGTCGCAGGACACCGCGCCGCAGATCACCGCGCCGCGCGCCTGGCCGAGCAGCAGCGTGGATTGGGGATTGACGTTGACGAAGACCTTCTCGACCGCGACCACGTCGGGCCGGTAGGTGTCGACGATTTCGCGCACGCCGTCGAGCAGGGTCTTGAGGCGGCCGGGCAGTTCGCCGTCTTTCGTCTTGATGCAGCCGCTGGCGACGTAGCGCAGCTGGGTGCCGAGCTGGTCCACCAGGCCGAAGCCGGTGATGCGCAACCCGGGGTCGAGGCCGAGGATGCGGGTGGCGACCGTGCCGCTGGCGGCAGCGCTCAAACCTTCACCGCGGTGCCGCTGACGCACACCATCAGCATTCCATTGTCCTGACCGAGGACTTCGTAATCGACGTCGATGCCGATCACCGCGTTGGCGCCCAGCTTCTGCGCCGCCTCTTCCATTTCCTCCATCGCGATGCGGCGGGCGTCGGCCAGGGTGCGCTCGTAGCTGCCGGCGCGGCCGCCGACCACGTTGCGGATCGAGGCGAACATGTCCTTGAACAGGTTGGCGCCGATGATGGCTTCGCCATTGACGACGCCGAGGTACTGGCGGATCGGCTGGCCGTCGAGGTTCGAGGTGGTGGTCATCAGCATGGCATGCTCCTGCGGGTTGGGCTGGAAGACCGATTCTAGCCCTTGCGCGCCAGCCACACACCCGACACGGCGAGCGCCATGCCGGCGATCGCCAGCGCGGACAGGGTCTCGCCGAACATCGCCCACGCGATCAGCGCGGTGGTCGGCGGGGTCAGGTAGAACAGGCTCGCCACATTGACCGCACTGCCGCTGCGGATCAGCAGGTTGAGCAGGCTGATCGCGCCCGCCGACAGCACCAGCACCAGCCACAGCAGCGCGAACACGAACTCGCCCGTCCACTGGATCGCCATGGTCTCGGTCTGGCTGGCGACGAGCGCGGTGAGCGCGAGGCTGGGCAGGAACTGCAGCACCGAGCCGGTGCGCAGATCGAAGCGCGGGCAGAAGCGCTTCTGGTACAGCGTGCCGAAGGTGATGCCGAGCAGCGCGGCGACCGCCGGGATCAGCATGTGGACGAGGCCGCCCCCATCCACGCCATCGACCCCCGCCTTGCTGCCGACCACCAGCGCGACGCCGCCGAAGCCGAGCGCGAGCCCGGTCCACTGCCGCGCAGACACCCGCTCGCCGAGCAGCAGGCCGGCGAGCGCGGCGGTCAGCAGCGGCTGCATGCCGACCACCAGCGCCGAGATGCCGGCGGGCAGGCCGCGGTGGATGGACATGAACACGCCACCCAGGTAGACCGCATGCACCAGCAGCCCGGTGACGCCGATGTGCAGGGCCTCGCGCGGGCTGGCCGGCCAGGGCGCGCGCATCGCCAGCGCGAGCAGCGTCATCAGCCCGATCACCAGCACGTAGCGCGCGACCAGGAAGCTCAGCGGCTCGGCATAGGGCAGACCGAACTTGGCGCCGATGAAGCCGGTGCTCCACAGCAGCACGAACAGCAGCGGCATCAGGCGGGTGAGAAGGGACGGGGGCGGCATCGGGGCGGCGGCGGTTCCATCAGAAAACAAAAAGCGGCGCCGGGCGCCGCTTTGGTGGGGCAGGTGGGGGCGCTTACTCGGCGATCTCGGCCGAGGTGTACACCTCCTGCACGTCGTCCAGGCTTTCGAGGGCGTCGAGCAGCTTCTGCATGCGCGCCGCCTCGTCGCCGGCGAGCTCGATGACGTTCTCGGGCTTCATCGTGACCTCGCCGAACTCGGCGATGAAGCCGGCCTTCTCCAGCGCTTCCTTCACCGCGGTGAACTCCCACGGCCCGGTGATGACCTCGATCGAGCCGTCGTCGTTGGTGACCACGTCCTCGGCGCCGGCCTCGAGCGCCGCTTCCATCAGCGCGTCCTCGCTGGTGCCGGGGGCGAACAGCAGCTGGCCGCAGTGCTTGAACTGGAAGGCCACGCAGCCGTCGGTGCCCATGTTGCCGCCGTACTTGGAGAAGGCGTGGCGCACGTCGGCCACGGTGCGGGTCTTGTTGTCGGTGAGGCAGTCGACCATCACCGCCGAGCCGCCGATGCCGTAGCCCTCGTAGCGCACTTCCTCGTAGCTCACGCCCTCGAGTTCGCCGGTGCCCTTCTTGATCGCGTTGTCGATCTTGTCCTTGGGCATGTTGACGCCCTTGGCCTTGTCCACCGCCAGGCGCAGGCGCGGGTTGAAGCCGGGGTCACCTCCGCCCATCTTGGCGGCGACGGTGATTTCCTTCGCCAGCTTGGAGAACGCCGCACCGCGCTTTTCGTCCTGACGACCCTTGCGGTGCTGGATGTTGGCCCATTTCGAGTGACCCGCCATGATAGAAACCTCTGTACTGCCTGCGCGTTGAAAGAGGCGCGCATTATAGCGCCGGGCAGCGCGGCACTGTGGGCGCGCGCTGCCACGTCGAGGGCCCCCGCGCTGTTAAACTCGCGCACATCATTTTCCCGCCTGCAAGGAGCTTCCCATGGCCGAACCGATGCTGATCGCGCGCGCGCACGACAAGGATGCGCTGAAGGACATCTGCCTGCTGCCGCGCCTGGCCAACCGCCACGGCCTCATCACGGGCGCCACCGGCACCGGCAAGACGGTGACCCTGCAGAAGCTGGCCGAATCCTTCGCCCACATCGGTGTGCCGGTCTTCGTCGCCGACATCAAGGGCGACCTGTCCGGGATCGGCGCCGCGGGCGTCAAGTCCGACAAGCTCATGCAGCGCCTGGCCGCGATCGGCATCGACGACTACACCCCGCGCGCCAACACGGTCGTGTTCTGGGACGTGTTCGGCGAGCAGGGCCACCCGGTGCGCGCCACCATCTCCGACATGGGGCCGCTGCTGATCGCCCGCCTGCTCAACCTCAACGACACCCAGACCGGCGTGCTGACGCTGGTGTTCAAGATCGCCGACGACAACGGCATGCTGCTGCTCGACCTCAAGGACCTGCGCGCGATGGTCCAGTACGTGGGCGAGAACGCGAAGAGCTTCACGACCGAGTACGGCAACATCTCCACCGCGTCCATCGGCGCCATCCAGCGCAACCTGCTGGCGCTGGAAGAGCAGGGCGGCGACGTGTTCTTCGGCGAGCCGATGCTCGACATCAATGATCTGATGCAGACCGATGCCGACGGCCGCGGCGTGATCAACGTGCTGGCGGCGGACAAGCTCTACCACTCGCCCAAGCTCTACTCCACCTTCCTGCTGTGGATGCTGTCGGAGCTCTTCGAGCAGCTGCCGGAGGTGGGGGACCCCGACAAGCCCAAGCTGGTGTTCTTCTTCGACGAGGCCCACCTGCTGTTCAACGACGCGCCCAAGGCGCTGATCGAGAAGATCGAGCAGGTCGTGCGCCTGATCCGCTCCAAGGGCGTGGGCGTGTACTTCGTCACCCAGAACCCGCTGGACGTGCCCGAGACCGTGCTCGGCCAGCTCGGCAACCGCGTCCAGCACGCGCTGCGCGCCTTCACCCCGCGCGACCAGAAGGCGGTGAAGACCGCCGCCGACACCATGCGCCCGAATCCGGCCTTCGATGCCGTGGCCGCGATCACCGAGCTGGGCGTGGGCGAGGCCCTGATCTCCTTCCTCGACGACAAGGGCCGGCCGCAGATCACCGAGCGCTGCAACGTCATCGCGCCCGATTCGCGCCTCGGCCCGCTGACCGAGGCCGAGCGCCAGGCCGCAATCACCGGTTCGGCGATCTACGGCCACTACGAGAAGGCGGTCGACCGCGAGTCGGCCTACGAGCTGCTGAAGGCGAGCGCCGCCACCAAGGCCGCGGTCGAGGCCGGGCGCGAGGCGGCGAAGGAGGTCGGCGGCGAGGACACCGGCGGCATGGTCAGCGACATCCTGTTTGGCTCCACCGGGCCGCGCGGCGGCAAGCGCGACGGTCTGGTGCAGATCGCGGCGAAGACGGTGACGCGCACCATCGGCAGCTCGATCGGCCGCCAGATCGTGCGCGGGATTCTCGGTTCGCTGCTCGGCGGGCGGCGTTGAGCTCCGGCCGTGCTCAGCGGCCCGCCAGCCCGAGCCGGCGGCAGATCTCGGTGGTCGGGCCGGCCATGTTCATGCTGTAGAAGTGCAGGCCGGGCGCGCCCTCGGCGAGCAGGCGCTCGCACAGGCGGGTGACCACGTCGAGGCCGAAGGCGCGGATCGCGTCCGCATCGTCGCCGTAGCTCTCGAAGGTCTTGCGCATCCAGCGCGGGATTTCGGCGCCGCAGGCATCCGAGAAGCGCGCCAGCTTGCTGAAGCTGCCGATCGGCATGATGCCGGGCACGATCGGGATGTCGACGCCCAGCTTGCGCACCGCATCGACGAAGTTCAGGTAGGCGTCGGCGTTGTAGAAGTACTGCGTGATCGCCGAGTTCGCGCCGGCTTCGGCCTTGCGCTTGAAGGCGAGCAGATCGTCGCGCGGGCTCCGCGCCTGCGGGTGCCATTCGGGATAGGCGGCGACCTCGATGTGGAAGTGGTCGCCGGTCTCGGCGCGGATGAACTCCACCAGCTCGTTCGCGTAGCGGAATTCGCCCGGGTCGACCACGCCCGAGGGCAGGTCGCCGCGCAGCGCGACGATGCGGCGGATGCCGGCGTCGCGGTATTCCTGCAGGATCTCGCGGATGTTGGCGCGGGTGGAGCCGACGCAGGACAGGTGCGGCGCGGCGTCGAAGCCGGCGGCGGCGATTTCCTTCACGGTGGTGAAGGTGCGCTCGCGGGTGGAGCCGCCGGCGCCGTAGGTCACGGAGAAGAAGGACGGCTCCAGCGCCGCCAGCCTGTCGCGCGTGGCGCGCAGCTTCTCCGCGCCTTCGGCGGTGGTGGGCGGGAAGAACTCGATCGAGATTTCGGTGCTCATGGGGTGTCCGGATCGGTGTCGCCACCCGGTGCGCGGATGGCGTGGAAGAAGAATTCGCGGTTGCCGTCGCCGCCGGTGATCGGCGAGTCGAACCAGTCGAGGACGATCAGCCCGGCGTCGTGGGCAGCCGCGCGCAGACGGCGCTCGACCTCGGTGTACAGCGAGGCGTCGCGCACGATGCCGCCCTTGCCCAGGCCTTGCGGGCCGACCTCGAACTGCGGCTTGACCAGCGCCAGCACGTGGCCGGCGGGCGACAGCAGCGCAGCCCATTGCGGCAGCAGCAGCGCCAGCGAGATGAAGCTGGCGTCGCACACCAGCAGGTCGAAGCCATGGGGCGGGCAGTGCTGGCCGAGATCCGCCGCGGTGAGCTGGCGGGCGTTCAGGCCTTCGAAGGTGATGCAGCGCGGCTCCTTGCACAGGCGCGGATGCAGCTGGTCGTGACCGACCTCGACCCCGACCACCTTCGCCGCGCCGGCCTGCAGCAGGCAGTCGGTGAAGCCGCCGGTGGACTGGCCGATGTCGAGGCAGGTCGCGCCGCGCACGTCCAGCCCGCTGCGTGCGAGCGCGCCCTCGAGCTTGAGCGCGCCGCGCGACACGAAGCGGTCGCTGTCGTCCGGCGTCACGGCCAGGCGCGCGTCGGGCGGCAGTTCCAGCGCCGGCTTGGTGACCGGCTGGCCGTCGTGGCTGACGCGCCCGGCCTCGACCAGCGCCCGCGCCGCGGTGCGCGAGGGCGCGAGCCCCTGCGCCACAAGAAGCTGGTCGACGCGCAGCAGGCCGTGGCGGTCCGCCGGGCCCTTGGCGTGCGCCGCCGGCCGCGGCTTGCCCTGACGGGCGTGGAAGGAGTTCATGCTCATCGGCGTGAGGCGCTGGACGTCGGATATCGGGCGTGAAGCCCAGGGGCAAGGGGCGAAGCGGGCAGGATCGGGCGGGAGGCGCACGCTCGTGGGAGCGCGCTTGCCCACGAACGGAGCAAGGCGCCCGCGCCCTTCGTGTGCAGGCCCGCCCGCACGGCCCTGCCTTCAGGCAGCCGATCAGTAGCGGTACGAGTCCGTCTTGTACGGGCCTTCCTTCGGCACACCGATGTAGGCGGCCTGGGCGTCGGTCAGCACGCTCAGCTGCGCGTTGAGCTTCTTCAGCTGCAGGCGGGCGACCTTCTCGTCGAGGTGCTTGGGCAGCGTGTAGACGCCCACCGGGTACTTGTCGGTGTGCTGGAACAGTTCGATCTGCGCGATCGTCTGGTTGGCGAAGGAGCTCGACATCACGTAGCTCGGGTGGCCGGTGGCGCAGCCGAGGTTCACCAGGCGACCCTTGGCGAGCAGGATGATTCGTTTGCCGTCCGGGAAGATGATGTGATCCACCTGGGGCTTGATCTCCTCCCACTGGTAGCCCTCGATGCTGGCGACGTCGATCTCGTTGTCGAAGTGGCCGATGTTGCAGACGATGGCCTGGTCCTTCATCTTCGCCATGTGGTCGTGGGTGATCACGTGGTAGTTGCCGGTGGCGGTGACGAAGATGTCGGCCTTGTCAGCGGCGTAGTCCATGGTGACCACGCGATAGCCTTCCATCGCCGCCTGCAGGGCGCAGATCGGGTCGACCTCGGTCACCCACACCTGGGCCGACAGCGCGCGCAGGGCCTGGGCCGAGCCCTTGCCCACGTCGCCATAGCCGCACACCACGGCGATCTTGCCGGCGATCATCACGTCGGTGGCGCGCTTGATGCCGTCGACCAGCGACTCGCGGCAGCCGTAGAGGTTGTCGAACTTGGACTTGGTCACCGAATCGTTGACGTTGATTGCCGGGAACTTGAGTTCGCCGCGCGCGTGCATCTGGTACAGGCGATGCACGCCGGTGGTGGTTTCCTCGGTCACGCCCTTGATCTGCGCCAGGCGGGTGGAGTACCAGGCGGGGTCCCGTGCCAGCTTGGACTTGATCGCGGCGAACAGCACGGTCTCCTCTTCCGAGCCCGGATTGGCCAGCACCGAGAGGTCCTTCTCGGCGCGCGCGCCCAGGTGCAGCAGCAGCGTGGCGTCGCCGCCGTCGTCGAGGATCATGTTGCTGTAGCCGCCATCCGACCACTCGAAGATGCGGTGGGTGTAGTCCCAATAGTCCTTCAGCGACTCGCCCTTGACCGCGAACACCGGGATGCCGTCGGCGGCGATCGCGGCGGCGGCGTGGTCCTGGGTCGAGAAGATGTTGCACGAGGCCCAGCGCACCTGGGCGCCGAGCGCGGTCAGCGTCTCGATCAGCACCGCGGTCTGGATGGTCATGTGCAGCGAACCGGTGATGCGTGCGCCCTTCAGCGGCTGGCTGGCGGCGTATTCCTCGCGGATCGCCATCAGGCCGGGCATTTCGGTTTCGGCGATGCGGATTTCCTTGCGGCCCCAGTCGGCGAGCGAGAGGTCGGCAACGACGAAATCGGTGAAGTTCTTGTCAGCCACAGCGTTCATGTGAAGCTCCATGCTATGGCCGGGCAGCGATGCGGGCGGGCAGCGACACTGGCTGCGAGGGCTCACCCGGCATCCCGAACCCGGCAGGGTTGAAGACGATTAGCAGGGTGAGCGCCGTTGTAATGCAACCCGCCGGGCGGCGGGGTCCGAGCCTGGGGGCCACGGCCGGCGATGCCGGCGGGCGCCTCGCAGCGCTCCTCGGAAGAAGTCGCGAGTATAGCAAAGCAGCGTGCCGTGGGCGCGGGCTTGCCCGCAAAAGCGGCCGTTCAGCGGGTCATGTTCGCGGGCAAGCCCGCTGCTGCGGCGTCACCCTTGCCCGTCATGGGGGCCCATGTGGTCGATGCGTGCGATCAGGTGTTCCCGCGGCTGCCATTGCCGCGCACGATGCTGACCACGATGGTGATCACGGTGATCGGCATCACGTAGCCGAGCATGATCCCCGAGAAGGCCGGCAGGACCGCATGCTGCTGCGCCTGCAGCACCAGCCAGGCGGTATACGCGGCATAGTAGGCGAGGAACACGCCGCCTTCCCAGCGCGCGATCTCGCGCCCGGTGATCATGATCGGCAGGCAGGCGAAGGCGACCGCGAGCATGACCCACAGGTCGAAGTTGCGCGCCGCCTCCGACACCGGCAGTCCGGCGCCCGAAGCGATGCCGGCCGCGCCGAGCACGGCGAGGATGTTGAACACGTTGCTGCCGACCACGTTGCCCACCGCGATGTCGCGCTGACCGCGCATGGCGGCGACGATCGAGGTGGCGATCTCCGGCATCGAGGTGCCGACCGCGACCACGGTGAGGCCGATCACGAGGTCGCTGACGCCGAAGGCGCGCGCGAAGCTCACCGCGGCGTCCACCAGCCAGTCGGCGCCCACGACCAGCATCACCAGGCCGACGGCGATCAGCGCGAGCTGCACCGCCCAGTGACGATCCCAGGTGGAGGTCGGGATCCCGGTCTCGAACTCGTCCTGCACCGCCTTCGAGGCGCGGCGCGACTGCAGGACCAGGAACACCGTGTAGGCGATGACCAGCGCGAACAGCGCGATCGACTCGACCAGGCCGATGTGGCCGTCGAGCGCCATCACCACCAGCAGCGCCGAGGCGCCGATCATGATCGGGATTTCCTGGCGGATGATCTGCTCGTCGACCAGCAGCGGGGTGATCAGCGCCGAGATGCCGAGGATCAGCAGCACGTTGGCGATGTTGCTGCCGACCACGTTGCCGATCGCCAGGTCCGGGCTGCCGGCCAGCGCCGAGCCGACCGAGACCGCCATCTCGGGGGCGCTGGTGCCGAAGGCCACGACGGTGAGACCGACGACCAGCGGCGACACGCCGAAGGACACGGCCAGCCGCGAGGCCCCGCGCACCAGCACGTCGGCACCGATGACGAGGGTGACCAAACCGAGGACGAACATCAGGACTTGCTGCAGCATGGGGGGCTCTGGGGGTGGGGCGGCCTGCTCGGGCAGGCTTCGCGGAATCGTTGTGCGGATGCGGCGTGTGTCGGACGCCGGCCGGCGGCTTCGGGTTCCGTGCCGCCGTCTTCGCGTTCGCGTCCGGCGCGCTGCCTGCGCTGCGCTCCGGACGTCGCAGCGGGCTTACAGCCCGGCGTCGGCGCGCAGCGCGGCGGCCTTGTCGGTCTGCTCCCAGCTGAACTCCGGCTCGTCGCGGCCGAAGTGGCCGTAGGCGGCGGTCTTGGAGTAGATCGGGCGCAGCAGGTCGAGCGACTGGATGATCGCCTTCGGGCGCAGGTCGAAGTGGCGGCCGATGAGCTCGACGATCTTGTCGTCGGCAATCCTGCCGGTGCCGAAGGTGCTGACCATCAGCGACACCGGGCGCGCCACGCCGATCGCGTAGGCCACCTGCACCTCGCACTTGTCGGCCAGGCCGGCGGCGACGATGTTCTTCGCCACGTAGCGGCCGGCATAGGCGGCCGAGCGGTCTACCTTGGACGGATCCTTGCCCGAGAACGCGCCGCCGCCGTGGTGGGCCGCGCCGCCGTAGGTGTCGACGATGATCTTGCGCCCGGTCAGGCCGCAGTCGCCGTGCGGGCCGCCGACCACGAAGCGGCCGGTG
>JARRBR010000034.1 GCA_029982755.1 Rhodocyclaceae bacterium
GCGAAGTCGCCCTCTTCCACCATGCGCTGCATCAGCACGGAACCGACCATGCCACGCCAGCCAACCAGACCGACTCGATTCATGTTCATCACTCTCAACAAAAACGATCTTCGAAAAAATCCTGCACAAGCAACAGCTTACAGCGCCGCGAGCACTGCGTCGCCCATCTCGCGCGTGCCGACCCGCCTGGTGCCCGGCTCGTAGATGTCGCCGGTGCGATAACCCTGCGCCAGCACCTTCTTGACCGCGCGCTCGATGCGCTGTGCGGCCCCCTCCTGATTGAAGGTATAGCGCAGCATCATCGCCGCTGACAGGATGGTGGCGAGCGGGTTGGCGAGGTCCTTGCCGGCGATGTCGGGCGCGGAGCCGTGCGAGGGCTCGTACATGCCCTTGTTGTCGGCATTGAGCGAGGCCGAGGGCAGCATGCCGATCGAGCCGGTCAGCATCGAGGCCTCGTCCGACAGGATGTCGCCGAACATGTTGCCGGTTACCATCACGTCGAACTGCTTCGGGTTGCGCACCAGCTGCATGGCTGCGTTGTCCACCAGCATGTGGGTGAGCTCGACCTCGGGGAAGTCCTTGCTGACCTCGATCGCGATGTCGCGCCACAGCTGGGTGGTCTCGAGCACGTTCATCTTGTCGACCGAGCACAGGCGCTTGCCGCGCTTCATCGCCGCCTCGAAGGCCACCCGCAGGATGCGACGGATCTCGTACTCGGCGTAGATCATGGTGTTCCAGCCCACGCGCTGGGTTTCGCCATTGACCTCGCGCAGCTCGATGCCGCGCGGCTGGCCGAAATAGATGTCGCCGGTGAGTTCGCGCACGATCAGGATGTCGAGGCCAGCGACAATCTCGGGTTTGAGCGTCGAGGCATTGGCCAGCTCCGGATACAGGATGGCCGGGCGCAGGTTGGCGAACAGCGCGAGTTCCTTGCGGATGCCGAGCAGGCCGAGTTCGGGGCGCTGGTTGCGGGGGTGGCTGTCCCATTTCGGGCCGCCCACGGCGCCGAGCAGGATGGCGTCAGCTTCGCGGGCGAGCTTGAGCGTGGCCTCGGGCAGGGGATTGCCGGTGGCGTCCACCGCGCAGCCGCCCACCAGGGCTTCTTCCATCTCGAACTTGAGATCGAGCACTTTGAGGACGCGCACGGCCTGCGCCATGATCTCGGGACCGATGCCGTCACCCGGCAGCACGCAAATCTTCATCGAATCGTCTTCCTTGGTTCGGGGAGCCATCCTGGCTCAGGCAAAGTAATACGGATGTTCGGCGCGGCGCCTGTCTTCGAACGCGCGGATCTTGTCGGCGTGGCGCAGGGTCAGGCCGATGTCGTCCCAGCCGTTGAGCAGGCATTCCTTGCGGAAGGGGTCGATGTCGAAGGCGATCGCCTTGCCGTCCGGGCGGGTGATGGTCTGCGCGGCCAGATCGACCTTGAGGCGGTAGCCCTCGGTCGCCTCGCACTGGCGGAACAGCTCGTCGACCTCGGCGGCATCGAGCCTGATCGGCAGCAGCCCGTTCTTGAAGCTGTTGTTGAAGAAGATGTCGGCGAAGCTCGGCCCGATCAGCACGCGGAAGCCGTAGTCCTCCAGAGCCCACGGCGCATGCTCGCGCGAGCTGCCGCAGCCGAAGTTGTCGCGCGTGAGCAGGATCTGCGCGCCCTGGAAGCGCGGCTTGTTGAGCACGAAATCCGGGTTGAGCGGACGCGTGCTGCAATCCTGGCCGGGCTGGCCGACGTCGAGGTAGCGCCACTCGTCGAAGGCGTTGGGGCCGAAGCCGCTGCGCTTGATCGACTTCAGGAACTGCTTCGGGATGATCGCGTCGGTATCGACGTTGGCACGGTCGAGCGGGGCGACCAAGCCGTCGAGAACGGTAAACGGTTTCATTTATTTCACTGCCTTCTGGATGATTTCGCCGGTGGCCGAGATGTCCTGCCCGATGCCGTGCACCGTATTGCAGGCGGCGCCGGCCAGGCCGGCGAGCACGGTGGCGAGAAGCACTGCGAGTCTTTTCATGTACGCGCCCCGCACCTTCAGCCCAGCGTGCGCACGTCGACGAAATGGCCGGCCACCGCGGCGGCGGCGGCCATCGCCGGGCTCACCAGGTGGGTGCGGCCACCCGCGCCCTGACGGCCCTCGAAGTTGCGATTCGAGGTCGAGGCGCAGCGCTCGCCCGGCTCCAGGCGGTCGGCGTTCATCGCCAGGCACATCGAACAGCCCGGCTCGCGCCACTCGAATCCAGCCGCGACGAAGACCTTGTCCAGCCCCTCTTCCTCTGCCTGGCGCTTGACCAGGCCGGAGCCCGGCACCACCAGCACGCGCTTGACGTTCGCGGCCTTCGTGCGCCCCTTGGCCACGGCGGCGGCTTCGCGCAGATCCTCGATGCGCGAGTTGGTGCACGAGCCGATGAAGACCTGGTCCACCGGGATGTCGGTGATCGGAGTGTTGGCCGTGAGGCCCATGTACTTGAGCGCGCGCTCGATGCCCTCGCGGCGCACCGGATCGGCAACCTGAGCGGGGTCCGGCACGCGACCATCGACGGTGGTAACCATCTCCGGCGAGGTACCCCAGGTGACCTGCGGCAGGATGTCCTCGGCCTTCAGCTCGACGACCTTGTCGAACTGCGCGCCCTCGTCGCTCTTGAGCGTGCGCCAGTATTCGACCGCCTGCTCCCACTGCTCGCCCTTGGGCGAGAACGGGCGGTCCTTGAGGTAGGCGATGGTGGTCTCGTCCACGCCGACCATGCCGGCGCGGGCGCCCGCCTCGATCGCCATGTTGCAGATCGTCATGCGGCCTTCCATCGACAGCGCGCGGATCGCGCTGCCGCCGAACTCCATCGCATACCCGGTGCCGCCGGCGGTGCCGATCCTGCCGATGATGGCGAGCACCACATCCTTGGCGGTGACGCCACGCCCGAGCCGGCCCTCGACCTTGATCAGCATGGTCTTGGACTTCTTCTGCAGCAGGCACTGCGTGGCGAGCACATGCTCGACCTCGGAGGTGCCGATGCCATGCGCCAGGCAGCCGAAGGCGCCGTGCGTGGAGGTGTGCGAGTCGCCGCAGACCACGGTCATGCCCGGCAGCGTGGCGCCGTTCTCGGGGCCGATGACATGCACGATGCCCTGGCGTTCGTCCTTGAACGGGAAGTAGGCGAGCGAGCCGACCTCGCGGATGTTGGCGTCCAGCGTCTCGACCTGCTGGCGCGACACCGGGTCCTGGATGCCCAGGTCCCAGTGGTCGGTGGGCGTGTTGTGGTCGGCGGTGGCGACGATCGAGCTGATGCGCCACGGCTTGCGCCCGGCCAGCTTGAGGCCCTCGAACGCCTGCGGGCTGGTCACCTCGTGCACCAGGTGACGGTCGATGTAGATCAGCGCCGTGCCGTCGGCTTCCTGGTGGACGACATGACTGGACCAGAGCTTTTCGTACAGCGTTTGCGCTTGCATCCCGGTGATTCCACGTCAGAAAAAAAGAAATCGATTATTTCACAAAGGCTGCAAGACTGAACAGCGCGCCGCGCCTCAGCGTCGCGCCCCCTGGTAGATCGGCATCACGCGCGCCGCGTACTCGGTCAGGTCGCGCTTGCGACTGGCGTGCGAGGGGTGGGTCGACAGCCACTGCGGCGGCGCGCCCGCTGACTGGCCGGCCATCTTGTCCCACAGGGTGACCGCGGCGCGTGGATCGTAGCCCGCGCGCGCGGCCAGCTCGACGCCCATGCGGTCGGCCTCGGTCTCGTGCTCGCGCGAGTTGGGCAGCTCGAAGGTCACCTTGGCGACGGTGTTCATCAGGCTCTGCCCCGCCTGCCCCACGCCCAGCAAGGCACCCGCGACCGAAAGGCCGATGCCGGTCGCCATCGATTTCGACACCTGCTCGCGCGCGTGCTCGCGCAGCGCGTGGGCGATCTCGTGGCCCATGACCGCAGCGATCTCGTCGTCGCTCAGCCTGAGCCGCTCGATCAACCCGGTGTAGATCGCCATCTTGCCGCCGGCCATGCACCAGGCGTTGAGCTCGTTCGAGCTGAACACATGCACCTCCCACGCCCACGACGGCGCATCCGGACGGAAGGCGCCGGTCTGCGCGGTGAGGCGCGAGACGATCTGGCGCACACGCTGCACAGTGGCGGGATCGCGATCGAGCGCGTTCTTCTTCCGCGCCTCGGCGAGCATCTGCTGGTACTGCTGGCTCGAGGCCTGCTCGACCTCCTGCGCCGAAACCATCATCAGTTGCGAGCGCTGCACGCCGACCGCGCCCGCCTGGGTCGTCTGCACGGTCTGGCAGGCGGCGGTGATCGAGCCGGCGATCAGCGCCGGCATGGCAAGTTTCAGGACTCGTTTCATCCTCTGCATCTCCTCAATTCGACGGATCCGCGCGCGTCACCTGCCCCTCGCTGCGCTCGGGGCTGCGCCAGCCGAACAGCAGCCAGACGAGGCCCGCGAGGGCGAATCCGGATCCGATCGTATACGTCCACGCCGCGCCAAGGCTCTCCCAGGTGTAACCGCTGAGCAGGCCGCCCAGCATGCCGCCCGCGCCGAACGAGAGGCTGCCGTAGAGCGCCTGGCCGCGCGACTGCAGCGCGCCGGGAAACCACTGGTTCACCACGCCGATGGCAGCCGCATGATAAGCGCCGAAGGTCGCCCCGTGCAGCAGCTGCGCGACCGCCAGCACCGCCAGGCTGTCCGCGCCCCAGCCGATCATCAGGAAGCGCGCCACCGCACAGGCGAACGCGAACAGCAGGATCGCGCGCAGCGAGAAACGCTGGCTGATGCGCGGCATCAGCATGAACACGCCGATCTCCGCCACCACGCCCAGCGCCCACATCCAGCCCACCAGCGCCTTGTCGTAGCCGATGTCGACCAGGAAGATGGAATAGAAGACGTAAAGCGCACCATGCGCCGCCGACATCAGGAAGCAGGCGCCGAGCAGCGCCTGCACCTCGGGTCGGCGCAGGGTATCGCCGAAGCTCGCCGCCTGCCGGTGTGCCGGCGGGCGTGGCGCCTCGGGAACGACGAAGCCGCACAGCAGGATGCCCGCGAGGATCGCGGCGATCACCCACAGCACGGCGATGATCGGCAGGGAATCGAGCGCATGGCCGAGCCCGAGCACCGCGATGATGAAGCCCACCGAGCCCCACACCCGGATGCTGCCGTAGCGGTGCGCAGCCTCGCCGAGGTGGGCGAAGGTCAGTCCCTCGACCAGCGGCAGCGCGGCACTCCAGAAGAAGGCCATAAGCGCCATCGCCGCAAACAACCCGGCGAAGTCGGTGGTCAGGAAAAACACCGAGAATCCCGCCAGGCTGGCGAACGCGGACAGGCGCACGATGGCGATGCGCAGGCCGAGCTTCTCCGCCAGCCAGCCCCACAGGTTGGGGGCCAGCACGCGCATCAGCTGCATCAGCGACATCAGCAGCGCGATGTCGGTCGCGGACAGGCTGATCGACTGCAGGTAGAGCGTGAAGTAGGGCGAAAACGCGCCGACGAAGGCGAAGTAGAAGAAGTAGTAGGCCGACAGGCGCCAGTAGGGAAGCATCCCGCGCACCTCAGCGCCGGCCGCGTGCCGCCGGCGTCAGAGCGCCGACGCGATCGAGCTCACCGCTACGGTCGGCGCAGCCCTCCCCCTGCATGCGTTCAGCGCGGCGACGGCAGGCGCTGACTGCCCGCGGGCGCGAGCGCCGGAATGCGCGGCGTCTCGGTACGCACGTCGCCGCACTGGGCGCGGTGGCGCAGCGCGTGGTCGATCAGCACCAGCGCAAGCATGGACTCGGCGATCGGCGTGGCACGGATGCCGACGCAGGGGTCGTGGCGGCCGTGGGTGTTCACGATGACCGGCCTGCCCGCGCGGTCGATCGAACGGCGGTCGAGCCGGATGCTGGAAGTGGGCTTGATCGCGATGCTGGCGATGATGTCCTGACCGGTGGAAATCCCCCCGAGCACGCCGCCGGCATGATTGGACAGAAAGCCCTCGGGCGTCATTTCGTCGCCATGCTCGGTGCCGCGCTGGGCGATCGAGGCGAAGCCGGCGCCGATCTCCACGCCCTTGACCGCGTTGATGCCCATCATCGCGTAGGCGATGTCCGCATCCAGCCGTCCGTACACCGGCTCGCCCCAGCCCACCGGCACGCCGCTGGCGACGACGTCGATGCGCGCGCCGATCGAGTCGCCCGACTTGCGCAGCTCGTCCATGTAGGCCTCCAGCTGCGGCACGATCGCGGCGTTGGGCGCGAAGAAGGGGTTGCCGTCGACCTCGTCCCAGGACACGAAGGGGATCTCGATCGGGCCGAGCGCGGTCATGCACGCGCGGATGACGATGCCGTAGCGCGCGTTCAGCCACTTCTTCGCGATCGCCCCCGCCGCCACCCGCACCGCGGTCTCGCGCGCCGACGAGCGCCCGCCGCCGCGATGGTCGCGCAGGCCGTACTTCTGCAGGTAGGCGTAGTCCGCGTGGCCGGGGCGGAAGGTGTCGGCGATGTTGCCGTAGTCCTTGCTGCGCTGGTCCTGATTGCGGATCAGCAGCGCGATCGGCGTGCCGGTGGTGACGCCCTCGAACACGCCGGACAGGATCTCGACTTCGTCCGGCTCGCGGCGCTGAGTCACGTGACGCGAGGTGCCCGGCTTGCGGCGGTCGAGCTCAACCTGGATGTCGGCCGCGCTGATCGCCAGCCCCGGCGGGCAGCCATCGACCACGCAGCCGATCGCCGGGCCGTGGGATTCGCCGAAGGAGGTGACGGTAAACAGCGTGCCGATGGTATTGCCGGACATGGGTGTCTCTCTTTTCGCCCACGCAACGCATCGCGGCCGGCCGGCACGCGCGCACGCTGCGCGAGGCATCTGAAATGAACGGGGACGGGGCGCGAGTCTAGCACGCACACCCCGTCCCCTTCAGCCCGCGCCGGTTTCGCCCGGACAAACGGGCACCGTGCCGCCGCGCTCAGTGGAAGAAGCCCTCCAGCCGCTCGAACACCTCGTGCTCTGCACCATGGCGGCGCACCGCCAGCACGTCCTCGAGCTTCTCGACCTGACGCACCATCTGCTCGAGGCGCTGATCCTCGAACACCAGCAACCAGATGCGCGAGCGCTTGCCGTCGGACACCGGCATGCACAGGATGCCCTCGACGTTGAACGCGCGGCGCGCGAAGAGATTGCAGATGTGGCTCATCACCCCGGGGTGGTTGTTCACATCCAGTTCCAGGACGACCTTGGCGTAGCCGGCTTGCGGCAGGGGGTCGGCAACCTGTTCGATCATCATCAGCCTCCGATCATTTCGGTGTTGGCGGCACCCGGCGGCACCATGGGATAGACGAATTGCTCGCGATCGATCGTCGCGTGGATCAGGCACGGTCCCGGCGCATTCAAAGCCTCGGCGAGCGCGGCGCGCGGGTTGTCGGTCTTGTCCAGATCGACGGCGGGCACGCCGAAGCCCTCGGCGATCTTCACGAAGTCGGGCTCGCTGCGGTACTTCGAGGCGAACAGGCGCTTGCCGTAGAACAGCGTCTGCTGCTGGTACACCAGGCCGAGCGCGTTGTTGTTCATCAGCACGATCTTGACGTTGAGCCCTTCCTCGGCCAGCGTCGCGAGTTCCTGGATGTTCATCTTGAAGCTGCCGTCGCCGGTGAAGCACACCACGGTTCGGTCGGGCTCGGCGAGCGCGGCGCCGATCGCGGCAGGCAGGCCGAAACCCATCGTGCCCAGGCCGCCGGAGGTCAGCCACTGGCGCGGACGGCGGAAGGGGTAGGCCTGCGCCACCCACATCTGGTGCTGGCCGACGTCGGTGGCGATGACCGCCTCGTCGTCGAGCGCGCTCGCCACCGCCTGGATCAGGCCGTAATGGGTGCGCGGATCGTCCTGGCCGGGGAACTGCATCGGGAAGCGGGTCTTCAGGCTGTCCACATGCGACAGCCAGCGCTTGCGCAGCGCCACCTTGATGCGGGGCAGCAGGGCCTCGAGCGCGCATCTGACGTCGGCGTGGATGGCGACGTGGGCGTTCTTGATCTTGTGCAGCTCGGAACGGTCGATGTCGATGTGCACGATCTTGGCGTTCGGGCAGAACTGCGCCGCACGGCCGATCGCGCGGTCGTCGAAGCGCGCGCCCACGCACACCAGGACGTCGGCTTCCTCGAGCACGAAGTTGGTGTAGCGCGCGCCGTGCATGCCGAGCATGCCGATCGACAGCGGATGATCGATCGGCAGCGCGCCGAGCGCCATCAGCGTCATCGTGGTCGGCAACCCGCCCTGCTCGGCGAGCTGCACCGCCAGCGGCGCTGCGCCGGAGGCGATCACGCCGCCACCGAGGTAGAGCACCGGCTGCTCGGCCTCGTTGATCATCTTCGCGGCCAGTTCGACCGCCTCCATGTCGAGCTGCGGCGCCGGATCGGGCACCGCGGGCGGCGGCAGTTCGAGTTCATCGACGCCGATGAGCTGGTTCTGCACGTCCTTGGGCACGTCGATCAGCACCGGGCCGGGGCGGCCGGACATCGCGATGCGGAAGGCATCGGGCACGACCTCCAGAAGCTCCTGCGCCGAGCGCACCAGGAAGTTGTGCTTGGTGATCGGCACGGTGATGCCGTAGATGTCCACTTCCTGGAAGGCGTCGGTGCCGATCATCGCCTGCGGCACCTGGCCGGTGATGATGACCATCGGGATCGAGTCCAGGCAGGCGTCGGCGATCGCGGTGACCAGGTTGGTCGCACCCGGTCCGCTGGAGGCGATGCACACCTGCGGCACGCCCGAGACGCGCGCCATGCCCTGCGCCATGAAACCCGCGCCCTGCTCGTGGCGGGCGAGCACGTGACGGATCGTGTCGCTGCCCGACAGGGCGTCGTAGAACGGCAGGATGGCGCCGCCGGGAATGCCGGCGATGGTGCGCACGCCCTGGCGCTCGAGAAGGCGCACCATCAATTGCGCGCCGGTCATTTGCATCATGTTGCTCTCCTTGGTTTCGGATTCGGTGGCAGACCGGCGGGCACACAAAGCAAAACCCCCGTCGGGCTTGCGCGCCGACGGGGGTTTGAGATTCCTGTGCTCGAGTGCTTCTTGTCCCGTTACGACGCGCGCATACCTACGCCTACTACGCGTACTACGACGACTGCGGACACGAAGGCGATCTGTGCGGAACGGAGCATGAATCGGGATTCGAGCGAAAACGGGTGATTACGTGACCGCGAATTTAATCACGAAACTGTGCGATGCACAAGAATCTTTTTCATCCGCCGGCGCTTCAGTGCTCGCGCAACTCGCGGCGCAGGATCTTGCCGACGTTGCTCTTGGGCAGTTCGTCGCGGAACTCCACGTGGTGCGGCACCTTGTAGCCCGTGAGGTTCTCCCGGCAATGGGCGATCAGCGCCTCGGCGCTCAGCGCCGGATCCTTGCGCACGACAAAGATCTTCACCGCCTCCCCGCTGCGCTCGTCGGGCACGCCGATCGCCGCCACCTCGAGCACGCCCGGATGGCTGGCGACGACGTCCTCGACCTCGTTCGGATAGACGTTGAATCCGGACACCAGGATCATGTCCTTCTTGCGGTCGACGAGGGTGACGAATCCCTTGTCGTCGATCACCGCGATGTCGCCGGTGCGCAGAAAGCCATCTGCCGTGAAGATGCGCGCGGTCTCCTCGGGTCGGTTCCAGTAGCCCGGGGTGACCTGCGGTCCGCGCACGCACAGCTCGCCGCGCTGACCGATCGGCTGCTCGGTGCCGTTGTCGTCGCGGATGCTGACCTCGGTGGACGACACCGGCAGCCCGATCGAGTGATTGAAGGCCTTGAGGTCGAGCGGGTTGATGGTGACCGCGGGCGAGGTCTCGGTCAGGCCGTAGGCCTCGATCAGCTGCACGCCGGTGATCTTCTTCCATTTCTCGGCCACCGCCTGCTGCACCGCCATGCCGCCGCCGAGCGCGACGCGCAGCGAGGAGAAGTCGAGCCTGGCGAAATCCGGATTATTCACCAGCGCGTTGAACAGCGTGTTCACGCCGGTGATGGCGGTGAAACGATGCCGGGACAACTCCTTGACGAAGCCCGGGATGTCGCGCGGATTGGGAATCAGCACGTTGGTCGCACCGATCTTCAGGAAGGTCAGGCAGTTCGCGGTCAGCGAGAAGATGTGATACAGCGGCAGCGCGGTGATGATGATCTCGCGCCCTTCGCCGACGTTGGCAGCGATCCATGCGTGTGCCTGCTGCAGGTTGGCGACGATGTTGCGGTGGGTGAGGATAGCGCCCTTGGCCACACCGGTCGTGCCGCCGGTGTATTGCAGGAAGGCCATGTCCTCGGGGCCGATGTCGACCGGCTGCAGCGCATGAGCGGCGCCACGGCGCAAGGCTTCGGTGAAGGACAGGTGACCGTCGAGCCGCCAAGCCGGCACCAGCTTGCGCACCCGGCGCACGACGAAGTTGACGATCGCACCCTTCGGGAAGCCGAGCATCTCGCCGAGACTGGTGACGATCACGTGCCTGATCGGCACCTGCGCACGCACGTGCTCGAGCGTATGGGCGAAGTTCTCGAGGATGACGATCGCTTCGGCGCCGGCGTCCTTGAGCTGGTGCTCGAGCTCGCGTGCGGTATAGAGCGGATTGACGTTGACGATCGTGTAGCCCGCGCGCAGGGCGCCGAACAGGGCAATCGGATACTGCAGCACGTTCGGCATCATCAGCGCGACGCGCGTGCCCTTGGGCAGTCCGAGCGCGCCCTGCAGGAAGGCGCCGAAACGCGCGCTCAGCGCATCGAGTTCCGCATAGGTGATCGACTTGCCCATGCAGACATAGGCCGTCTTGTCGGCGAAGCGCCTGACGCTGCGCTCGAAGAGTTCCCCGAGCGAGCGGAATTCGTTGACGTCGATCTCCGCTGGTACACCCGGGGGGTAGCTTTTCAGCCAGATTTTTTCCACGTTGTCTCCTCCTGTTGCTGGAAATACCGCCGGCGGCCTTCCAGCCTGCCGGCTCCGCCCTCCCGAGGCGTCGGGCGGGCCACACGGCCCGTCCCTCATTCCAACCGGGTCGCGCCGCTCTTGTGCGCGGCGGCGTCGACCGGACGGGCATCTCCCGCCCGTCCATGGAGGTGCGACGGTCTGGCCGCCGCGTACCGGGGATGACCCCGGCCCCGCTTACCGTTCTTCGTCCTCGCTCGCCGGCCAGTTGCGGATGTAGTTCTTCAGCATGCGGTTCTCGAAGCTCTGCTCCTCGAGCACCGCCTTGGCAACGTCGTGGAAGCTGACCACACCGAGCAGCGTGTGGTCCTCCATCACCGGCAGGTAGCGCTGATGGTGCTCGACCATCAGCCGACGCAGCTCGTCCATCTCCATGCCGGGCGCGGCGGTTAGCGGATCGCGCAGCATCACGTCCTCGACGGTGAGCGCCTGCCAGTCCGCCCCGCCCTTCTGCACCGCCTGCAGCACCTGGCGAAAGGTCAGCATGCCGACCATCGCGCCGCGCGAGAACACGACCAGGGAGCCGACGTCCTGCTCGTTCATGATCTCGACCGCTTCGGCGATGCTTCTGTTCGGCGCGATGGTGAATAACACCTTGCCCTTGATCGCGAGAATCTCGCTTACCAGCATGTCGATCTCCGTGCCGTGTCGTTTTGAATGTTCAAGCCGGACACCATCTTAGTGCATCGCCCAGGGGCCGCAAAGCCGCCAGCCGTGGGCGTTGCCCCCAGTCAGCGCTCGAGCTTGTCCAGCTTGCCCTTCACCTTGGCCCATTCCTCCGCATCCGGCAGCGGATCCTTGCGTTCGACGATCGGCTTCCACACCTTGGAGAGTTCGGCATTGAGCGCGATGAAATGCTGCTGGTCCTGAGGCACGTCGTCCTCGGCGAAGATCGCCTCGACCGGACATTCGGCCACGCACAGCGTGCAATCGATGCACTCTTCCGGGTCGATCACCAGGAAATTCGGTCCCTCGCGAAAACAGTCGACCGGACAGACGTCCACACAGTCGGTGTATTTGCAGCGGATGCAGCTCTCGGTCACGACGTAGGTCATTGCAGGTCTCCAGTTGCGGGGCTTGCGGGCCGCTCGAAGCGGCCACGCTCAAGGTCGAGAATATAGTCCACGCGTTTGCTTTTTTGCCACGTTCGGGCGCGCATGCCGCCTGGCCACAGCTGATTCCCTTGACGGCGGCGACGGCTTCGCATAAGTTGCGTCAAAATTTCTTCACGGAAGGATCCCTCCTTCCGCCGGGCAGCCCGATCCAGCCGCACCCGCTTTCCCCCGCGGCGCGTTTCCAGGCTCCCACCCTCCCCGCTCACGCAACACCACCAACGAAGTCTTCGACTTTCGTCCATATCCGCTAGCCCTTACGTGAGGAATCATGAGCGAGCATATTCACTATGTGACCGACGGCAACTTCGAAACCGAAGTGCTGCAGTCCCAGACCCCGGTGCTGGTCGATTACTGGGCTGAATGGTGCGGCCCCTGCAAGATGATCGCCCCCATCCTTGACGATGTCGCCAAGGAATACGCCGGCAAGCTCAAGGTCGCCAAGCTCAACATCGACGAGAACCAGGAAACGCCCGCCAAATACGGCATCCGGGGCATTCCGACGCTGATGCTGTTCAAGGGCGGCAACGTCGAGGCGACCAAAGTGGGCGCCCTTTCCAAATCTCAACTGACCGCCTTCATTGACAGCAACATCTAAGCCGGACCAGGCTCCGGCCCGTTCCCGCGGTTCCTCGCGCGCCCGTCGCCGCGGCGCGCGCAACCGGGACGGCAATTCCCCCCAGAATCCGCAGACCGAAAACGATCTGTTCGACGTCGAGAACGGCGGCGAGGAAGGCCCTTCCACGCCGCGCGATCCCGACACGCCCGCGCTTCACCTGTCCGAACTCAAGGCCCTGCACGTTAGCGAATTGCTGCAGATGGCGATGGACGCCGGTGTCGAAGGCGCGAACAGGCTGCGCAAGCAGGAACTCGTCTTCGCGCTGCTGCGCAACCGTGCCCGCAGGGGCGAACCGATCTGTGGCGACGGCGCACTCGAAGTGCTGCCTGACGGGTTCGGCTTCCTGCGCTCTCCCGACACCTCGTATCTTGCGGGGACGGACGACATCTACGTGTCGCCCTCGCAGATCCGGCGCTTCAACCTGCGCACCGGGGACACGATCGAGGGCGAGATCCGCACGCCCAAGGACGGCGAGCGCTATTTCGCGCTGACCAAGCTCGACAAGATCAACGGTCGGCCGCCGGAAGAGTGCAAGACCAAGATCCTGTTCGAGAACCTCACGCCCCTGCATCCGCAGGAGTGCCTGAAGCTCGAGCGCGAGGTCCGCGGCGAGGAGAACGTCACCAGCCGCATCATCGACATGATCGCGCCGATCGGCAAGGGCCAGCGCGGCCTGCTCGTCGCGCCGCCCAAGAGCGGCAAGACGGTCATGCTGCAGCACATCGCGCACGCGATCACGGCCAACCATCCGGACGTCAAGCTGATCGTGCTGCTGATCGACGAACGTCCGGAGGAAGTGACCGAGATGCTGCGTTCGGTGAAGGGCGAGGTCGTGGCCTCCACCTTCGACGAGCCCGCGACGCGTCACGTCCAGGTCGCGGAGATGGTGATCGAAAAGGCCAAGCGCCTGACCGAGCACAAGTACGACGTGGTGATCCTGCTCGACTCGCTGACCCGCCTGGCGCGTGCCTACAACACCGTGGTACCGGCCTCCGGCAAGGTGCTGACCGGTGGCGTGGATGCCAACGCACTGCAGAAGCCCAAGCGCTTCTTCGGCGCAGCGCGCAACATCGAGGAAGGCGGCTCGCTGACCATCATCGCCACCACGCTGGTCGACACCGGCAGCCGCATGGACGACGTGATCTACGAGGAATTCAAGGGCACCGGCAACATGGAGCTCCACCTCGACCGCCGCATGGCGGAAAAGCGCGTCTATCCGGCGATCAACGTCAACCGCTCCGGCACCCGCCGCGAAGAGCTCCTGCTCAAGGCCGACGTGCTGCAGAAGGTGTGGATCCTGCGCAAGCTGCTGTACGGCATGGACGACATCGACGCGATGGAATTCCTGCTCGACAAGGTCAAGGCCACCAAGAGCAACGCCGAGTTCTTCGACGCGATGCGCACCGGCCGCGGCTGATCCTTGCCCTGCCCTGCAAGCACAAACGCCACCCTCGGAGGTGGCGTTTGCATTCTTGCGTCGGCGCGGCGCATCAGGGTGGTGCGCCGAGCCTCAAGGCATGATCACTTCGCTGGATATTCGAAGAAGCCCTTGCCGCTCTTGCGCCCGAGATAGCCCGCCTCCAGCATCTCCACCAACAGGGGCGCCGGACGGTACTTGGGGTCCTTGGTGCCTTCGTACAGCACCTGCATCACCGCCAGCTCCACGTCCAGGCCGATCAGGTCGCACAGGGCGAGCGGACCGATCGGGTGGTTGCAGCCGAGCTTCATCGCCTCGTCGATCTCGGCCGCCGTCGCCAGACCCTCGCCAAGCGCGAACACCGCCTCGTTGATCATCGGGCACAGCATGCGATTGACCACGAAACCGGGGCTGTTCTTGACCTTGATCGGGGTCTTGCCCACCGACTTCGCCAGCTCTTCCACAGCAGCGTAGGTACCCTCGGAGGTCTGCAGGCCGTTGATCAGTTCCACCAGCGCCATCAGCGGCACCGGGTTGAAGAAGTGCATGCCGATCACCTGCCCCGGGCGCTGCGTAGCCGCAGCCAGGCGCGTGATCGAAATCGAGGACGTGTTGCTGGCGAGAATCGCCTCGGGCTTCAGCGTCTTGTCGAGATCCGCGAAGATGCGCAGCTTGAGGTCGACGTTCTCGGTCGCCGCCTCGATCACCAGATCGCAGTCGGCCAGCCCGCTGACGGTGGTCACCGTCGAGATGTGCGCCATGGCGGTCGCCTTCTGCTCGGGGCTCATCTTGTCCTTCTTGATCAGGCGATCAAGACTGGCACCGATCGTGTCCAGGCCACGCTTCAGTTGCGCCTCGCCGACGTCCATCATCACCACGTCGCGTCCGGCCACGGCGAGCGCCTGGGCGATTCCGTTACCCATCGTGCCTGCGCCCACCACACCGATCTTTTCAATAGCCATCGCGTTCGCTCTCCTGCGCATGTTCAATGTTCAAGCGGACAGCGGCAGGTCCGCACGACGGGCCTTCCATACCGCTGCGTATGGAAGGCACTTTAGCGGATTCTCCCGACGGGCACCAGTACCAGAGTGATCCGGGGCATGCCGAGGTCGGAGGATTCACCGCGCGCACCAACCCCGGCCGCTGCACCACGATGAAACGTCCCAGCATGATATGGCGATGCGCGCACGACAAAGCGGCGACGGAATGAAAAAAGCCCTTTGTCGAATGATCGACAAAGGGCTTTTTAGTGGCGGAGTGGACGGGACTCGAACCCGCGACCCCCGGCGTGACAGGCCGGTATTCTAACCGACTGAACTACCACTCCGCGCTGACCTGCTACAGCTTTCGCCGTGTTGCCGTCCGGCTTTCGCCGGACCGCCTTTTATGGCGTCCCCACGGGGATTCGAACCCCGGTTATCGCCGTGAAAGGGCGGTGTCCTAGGCCTCTAGACGATGGGGACTGCAAGCCTAAGTACTACATAAACCTTTTGGTGGAGGTAAGCGGGATCGAACCGCTGACCTCTTGCATGCCATGCAAGCGCTCTCCCAGCTGAGCTATACCCCCACAACGAGGCGGCGATTATAGCTTCTGTAAAAGCTCACCGCAAGCGTTTCGAATTGTCACCTTCGAAACGTTCCAGAGCATGCTCTGGCTGAAACTGGCGGAGTGGACGGGACTCGAACCCGCGACCCCCGGCGTGACAGGCCGGTATTCTAACCGACTGAACTACCACTCCGCACTGATCTGCTCCGGCTTCCGCCGGATTTGCCCCGCAGCCCATCGGCTACGCGGCCTTGTATGGCGTCCCCACGGGGATTCGAACCCCGGTTATCGCCGTGAAAGGGCGGTGTCCTAGGCCTCTAGACGATGGGGACTACGTTACATCAACTTCGATTTGGTGGAGGTAAGCGGGATCGAACCGCTGACCTCTTGCATGCCATGCAAGCGCTCTCCCAGCTGAGCTATACCCCCTGCACCGAAGAGCGCGCATTATAGGTCGCACTACCGGGCTTGTAAACGCCTTTCTGCATCTTTTGATCATCCGCCTTCGGGACGCAGCACCTTGCCCGGATTCATCAACCCCTGCGGATCGAGCGCGTGCTTGATCCGCAGCATCAATTCGATCTCGAGCGCCGACTTGTAGTGAAGGATCTCGTCGCGCTTGAGCTGGCCGAGGCCGTGCTCGGCCGAGATGGAGCCACCGAGTTCGCACACCAGGTCATGCACGATCCGGTTCACCTCGCCGGTGCGCGCGATGAAGGCGGCGTTGTCGCCCGCAACCGCTTTGGACAGATTGTAGTGCAGGTTGCCATCGCCAATGTGCCCGAAGGCGACCACGCGCACGTCCGGCCAGCGCCGTGCGAGCGCACCGCCTGCGCGGTCGAGGAATTCGGCGATTCGGCTCACCGGTACCGAGACGTCGTGCTTGATGCTGATGCCCTCGATGCGCTGCGCTTCCGAGATGCTCTCGCGCAGCGCCCACAGCGCCTGGGCCTGGGCACCACTGGCCGCCAGCGCGGCGTCGCTCGCCAGGCCTTGGTCGCAGGCCGTCGCCAGCAGCGCCTCGAGCTGGGCCTCGAGCGGCGCGTCACCGGCAGGGTCGGACAGTTCGACGAGCACGGTCCACGCCGGCGCGCCGGTGAGCGGATCGCGGACTCCGGGGATGTGCTTCAGCACCAGTTCCAGCGCTGCGCGGCCGACGATCTCGAAAGCGCTGACCCGGTCCCCGCAGTTCGCGCGCAGCAGCCCGAGCAGGCGCACCGCCGCCGCCGGGTCGGGCACCGCCACCCAGGCGGTGGCACGGCTGCGGATCGCCGGGAAGAGCTTCAGCACCGCCGCCGTGACGATGCCGAGCGTCCCCTCCGCACCGATGAAGAGCTGCTTGAGGTCGTAGCCGGTGTTGTCCTTGCGCAGGCCGCGCAGACCGTCCCAGATGCGACCGTCGGCGAGCACCACCTCGAGCCCGAGGACCAGGTCGCGGGTATTGCCGTAGCGCAGCACCTGTACCCCGCCGGCGTTGGTCGACAGGTTGCCGCCGATCATGCAGCTACCCTCGGAAGCCAGCGCCAGCGGAAAGAGCCGCCCCGCGGCCGCAGCCGCCTCCTGCACCGCGGCCAGCGTGCAGCCGGCCTCGACGGTGAGGGTGTCATTGCCGGTGTCGAGCGCACGGATGCGGTTCATGCGCCCCAGGCTGATCACCACCGCAGCACCGTCGGCGAGCGGGGTCGCGCCGCCGCACAGGCCGGTATTGCCGCCCTGCGGCACCATCGGCACGCCGGCCGCAGCGCAGGCGGAGACCACCGCTGCCACTTCCGGCGCGTCCTGCGGACGGACGACCGCACGCGCGCGACCGTGGTAGCGCCCGCGCCAGTCGTTCAGGTAGGGTGCCATGTCCTGCGCCCCGTCGAGCACATGCGCCGCGCCGACGATGCCGCGCAGCGTTTCGATCAGTGAATCCGTCATCGCTTCCTCACTCGTTGCCGTTGCCGAGCAGCTCGCGCAGCAGGGGCCTGACGCGCGCGACCGCGGCCACGCCCTCGGCGATCGCCTCGTCGGCGCGGTGGTAGTCCATCAGGCCGAGCTGGGACACCCGCGGCGAGATCAGCAGGTCGGCCGGCTCGCCGGCGAGGCGACTGCGTGCGATGCGCACCTGCATGATGTTGATGCTGGAGCTGATGACCGACACCAGCGAGGGCAGGTTGTCGCCGCCACCGGCAACGCGCGCGGGCGCAGGGGCACCCTCTTCCGCGGCGAAACCGAAGCGCGACAACAGGCGTTCGGTCCAGCCGGCCTCGGTCCCCTCCAGCGGCGCAGGCTCGACCGCCGAGTGCCGGAACGCGCGGCCGACCATGTCGGAACCGAGATCCACCGCGATCACCACGTCGGCCCCCATCGCCCGGCACAGCGACACCGGCACCGGATTGACCAGCCCGCCATCGACCAGCATCCGCCCCTGGTGCAGCACCGGCGTCATCAGCCCGGGAAGCGCGATCGAGGCGCGCACCGCAGCCGACACGCTGCCCTCGTGCAGCCAGATTTCGCGTCCGGTGGACAGCTCGGTGGCGACGCAGGCGAAGCGCTGGTCGAGCTCGGTGAAGTCGCGATCGACGAAGTTGCGCTCGAAGAAGTCGATCAGCTTCTGGCCCTTGATCAGGCCGCCGCGCAGCGACACGTCAAGCAGCGAGACCACGTCCTGCCACTTGAGGGTCTCGGCCCAGCGCACCAGCTTGTCGAGGTCGCCCGAGGCCGCGGCAGCGCCGACGAAGGCGCCGATCGAGCAGCCGGTGATGATCTGCGGCGCAATCCCTTCGCGCGCGAGTTCCTGCAGCACGCCCAGATGCGCCCAGCCCCGCGCCGCGCCACTACCGAGCGCGAGACCGACCACAGGCCCGTCGCTCGCCGGCTTCGCGCAGGCCAGCCCGACCGCACCGAGGGCGCCCGTACCGCTCAACGCGGCGCCCCCGCCGCCATGCCGGATCGCGCCTTACTCGATGCGCTCGGCGTAGAGGTCGTGCACATCGCAGTCGGTGATGCGCACCCGCACGAAGTCGCCCGGTGCCAGGCCCTCGCCGTCGGGGATGATGACCAGGCCGTCGATCTCGGGCGCGTCGCCCGGCGAACGCGCGAGCGCGCCCTCCTCATCGACCTCGTCGACCAGCACGGTCATCTCGCGGTCGATCTTGGCCTCGAGGCGCTGGGTGGAGATGTCTTCCTGGAAGTCCATCAGGCGCGCACGACGCTCCTCGCGCACCTCTTCCGGCACCGCATCGGGCAGTTCGTTGGCCGCCGCGCCTTCGACCGGCGAATAGGCGAACGCGCCGACGCGGTCGAGCTGGGCTTCCTCGAGGAAGTTCAGCAGCATCTCGAAGTCTTCCTCGGTCTCGCCGGGGAAGCCGGTGATGAAGGTCGAGCGGATGGTCAGGTCGGGGCAGATGCTGCGCCACTTGCGCACGCGCTCGAGCACGTTTTCGGCGTTGGCCGGGCGCCTCATCGCCTTCAGGATCTTCGGACTGGCATGCTGGAAGGGCACATCCAGATAGGGCAGGACTTTGCCCTCGGCCATCAGCGGGATCAGGTCGTCGACACTCGGGTAGGGATAGACGTAGTGCATCCGGATCCAGATGCCGAGCTCGCCGAGCGCGTTGGCGAGGTCGAGCAGCCGGGTCTTGACCGGACGCCCGCCCCAGAAGCCGGTGCGGTACTTGACGTCGACGCCGTAGGCCGAGGTGTCCTGCGAGATCACGAGGATCTCCTTCACGCCGGCATCGGCCAGCGCCTCGGCCTCGCGCATCACCTCGTGGATCGGGCGGCTGACCAGATCGCCACGCATCGAGGGGATGATGCAGAAGGTGCAGCGGTGGTTGCAGCCTTCGGAAATCTTCAGGTAGGCATAGTGCTGCGGCGTCAGGCGGATGCCCTGCGGCGGCACCAGATCGGTGAAGGGATCGTGCGGCTTGGGCAGGTGCCGGTGCACCGCGTGCATGACCTCTTCGGTCGCGTGCGGACCGGTCACGGCGAGAACCTGGGGATGCGCGGACAGGATCACGTCGTCCTTGGCACCCAGACAGCCGGTGACGATGACCTTGCCGTTCTCGGCCAGCGCCTCGCCGATCGCGTCGAGCGACTCCTCGACCGCCGCATCGATGAAACCGCAGGTGTTGACGACCACCAGGTCGGCGTCGTCGTAGCTGCCCGAAATCGCGTAGCCCTCGGCGCGCAGCCGGGTCAGGATGTGTTCGGAATCGACGGTCGCCTTGGGGCAGCCGAGGGAAACGAAGCCGACGCGCGGCAGGTCCGGGGTCTTGAAGGTGGTCATGCGAGGAAAACCTGTCGGGTCGAAACGGACATGCGCGGAGGATCCGCACTCATCCGGTCACTTCTTGCCTTCGTCCTTGGCCATGGCCGCCGGGGCAGGCGAAGGGCCGTCTTCGGGCTTGACGTAGTTGGGAAACTGGAAGCCGGTGAACATGTTGCGCGTCTGGCTCTCGAGCTGGTTCTGCATCTGCTCGAACATCTTCTTCGACTGGTCCACGTAGGCGCCCATCATGCTCTGCAGCGCGGGGCCCTGGAAGTTGAGGAACTGCGCCCACAGGTCCTGGCCGACCGGGCTGTTCTCGCCGTAGATCGCGCGCGCCTGGTCCTGCAGCTTGGCCTGCATTTCGGTGAAGGCCTTGATGTTGCTCTCGAGGTACTTGCCCATCATGCCCTGCATCGCGTTGCCGTAGAAACGGATCATGTGTGCGAGCAGATCGCTGGTGAACATCGGCGCGCCACCGGCTTCTTCCTCGAGAATGATCTGCAGCAGGATGCTGCGCGTCAGATCCTCGCTGGTCTTGGCATCCACGACCTGAAACAGCTCGTGGTTGAGCACCAGCTCCTTGACGTCCGCCAGGGTGATGTACGAACTCGTCCGCGTGTCGTACAGACGGCGGTTCGGGTATTTCTTGATCAGGCGCTGCTGTTCCGGCATCTCTCCATCTCCTCGGCGGCGGTGTCTTCGCTCTTTACGGAAAAATTATATCGCGCCGCGAAAACGAAACCCCGTCCTTCGACGGGGCTCCGTGATTTCGCGCATGGCACGCTGCAGCATCAGCACATGTGCAGGCCGCCGTTGATGTTGATGGTGGCCCCGGTGATGTAGGCAGCCTTGTCGGAGGCGAGGTAGGCGCACAGGTCGCCGATCTCGTCCGGACGGCCGAGGCGCTTCATCGGCACGGTGTCGATGATGCCCTGGCGGATGTCGTCGCGGATCGCCATCACCATGTCGGTGCCGATGTAGCCCGGGGCCACGGCGTTGACGGTCACACCCTTGGTCGCGAGCTCGGCGGCGAGCGCCTTGGTGAAGCCCAGCACGCCGGCCTTGGCGGCCGAGTAGTTGGTCTGGCCGGCCTGACCCTTCACGCCGTTGACCGAGGAGATGTTGATGATGCGGCCCCAGCCGCGCTCGGCCATCTTGGCGGAGACGTGGTGGGTGACGTTGAACAGGCTGTTCAGGTTGGTGCTGATGACCGCATCCCACTGCCCCTTCTCCATCTTGTGGAAGAACTTGTCGCGGGTGATGCCGGCGTTGTTCACCAGAACGTCGATCGGGCCGACTTCGGCCTCGATCTTCGCGACCATGGCGGCACACGATTCGTAGTTCGAGACATCGCCTTCAGCGGCGACGAAGTCGAAACCCAGGTCACGCTGGGCGGACAGCCAGCCGTCTTTCTGCTCGAAGTTCGGCAGGCAGTTGGCGACGACCTTGAAGCCGTCCTTGGACAGGGACTGGCAGATCGCCGTGCCGAGACCACCCATGGCGCCGGTAACGAGAGCGATTTTCTGGGACATCTTGAAATCCTTCTGGGGCAATTTTGGAAACCGAAGCCATTGGCAGACACCCTTGCCCGCACTCTCTTCGGCACTACATGCGGCGGCGCATCAGCCACCTCACCGGGCCATTATATCCACTGTCGACGCAACTTGTTGCGACGCAATACCCCAGAAAATATTGCACCGCAGATAAAAAACGCGCCCTTGCGGGCGCGTTCTTCCCATGCCTGTTCCAGCTCCCGCGGGATCAGAACATGTGCTGGCCACCGTTGATCGAAATGTTGGCGCCGGTCACGAACGCCGCCTCGTCCGAGGACAGGTAGGCGACCAGGCCGGCGATTTCTTCCGGCTTGCCCAGGCGGGACACGGGGATCTGCGGCAGGATCTTGGAGTCGAGGATCTCCTGCGGAATCGCCATCACCATCTTGGTACCGATGTAGCCCGGCGAGATGGTGTTGACGGTCACGCCGTTGCGCGCGACTTCCAGCGCCAGCGCCTTGGTGAAGCCGTGCATGCCGGCCTTGGCCGCGGCGTAGTTGGTCTGGCCGAAGGCGCCCTTCTGGCCGTTGACCGAGGACACGTTGATCACGCGCCCCCACTTGCGCTCGACCATGCCGTCCATGACCTGCTTGGTCATGTTGAACGCCGAGTCGAGGTTGGTGCTGATGACCGCATCCCAGTCGGCCTTGGTCATCTTCTTGAAGGTCATGTCGCGGGTGATGCCGGCGTTATTGACCAGCACGTCGACAGGGCCGACTTCCTTCGTGACCTGCTCGACACAGGCCTTGCACGAATCGAAGTCCGACACGTCGCAGGGATAGGCCTTGAAGCCGTAGCCCATATTGTTCATGGTCTGCAGCCACTCGTGCGCCTTGGTATTACCCGGGGAATGCGTCGTGACCACCCTGTAGCCCAGCGCTGCGAGCTTGATGCAGATCGCCTCGCCCAGACCACCCATGCCACCCGTTACCAGTGCAACTCTTGCCATCGTTTTCTCCTCTCCCTAATCGGGTACCAATGTTCTTCTGGACGGTCGTTGAATACGACGGCAGCGACCGCCCGATCCGCTGCCGCCGACAAGAAATGCCTTCGCTGCGCCCTTCAGGCACGCTCCTTCACGTAGCGCCCCGGCGCCGGTTCGATCGGCTCGTATTTGGTGCTGCCCAGGCGACCACGAGCCGCGACCTGCTTGCCACCGTGGCCGCGCAGCCATTCGATCCAGTGCAGCCACCAGCTGCCCTTGTTCTCGACCGCGCCATCCAGCCATTCGTCCGGGTCGGCAGGACGGCCGGCGGCGGTCCAGTAGCTGCGGCGGTTCTTCGAGGCCGGGTTGATCGCGCCGGCGATGTGGCCGCTGGCGCCGAGCACGAAGGTGGTGTCGCCGCCCAGCAGGTTGCGCGCCAGGTAGGCGCTCTTCCACGGCACGATGTGATCCTCGCGCGCTGCCATCAGGTAGGCCGGCACATCCACCTTGCCGAGGTCGACCTTGTGCCCGAGCATCTTCAGCTTGCCCGGCACGCGCAGGTTGTTCTCGAGGTACATGTTGCGCAGGTACCAGGTCAGGAACGGGCCGGGCAGGTTGGTCGAGTCCGAGTTCCAGTACAGCAGGTCGAATGCGACCGGCTTGTTGCCCTTGAGGTAGTTGCCGACCACGTACTGCCACACGAGGTCGTTGGCACGCAGGAAAGAGAACACGTTGGCCAGTTCCTGGCCCTTGAGCACCCCGCCCTTGCCGATCGCAGCCTCGCGCGCGGTGACGCTGGCCTCGTCGACCAGGCACCCGAGCTCGCCGGCGTCGGAAAAGTCGAGCAGCGTGGTCATCAGCGTCAGGCTGGACACCGGCTCCTCGCCGCGCGCCCGCGCCACCGCAAGCGCGGAGGTCAGGATGGTGCCGCCGACGCAAAAGCCGAGCACGTTGGGCTTCTTCACGCGGGTGATCGAGCGCACCACCTCGAGCGCGGCGAGCGGCCCCTTGTCGAGGTAGTCGTCCCATGTGTGGTGGCCGCCGCTGTCGGGGCGCGGGTTCTTCCACGAGACCAGGAACACCGTGAAGCCCTGCTCGACGATGAAGCGGACCAGCGAATTCTCCGGCTGCAGGTCCATGATGTAGAACTTGTTGATGCACGGCGGCACGATCAGCAGCGGCACCTGCGCGACCTTCTCGGTCAGCGGCGCATACTGGATCAGCTGCATCAGTTCGTTCTCGAACACCACCGAACCCGGCGTCAGCGCCAGGTTGCGGCCGATCTCGAAGGCCGAGTCGTCGGTCATCGAGATGCGGCCCTTCTCGAGGTCGGCAAGCAGGTTCTGCACGCCGCGGGCGATGCTCTCGCCCTTGGTCTCGACCGCGGTCTTGATGAACTCCGGATTGGTCGCGGCAAAGTTGCTCGGCGACAGCGCGTCGATGTACTGGCGGGTGAGGAACTGGATGCGAGACTTGGCGCGACCATCGGCGATCGGCATCGAATCGGCCATCCGGCGCAGCAGGTCGGCGTTGAGCAGGTAGGCCTGGCGCACGTAGTCGAACACCGGGCTTTCGGACCACTCCGGCGCAGCGAAGCGCTTGTCGCCCGGTTCGGGCCGGACCACGGTCTCGCCCGCTTCACCCGGCTTGCGCCCGAGCATGGACGACCACAAAGCCACTTGCTTCTCGGCGTATTCGCGCTGCATCGCGGCCACGACTTCGGCCTCGGGCATCGGCAGCTTCGGTGCGGCAACGCCGGAAGAATCCTGCATCGCCACATGCTGGCGAGCCAGCGCATCGAAAAAACCCTGCGCCATCGCCTGCCCCGCGGCGAGCATCGCCTGCATGCTCGGCGGCACCTGTTTGCCCGCTGAATCCGACATCCAAACCTCCTGAGCCTTTCTCTTGGTGATTTCCGGCGGCCGAAGCCGCACTTTTGTTCGTGTTGTGGCGCACGCCACCGCCTTCGCGATCGCGCGCTAGAATCGGCGCATGTACCTGATACCGATTGCCTGGCTCTACGTCGTCATCCTGGTTGCCGCTGCGGAAGACACGATCGTCGCCGCAGCGCTGACCTTCGTCTTCTGGGGCGTCGCGCCCCTGGCGCTTTTCCTGTGGCTGTTCGGCACCCCCGCACGCCGGCGTCGGCGCATGGAAAGGGAAGCGCGCGAATGCAACGATAGAGCCGAAACGGACGTCGATCAATAGGGACGGTGCCGCCGGCACACATGCAGTGCGGATGCGCCGGCGGCATTGACCGGTTTCGGACGCTCGATCAGCGCCCCCGCAGCCAGACCAGGGACGCGAAACGGCCGGTGACCCCCTCGCGCCGGTAGGAATAGAAACGCTCCGGCGCGGACACCGTACATACCCCGCTGCCCCCGATACGGGCAATGCCGGCCGCACGCAGGCGCAGGCGGGCGAGCGCGAACAGATCCGCGAGCCACTTCCCCGGTATGTCGCGAGCGACGAAGGCTTCCGCCGCGGCCGGGTCGGCGGCCACGAAGGCCGCCCGCACTTCGTCCCCCACCTCGAAGGCCGTCGGTCCGATCGCCGGTCCAAGCCAGGCGCGCAGGCGTTGCGGGGGCACCCCCATCCGCCGGACCGTGTTTTCGAGCACGCCGGCGGCCAGCCCACGCCAGCCGGCATGGGCGGCTGCGACCACCGACGCGTCGTCGTCGCAGAACAGCACCGGCAGACAATCGGCGGTCAACACTGCACATACCCTCGCGCTGGTGCGCGCGAGTACGGCATCGGCCTCGGGCACGCCGGCGCATGCGTCGGCCTCGGCCACCGCGGCACCGTGGACCTGGTTCAGCCACAGCGGATCGGCGGGCAGGAACGAACGCAGGCGCTCGCGATTGGCGGCGACGGCAGCCGGTTCGTCGCCCACGTGGGCGCCGAGATTGAAGCTCGCGAAAGGCCCGCCACTGCGCCCGCCCACACGCGTGGTCAGCAGCGCACCGACGCCGGGGGGCAGATCCCAGTCGGGGCGCAACACGCCCGGGGCAATTTGCTCCATGTCCGCCGCCACGGTCCCTTCCGTCTTCATGTGTTGTCTCCCGCAGCACGGCTGCGCAGTTCATCCACCAGCGCCGCGAAATCCGCCGCCATCGGCACGCTCCACTCCATGGCGACGCCGGTGTGGGGGTGGATCAGGCCGAGGCGGAAGGCATGCAGGGCCTGACGCGGGAAGCCGTCGAGCACCGCATCGCCCGTGCGCCGCTGTCCGTAGACCGGATCACCCACCAGCGGATGCCCGATGTGCGCCATATGGACGCGGATCTGATGCGTTCGCCCGGTCTCCAGCCGGCACTCGACGAGCGTGCAGCGGGCGAAGCGCGCGACCACCAGGTAATGAGTGACCGCCGGGCGGCCGCTGCCGACGACTGCCATCCGGGTGCGCTGCGTCGGATGGCGGCCGATCGGCGCGTCCACGGTACCGCCGCTCGCAAGCTGGCCCTGCACCAGGGCCCAGTAGTGGCGCTTCACGCTGCGCGCCTGCAGTTGACGGACGAGCTCGGTCTGCGCCGCCAGCGTCTTCGCCACCACCATCAGGCCGCTGGTGTCCTTGTCGAGCCGGTGCACGATGCCGGCGCGCGGCACCGCAGCGAGCGCGGGCTCGTGATGCAGCAGCGCGTTGAGCAGGGTGCCGCTCCAGTTGCCGCTGCCCGGATGCACCACCAGCCCGACCGGCTTGTCGATGACGAGGATATGCTCGTCCTCGTACACGGGGGCGATCGGGATGTCCTCGGGCAGTTCGGCGGCGAGCTCGGGCGGCGGCGGCGCTTCGATCTCGACCACCTCGCCGCCCCACACCTTGCGCCGTGCATCGGGCGAGGTGCCGTCGACGCGGATGTAGCCGTCGCGCAGCCAGGCCTGCAGCCGACTGCGCGAGTGCTCAGGAAAGAGTCTGGCCAGCGCCTGGTCGAGGCGCAGGCCACCCAGCCCGGCGGGAATCGTCACCGCGTCGTACGACTCGGCGTCGTCGGCAGCGAGAGCGGCTGGGATATAATCGGCGCGTTCATTCACGCGAGTGTCTTCGATGGCCAGGTTCACCCCCGGAAGTTTAACGGCAAAAGCCGCCCTCATTGGCGCCCTGCTGCTTGGCGGCTGCGGCCTGCTCCCGGAGCAGGTCGATGAGACGGCGGGCTGGAACGCCCAGACGCTCTACTCCGAAGCCAAGGCCTCGATGTCCGAAGGCGGCTACGACCGCGCGATCCAGCTCTTCGAGAAGCTCGAGGCGCGCTACCCGTACGGCCGCTTCGCGCAGCAGGCCCAGCTCGAGGTTGCCTATGCCTATTACAAGCAGGGCGAACAGGCACTGGCGCTGGCGGCCGCGGACCGCTTCATCAAGCTGCATCCCAATCACCAGAACGTCGACTACGCCTACTACCTGAAGGGCCTGGTCAACTTCAACGAGGATCTCGGCCTACTCGCCGGCCTGTCGCGCCAGGACCTCTCGGAGCGCGACCCCAAGGGCGCGCGCGAGGCCTTCGACAGCTTCCGCGAACTGGTCGAACGCTTCCCGGAAAGTCGCTACGCCGACGACTCGCGCGCACGCATGCAGTATCTGGTGAACTCGCTCGCCTCGCACGAAGTGCACGTGGCGCGCTACTACTACAACCGCGGCGCCTACGTGGCCGCCGTCAATCGCGCGCAGACCGCGGTCACCAACTTCCCGCAGGCACCGGCGACCGAAGAGGCCCTGTTCCTGCTGGTCAAGAGCTACGATGCCATGGGCCTGACCCAGCTGCGCGACGACGCCGATCGCGTGATGCGCGCCAACTTCCCCGACAGCGTCTATTTCCGCGGCGGGCCGCAGGACGACCGGCCGTGGTGGCAGCTCTGGTGAGCCCGGCCGGCACAGTGCCGCGCTGAACCACAAACAATTAAGGCGCCCGAGGGCGCCTTTGTTTTTCTGCCGGCGATCACGGCTGCGGGTCAGATACCGCAGCCGTGATGTCGGCCGGTCAGCCGCCGGCCTTCGCCTTGAACTGCTGGCGATAGCGGTGCAGCAGCGGCTCGGTGTAGCCGCTGGGCTGGGCGCAGCCCTCGAAGATCAGCGCGCGCGCGGCCTGGTAG
>JARRBR010000151.1 GCA_029982755.1 Rhodocyclaceae bacterium
CATCCACATCCTCGAAGGCCGCATGATCGCCTTCCTGCACATCGAGGAAGTGATCCGCGTGATCCGCGAGTCGGACGAACCCAAGCCGGCGCTGATCGCCGCCTTCGGCCTCTCGGAGATCCAGGCCGAGGACATCCTCGAGATCCGCCTGCGCCAGCTCGCGCGCCTGGAAGGCTTCAAGATCGAGAAGGAGCTTGCCGAACTCAAGGACGAGCGCGCCGGCCTGCAGCACATCCTCGACAGCCGCGCGGCGATGACCAGGCTCATCCTCAAGGAGATCCAGGACGACGCCAAGAAGTACGGCGACGACCGCCGCACGCTGGTGAAAGCCGTGGCCGCGGTGGCGCCCGCGGAGATCTCGGTGCCGGACGAGCCGGTCACCGTGATCCTGTCGAAGAACGGCTGGGTGCGCTCGCGCCAGGGCCACGGCATCGACCCCGCCGGCATCACCTACAAGGCCGGCGATTTCGGCTTCGCGGTGATCGAGACGCGCACCACCTGGCCGCTGATCGTCATCGATACGAATGGCCGAGCCTACACGGTGAAGGTCTCCGACCTGCCTGGTGGGCGTGGCGACGGCGTGCCGATCACCACCCTGGTCGAATTCCAGGACGGCGGCAAGCTCGCACAGGTGGTCACCGACACGCCCGATTCCGTGTACTTCTTCGCCAACAGCGGCGGCTACGGCTTCCTGTGCGGCATCGCGGACGCCACCAGCCGCCAGCGCGCGGGGAAGGCCTTCATGAGCCTGGAAAAGGGCGAGAAGGTGCTGGCACCGGCGAAGGTCTTCGGCGACTGGATCGCCGCGGCCTCGGAGAACGGCCGCCTGCTCGTCTTCCCGCGCCCGGAGATGAAGACGCAGAGCGGCGGCCGCGGCGTGATCGTGATGGCGCTCGACGAAGGCGAGGCGCTTGCCGCGGTAGCCGTGCCGGCCGACGACGCGGTACTGAGCATCGAGGGCACGGGACGGGGCGGCAAGACGGCGACGATCGAGCTCAAGCCGGCCCAGCGCGAAGCACTGCGCCATCGCCGCGCACGCAAGGGCGCACCGCTGACGCCAAAGCTCAAGCCCGAGCGGATGCGCTGAGAGCTGTACCAGCCCCTGCCGGCTGCGCGCTCAGCGCGGCGCCGGCAGGCGATCGAAGCCGCGCAGGACGTCGCCGGCCTTGATGCCGCGCCCGGCGAACCAGCCCAGATTCATCTCCAGCGCAAAGCGCGCCGGGCCGGCGGCACAGTGGTTGTCCGTGGTATGCGGCTGCATGTCCTCGATGTTGATCACCCTGCCCTGTGCGTCGAGGAAAGCCACCGACAGCGGCAACGGCGTGTTCTTCATCCACATGCAGTGCGCACGCGCTTCCGGAAACACGAAGACCATGCCGCGATGGAGCGGCATCGTGGTTCGATGCATCAGCCCGGTCTGGCGGGTATCGAAGGTATGCGCGACCTCGGCCTCGATGCGGTACATGCCGAAGCCGAGCTCGGCCAGCGGAAGGGCCGGCTGCGCCATGGCTGGGCCGACAATGGCACCGAGCGCACCCGCTGCCAGCAACGCAGCGACGAGGGGGTGACGGCCGGTCGTCTTGGTACCTCTCATTTCCTTCGCTCCGTCTTGTGCGGCTTGGTGCGCGCTGCAGGCGTGTGCCTGGGGCCGGCAGCCGAAGCTCGCCGACCGGGCGTCCCCGCAAGCGGGCCCAGCCCGGCCGGATCGAGCGCGCGCCACTGCCCCGGCTGCAGGCCGTCGAGCCGCCAAGGGCCGATCGCGACCCGGATCAGGCGCAGGGTCGGATAACCGACCTTTGCGGTCATGCGCCGCACCTGGCGGTTCTTGCCCTCGCGCAGCACGATCTCCAGCCAGCTCGTCGGCACCGACTTGCGGAAACGCACCGGTGGATCGCGCGGCCACAGCCAGTCCGGCTCCGCCACCGGACGCGCCTCGCACGGCAGGGTATGGAAATCGCCCAGATCGAGGCCCGCGCGCAGACGCGCCAGGGCAGCTTCGTCGGGCTCGCCCTCGACCTGCACCAGATAGGTCTTGGCGAGCTTGTGGCGGGGATCGGCAACGCGATGCTGCAGGCGCCCGTCGTCGGTGAGCAGCAGCAGGCCCTCGCTGTCGGTGTCGAGCCGACCCGCGGCATAGACGCCGGGCACCGCGACGCAATCCTTCAGCGTCGCCCGTCCGGCCTGGTCGGTGAACTGGCAGAGCACGCCGTAGGGCTTGTTGAGGAGGATGAGGCGGGACATGAGCAGCGCCGGGTCGCTCGAAGAAGCCGCCCGATCAACAGGTTGCCGCGTTGTTGGCGGAGGCGGTGAGATTCGAACTCACGAGGGGCGCAAACCCCTGACGGTTTTCAAGACCGTTGCATTCAACCGCTCTGCCACGCCTCCGCAAGGGCGCGAAGTATATCACCGCGTGCCGGCAGCTTCACGCCGACGCCGGGCGCTCGAAGAGCGCGATCGACTCCACGTGCGAGGTCTGCGGGAACATATTGGCGATGCCGGCGCCCTTGAGCACATAGCCCTTCTCCCGCACCAGCACCGCCGCATCGCGCGCCAGCGTGGCCGGGTTGCACGACACGTAGACGATGCGTGCGGGCTGCTGCTGGGGGCCGATCGCCTTGGCGACTGCGATCGCGCCTTCGCGCGGCGGGTCGATCAGCAGCTTGTCGAGCGGGCCGAACGCGGCGAGGCTGTCCTCGGTGGCCTCGAACAGGTTGGCGGCATAGAAGGTCGTGCGCTCGGCCAGGCCGTTGCGCCGCGCGTTGTCGAGCGCACGCGCCACCAGCGCGTCGCTGCCCTCGACGCCGACGACGTGGGCGCCGCGACGCGCGATCGGCAGGCTGAAGTTACCCAGCCCGCAGAACAGGTCGGCGATGCGCTCGCCCGGCTGCGGGTCGAGCAACTGCATCGAGCGGCGGATCAGCAGGCGGTTGATGTGCACATTGACCTGGGTGAAATCGGTCGGCCGGAAATCCATGCGCACGTCGAACTCCGGCAATGTGTAGGCGAGCGCCGGGCCGTCGAGCGGATGCAGTGGAGTCGCCGAATCCGGCCCGTTCGGCTGCTGCCACACCTGAATGCCCTCGGCTTCGGCGAAGGCGGCCAGGCGCTTCTGGTCGGCGCGGCTGAAGGGCAGCAGGTTGCGGAACACGAACACGGTGGCCTCGTCGCCGATCGCGATCTCCACCTGCGGCAGGCGATCGGCGATGGACAGGCCGGCGATCATCTCGCGCAGGCGCGGCAGCATTGCGGAGATGGGCGGCGGCAGCACCGGGCATTCGCGCATGTCCACGATGTAGCTCGAACGCCGCTCGTGGAAACCCACCCGCAGTCCGCCCTTGCTCGGCACCAGGCGCACGCCGAGGCGGGCGCGGTAGCGGTAGCCCCAGGCGGGCCCGTGAATGGCGGGGTAGATGATCTCCGGCCGCAGCTTGCCGATATGCCAGAGGGCGTCCTCGAGGATGCGCTGCTTCGCGGCCGCCTGCGCCTCCGCATCCAGATGCTGCATCGAACAGCCGCCACAGGTGCCGTAATGCCGGCAGCGCGGTGCCACGCGCTGGGCGCTCGCCTTCAGGATCCGCACGGTCTCGGCCTGCTCGTAGCTCGGCCGCGCCCGGCGCACGACGTACTCCACTCGCTCCCCCGGCAGCGCGCCATCGACGAACACGGCCTTGCCGTCCTGGCGGGTGACGCCGCGTCCTTCGTGGTCCAGGGATTCGATGAGGGCGATGGGCATGATGGCAGGCGATCGAAAAGGAAGCGCGATTCTAGCGCGCACCCGCAGGACGGGCGCACCGAACTTCCGTCCTTGGGCCCGGATGGCGATTTGCAACATCGTGTGCGCCCCCGCGTTCCCAGCCCGCCCCCGCCGGCAGCCACGCGTTCGCGCTGGCACGGCCGCCGCGTACGTGCGCTACGCCGCGCGTCCCGCGGCGGGCGCGCCCACTGCCCCGTTATCGCGTCGGCGGGAGGGCGAAGCGGCACTGCGCGGCGATGCGTGGCGCGTGTTCCGCCCCGCAACGAATGGCGTGCATCGACACTGGCTTGACGCCTGTTCCGAAATGCTTTCTTACGCTTGGATGACATTTTGCAGCGCAGCACGTCATCGTTCTGGCATCGCCTGCGCGGTAGAATCGTTTCGCTTTCGCTGCAACCCGAAGCCAGCCGGCACCCGCCCGGACACAGGGGAGTCCCGCAGCGAAAGGCCCCCTGAACCCCGAAAGGAACAAGATCATGAAGAATTCCCTGCTCGTTGCTGCCCTCGTTGCCCTCGCCGTCTCCGCCTGCGGCAAGAAGGAAGAACCCGTCGCCGCGCAACCCGCCCCGAGCGCCCAGGAGCACATGAAGGAATCCGCCGCCCAGGCCGTCGAGGCGGCGAAGGAGAGCGCCAAGGCTGCCGGTGACGCCGCCGCTGCCGGCGCTCAGGTGATCAAGGAAGAAGCGGCGACCGCCGCCGACGCGACCAAGGAGGCGGCCACGGCTGCGGCCGAGGAAGCCTCGCAGGCGGTGGACGCCGCCAAGGCCGCTGCCGAGGCCGCGGTCAGCGCCGCCAAGGAGTCGGCGCAGAAGTAAGCGACACCTGCCTGTCGCAGCAAACAAAAAGCCGGCTCGCAGCCGGCTTTTTGTTCATGCGGGACGCGATCAGCGCAGCTGCTCGTGCAACAGGCCCAGCATGCGGCGCGCCGTCTCGGAGTTGTCCTGCCCACCCTCGCGGCTGAGCACGCTGACCCGCGAACCGTCGCCCTGACCCTCGACGCGCAGACGGTACTCGCTGCCGCCCTGAGCCGGCTTGTCGTCGCTGCGCCAGAAGGCCAGACGCGACAGGAATCCCTTCTCGGGACTGCGGTTGTCGGCATCAGGATCCACGTAACGCACGAAGTAGAGCCCCTTGGCACGATCGCGGTCCTCGACGGTGAAGCCGATGCGGTCGAGCGCGAGCCCCACGCGGCGCCAGGCGCGATCGAAGGGCTCGTCCATCGTCAGCATGACCTGGCCGTTGGCCGCGGACGTGATCTGCGCACGCTCGGGCGCCTGCTCGGTGGCGATGGCGGCCTCGGCGCGCGCCTCCTCGGCCCCCAGCCGCACCATCAGGCGGCGCAGCATTTCCGCCTCGAGTTCGGGGTCGGCCGGACGCGGCTGCCAGATGGTCGAGTCCTTGGCCTCGGTCGGATAGATCTCCATCATGCCGCGATGGCTGATGTAGACCTCGACGGTACCCGCCTCCTTGCCCTGCTCCAGGCGGGTGCGGAACTTGTCGCGCTCGGGCGTCGAGAACAGGCCGTCGAACACCTTGCCGATGCTCGAGCGGATGAAGTCCTGCGGGATCTTGGCGCGATCCTCGGCCCAGTCGGTCTCCATGACACCGATCTCGGGGCTGTCGACGTTCAGGATGAAGCCCATCTCCAGCCAGAAATCCTTGATCTGCGGCCACAGTTCCTCGGGCGAGCCGCTCACCACCAGCCAGCGCTGGCTGCCCGCGCGCTCGATGCGCATGGTGTCCGACTTGGACAGCACGTCGGCGGCGGTCGAAGCGGTCGCCGGCTGGCCGGCGCGGTCGGCCGAATACGCCGAATAGGTCGCGACGCCGCGCGGAGAGACGTCGGGGACGGCGAAGCGGTCGTCGCGCTGCGGCGCGGTCAGGTCGGGCGGAATCTCGAGCGGACGCTCGATCTGGCGGGCGCTCTTGTAGTCGATGCGCTTGGATTCGAGCAGCGATCCCGAACAACCGCCGAGCGCAAGCGACAGCGCGATCAGGGACAGGGAAGTGCGCGTGGTACGGTTCATGGAATTCCTGGACAGATGGATTCGGTTCAGACCTTGATGCCGGCCTTGCGCATGGCCTTCAGCACGCGCTCGTGATGGCATTCGGAGAGCGGCGTCAGCGGCAGGCGCAGGCCGTCGCCGATCAGACCCATGCGGGCGACGGCCCACTTGACCGGAATCGGGTTGGCCTCGCAGAACAGGTCGCGATGCAGACCGGTCAGCGCGGCATTGGTTTCACGCAGCGCGCGCATGTCGCCGCGCGCCGCCGCCGCGCACAGCGCATGCATCGCGCGCGGCGCGACGTTGGCGGTCACCGAGATCACGCCGTGACCGCCCAGCATCAGGAAGGCGGCCGAGCTCATGTCGTCGCCGCTGTAGAGGGCGAAGCCGGCCGGTGCGCGCTCGATCAGGTCGCAGGCGCGATCGATGTTGCCGGTGGCGTCCTTGAGGCCGACGACGTTGGGGATCTCGGCCAGGCGCAGCGTGGTGTCGTTGGACAGGTCGGCCACCGTGCGGCCGGGCACGTTGTAGAGGATCAGCGGCAGCTCGACCGCCTCGGCGATCGTGCGGAAGTGGCGGTACAGGCCTTCCTGCGTCGGCCGGTTGTAGTAGGGCACCACCGACAGGTGGGCGTCCGCGCCCGCCTGCTTGGCGAAACG
>JARRBR010000152.1 GCA_029982755.1 Rhodocyclaceae bacterium
GTCGCGGTTGTTGAGCACGTCCTCGAGCCAGCGGATGGTGTTGATGTCGAGGTTGTTGGTCGGCTCGTCGAGCAGCAGGATGTCGGGGTTGGCGAACAGTGCCTGGCACAGCAGCACGCGCAGCTTCCAGCCCGGGGCGACCTCGCTCATCGGGCCGTTGTGCAGGTGGGTCTCGATGCCCACGCCGAGCAGCAGCTCGCCGGCGCGCGCTTCTGCGGTGTAGCCGTCGTACTCGCCGACCTTGCCCTCGAGCTCGGCGGCGTGCATGTAGTCGTCCTCGGTGGCGTCCGGGTTGGCGTAGATCGCGTCGCGCTCCCTGATCGCCGCCCACAGCTCCTCGTGGCCCATCATCACCACGTCGAGCACGCGCATGTCCTCGTAGGCGAACTGGTCCTGGCGCAGGTAGGCCATGCGCTCGTGCGGATCCTTGGAGACGTTGCCGGCGGACGGTTCGAGGATGCCGCACAGGATCTTCATGAAGGTCGACTTGCCGGCGCCGTTGGCCCCGATCAGGCCGTAGCGGTTGCCGTCGCCGAACTTGACGGAGACGTTCTCGAACAGGGGCTTGGCCCCGAACTGCTGGGTGATGTTGGCTGCGACGAGCACGGAAGGGTCCTGATTTTCAGATAAAACAAAGCCTTGGATTATAGCGCAGCGACGCCGCGGCGTGCGCTGCGCGCCGCGGCGGGAGGGGGCGGGCGTCCGATGCCGGCGGCGCGTGTCGGAATCGTCCGACGCCTGTTTAGGACCGGGCCGATGGGGTGCGGCGTTGCCGGCGCCTAAAGTGGAAGCGTGACCCGGGCACCTGTCGTCCGCCAACCCGGCCCGGTACCCCGCAAGGAGAACATCATGCTGCACTACGCCGTCGTCTTCTTCGTCATCGCCCTGATCGCCGCCGTGCTCGGCTTCGGCGGCCTCGCCGCCGGCGCGGCCGAGATCGCCAAGGTGCTGTTCGTCGTGTTCCTGGTGATGGCGATCGCCAGCTTCCTGATCAACCTCATCAAGGGACGATGAGTCCATGGCCCGCATCGCAGGCGAGGCCGGCCCCGCCGCTGCGCTTGGGCTATGCTGGCGCTCCCGCATCGCGTCCCGGAGCCTCGCCCATGCTGCGCATCGCCATCGTCGACGACCACCAGATCGTGCGTGCCGGCTTTCGCGAGCTGCTGGCCGACGAGCTCGGCATCACCATCGTGTTCGAGGCCGCCTCGGGTGAGGCGGCGCTCGAATCGCTGCGCGCGCAGGGGGTCGACGTGCTGCTGCTCGACCTGTCCCTGCCCGGGCAGAGCGGCGTCGATGTGCTGCGCGCGGTGCGCCAGCGTTACGAGGGCGTGCGCGTGCTGATGCTGTCGGGCTTCCCGGAGGAGCGCTACGCGCTGGCGATGATCCGCAACGGCGCCGACGGCTACCTGTGCAAGGACTGTTCGCGCGAGGAACTGCTGCAGGCGATCCGCACCGTGGCCCAGGGCCGGCGCTACGTGTCGGCGCGTACCGCCGAACTGCTCGCCGAGGAGCTCGGTGGCGGCGGCAGCGCGGCGCCGCACGAGAAGCTCTCGGATCGCGAGCTGCAGGTGTTCCTGCGCCTGGCCCGCGGCGAGTCGGTGTCGGACATCGCCGACGTGCTCAATCTCAGCGTGAAGACCGTCAGCACCTACCGCAGCCGCCTGCTGGAGAAGCTCGGCGTGGGCAGCAATGCCGAGCTCGCGACCTACGCCCTGCGCCACGGGCTGATCCTGGAGTAGGGCGATGAGCGCGCCGCTTCATTCCGCCCCCGCACTGCGCATCGTGCTGGTCGAGGACTCGGCGATGCTGCGCGGCATGCTGCGCGACATGCTCGAGGAGCTCGACGGCGTCGGCGTGGTCGCGGAGGCCGAGGACGAGGCGGGCGCGCTCGCCGCGCTCGAGCGCCAGCGCCCCGACCTGGCGATCGTCGATCTCGAGCTGCGCGCGGGCAGCGGCCTCGGCGTGCTGCGCCGGCTGCAGGCCGAGCCCGAGCGCTTCGGCCGTCCGCGCGCGGTGGTGTTCTCCAACTACGGCCACCCGCCGGTCCGCAGCCGCTGCGAACAGCTCGGCGTCGCGCGCTTCTTCGACAAGTCCTTCCAGCTCGACGAGCTGATCGACTTCGTGCAGGCGGCGGTGCCCGGCCCGACCGCCTGAGCGGCCCGCCGACCGCGGCGCGCGCAACGGCTGCTCAATGCATGCGCGCGAACGGCACGCGGGCGGTGATGCGCGTGCCTTTGCCCGGGCGGCTGTCGATGTCCAGCCGACCGGCGAGCATCTGCACCCGGTGCGCCATGCCCGCCAGTCCGTGGCGGTTGCGCTCGCGCGCCGCCGGATCGAAGCCGACGCCGTCGTCCTCCACTTCCAGCACCAGCTCGTCGCCCTCGGCGCGCAGGCGCAGGCCGACGTGTGTCGCCCTGGCATAGCGGCGCGCGTTGGTGAGCGCCTCCTGCGCGATGCGGTAGAGCGCGAGCGCGGTCTGCGCGGGCGGCTCGGGCAGGGCCTCGGGCAGCTCGAGCGCCAGCCGCCCGCCGTGCTCGCCGATGTCCCCGCTGTCGGCCAGCGCCCGCAGCGCCTCGACCAGGCCGAGCTCGGACAGCAGCGGCGGCCGCAGATCGGCGACCACCTTGCGCTTGAGCGCGATGCCCTGGTTCAGCGTGTCGAGCAGGCGGTCGAAGCGGCTGCGCAGCGGTGCCATGGTCTCGACCGGCAGCTTGCGCGCGATCGAGCCGGCGTCGAGCTTGGCGGCGGTGAGCAGGGCGCCGAGCTCGTCGTGCAGTTCGCGCGCCAGCCGCGCCTGTTCCGCCTCGCGCGCATTGGTCAGGTAGCTGGCGAGGCTGCTGAGCTCCTCGGTGCGATGGGCGACCTCGGTGTGCAGGCGCTCGTTCTCCGAGCGCAGCAGCTGCGCCATGCGCTCGCGCAGGCGGTCCTGGCGGTAGAGCACGACGACCAGCACCAGCAGCAGCGCCAGCACGCTGGCGCCGAGCACCCGGTTCATCGTCCGCGCATCGGCGAAGCGCGCGAAGGCGCCGTCCTGGGTGGCGGCGATCTCGGCCCGGGTGGCGGCGCGCAGTGCCAGGATGCGGGCGCGGATGTCGTCGGTGACCTGCTTGCCGGTGCCGCCGTCGGGTTGGTCGGTGCCGGGCGGCGCGCCGCGCTCGATGGCCTGGGTGAGCAGGCTCCAGCGCATGTCGACCAGCATCGCCAGGTGCTCGACGGTCTGGCGCTGGCCTTCGTCCGCCCACGGGTCGGCACGCAGGGCGGCGAGGGTGGCCTCGAGCTCGGCCTGGCCCTCCTGGTAGGGCGTCAGGAACACCGGGTTGCGCGTCAGCAGGTAGCCGCGCACGCTCGACTCCGCGTCGAGCAGCTGCAGCAGCAGGGTGTCGAGGTGATGCAGGCGCGCGCTGCGCGCGCGCAGGTCCTCGAGTGCGCTGCGGCTCGATTCGGACTGCCACTGGCCGGCGATCAGCCACGCCAGCCCGAGCACGAAGCTTAGCAGCAGCACGACGATCAGCACGCCCGCACGCGGACGCGGCAGGCGGGACGGGGCGGTGGGCAAGGGCAGGCGCTCCGGAATGGGGTTCATGAACCTGTCCTAGCCTAGACCATGGCGCCGAGCTTGTCCGATGACGGACGCCGTCTGAGCGGTATGCGCGGGAGCGGGCCTGCCCACGAATGGACGTACGCTCGTCGCCATTCGCGGGCAGGCCCGCTTCCGCAGGTGGTGCTGCCCGCGGCCCGCCTGGCGCACCCTGGTGCTGCGGTCATCCTGCCGTCGTCGGCGCGCTCAGGGCCGGATGGCGATGTCGTTCTTCACCGCCTTCACGCCCGGCGTGGTACGCGCGATCTCGACCGCGCGGTTGCGCTCGGCGCTGCTCTTGGCGAAGCCGGACAGCTGCACCGTGCCCTTCAGCGTCTCGACGCTGATCGCCATCGCGCTGACGGTGGGGTCCTCGGCGAACTTGGCCTTCACGCGCGTGGTGATGGTGGCGTCATCGACGTATTCGCCGACGGTGGACTGGTCGCGGGTGACGGCGCAGCCGACGGCGGTGAAGGCGAGCAGGCCGGACAGGGCGAGAGTGGCGGCGGTATGTTTCATGATTGTCTTCTCCTTGATGGACTTGTCGTTCGGGGCGGGACGGGTGTCGTCGCCCCTGCGATGCGATTCAAATGTATGCTCCCCGGCGCCCGCGGGCTGTCCGACAGTGCGGATTGCGCTGTAGGACGATTCCCGCACGCCATACCCCGGTTGTCCGCCGCCGGCCGGGGTGCGCGCCCGAAACCGGCTGCGGCAAGTTCCATCTTAGTCCCGATGCGCTTCCTCCACTCCGCCGACTGGCATCTCGGCCGTGTCTATCACGGCGTCTCCCTGCTCGAAGACCAGGCCCACGTGCTGCAGCAGTTCGTGCGCATCGCCGCCGACACCCGGCCCGACGCCATCCTGCTCGCCGGCGACATCTACGACCGCTCGGTGCCGCCGGCCGAGGCGGTGCGCCTGCTCGACCTCGTGCTCGAGCAGCTCGTGCTCGAGCTGAAGATCCCGGTGGTGATGATCGCCGGCAACCACGACGGCCCCGACCGCCTCGCCTTCGGCTCCGGCCTGCTGCAGCGCGCGGGGCTCACGGTGCGCGGGCCGGTGGAGACGGACGTCGCCCCGCTGGTGCTGCGCGATGCGCATGGCGAAGTCGCGATCCATGCGCTGCCCTACGCCGAACCGGCGCTCGTGCGCAGTGCCGTTGGCGACGATTCGATCGCCGACCATCACGCCGCGCTCGCCGCCCAGACCGCGACGGTGCGCGCCGCCCGGGTGCCGGGGCGGCGCGCGGTGGTGGTCGCCCACGCCTTCGTGATCGGCGGCACGGAGAGCGAATCCGAACGTCCGCTGTCGGTCGGCGGCACGGGCGCGGTCGGCGCCGAGGTGTTCGACGGCTTCGACTACGTCGCGCTCGGCCACCTGCACCGGCCGCAGGCGATCGGCGCGAAGCGCGACCCGGGCGGGGCGGGCGCCGCGACCATCGACGCCAGCGCTTCACCGGACGCCTGGCGCCGCGCCCGCGTCCAGTATTCCGGCTCGCTGCTCAAGTACTCTTTCGCCGAGGCCGACCACGCCAAGTCGGTGAATCTGGTCGAGCTGGATGCGGCGGGCAGCTGCACCGTCGAGCGCATCCCGCTGGTGCCGCGCCGCGACCTGCGGATCCTCGAGGGCGAGCTCGCCGCGCTGGTCGCCGCCGCGGCCACCGATCCGGCACGCGAGGACTACGTGCTCGCCCGCCTCACCGACCACGGCGCCCTGCTTGACGCCATGGGCAAGCTGCGCGGCGCGTGGCCGAACGCGCTCGCCATCGAGCGCCCGACGCTCGTCGGCGACGGGCCCGGACGCGCGACGGACGACCATCGCCGCACCCGCATCGAGGATCTCTTCGCCAGCTTCCACCAGGAGGCCACCGGCGTGCCGCTGGAGCCCGCGGCAAAGGCCGCGCTCGACCGCGTCGTCGACCGTCTCGAACGGGAGGCGCGCAGCGCATGAAGCCGCTCACGCTCAGTCTGCAGGCCTTCGGCCCCTTCGCCGGTCGCGAAGAAGTCGACTTCACCCTGTTGCCGCCCGGCTGCCTGTTCCTGATCGCCGGCCCCACCGGCGCGGGCAAGACCTCCATCCTTGACGGCATCACCTATGCGCTCTACGGCGACACCTCGGGCGGCGAGCGCAGCGCGCGCGAGATGCGCAGCCATCACGCCGACGCGGCGGTGCAGACCGAGGTCGAATTCGAATTCGCGCTCGGCGCGCGCCGCTACCGCGTCAAGCGCGTGCCCGAGCAGGAGCGCGCCGCGCTGCGCGGCGACAAGCTGGTCAAGGTGCTCGCCAGGGCCGAGCTGTATCGGCTGGAGCCGGACGGCGAGACCTGGGCGCCGCTGGCGCAGAAGACCACGGAAGTGACGGCGCTGATCGAGGACCTGCTCGGCTTCAAGGCCGAACAGTTCCGCCAGGTCGTGCTGCTGCCGCAGGGCCAGTTCCGCAAGCTGCTGGCGGCGAGCTCGGCCGAGCGCGAGAAGATCCTCGAGACCCTGTTCGGCACCGCCACCTACAAGCGCCTGCAGGAGGCCCTGAAGGCCGAGGCCGCGGCGCTGCGCGAGCGCGGCGAGCAGGCCGCGCTGCAGCGCCGCACCCTGCTCGAGCAGGCCGGGGCCGACACGCTCGAGGCGCTGCTCGAGCGCCGCGACGCGCTGCAGGCGGAGCTCGTGACCCTGGTCGGGACCGAGCAGCAGGTGCGCGCGGAGGATGCCGCCGCGCGCGCCGCCCTGCAGCAGGGGCAGGCGGTCGAGGCCCAGTTCGTCGAGGCGGCGACAGCCCGAGCGGCGCTCGAGGCGCTGGAAGCGGGCAAGCCCGCGCTCGATGCCCAACGCCTGCGCCTCGAGCAGGCGCGCCGCGCGCTGCAGGTCGCGCCGGCCGAACGCGCGCTGATTGCCGCGCGCCGCGGCGCCGACGAAGTCCGTGCGC
>JARRBR010000153.1 GCA_029982755.1 Rhodocyclaceae bacterium
TTTGACTCACCACCATCGTCAGCAAAAAACCCGACTTACGCCCTTACGCCGGACCCCGTGTCGACGCCAGATTTGTGCGGAAATTGGACGCCATTAACAGGCCGCACTGCTGACGCCGAGATGGGCGTGGAATCCGATGCTCGATGCGTGGATTGCGCTCGCTCAGAAATCGCGGGCAACCGAGGGCCACGAACCGCCCGGTAAGTCGTCTGTTTCTGCTAACCGAGAGAAGCCATGAAACTGAATCCGAAGCGGCACCGCACCGACACCGTGAAGGGGGCTGTCGTGGCCTTCCAGAACGCCGCACAAGGGCCGATTGAGCCGCCCGACCATATCACCCTGCGCGAGCAGGATCGCGCCTTCTGGGTGGCGATTGTGCAAGCCCGCGCGCGTGACACCTGGACAGATTCCGATCTGGCGATGGCAGCGCAACTTGCTCGTGCGCAGGCGGACATCGAACGATTGCAGGCTGAGGTGGACACCGAGGGCGATGTGGTCGGCGACAAGCTGAACCCGAAACATCGCCTGATCGAAACGCTATCTCGTCGCGCTGTGTCCCTTGCGCGCGTGATCCACGTCCATGCCGAGGCCACGGTGGGCAAGTCGGAAGACGCCGCCAAGGCATTGCAGGCTGAGAAGTCCGCACGCGGCGAGCTGGCCGAACTCGATGATTTGATTCCGGGGCTTCGGGCAATCAAATGACGCGCGCCGAGCGGATCATCGCCTTCATCGAAACCTACTTGCGCACGCCTGAAGGGGCGCATGTGGGCGAGCCTATCCGCTTGGCACCGTTTCAGCAGGACTTCATCCGGGCTGTGTATGACAACCCGGCCGGCACCCGTCGCGCCATCCTCAGCATGGGCAGGAAGGGGGGCAAAACTTCGCTCATCGCGTGTCTGCTGATTGCCTCGCTCGTGGGGCCTGAAGCGCGGCTGAATGCGCAACTCGTGAGCGGGGCCATGAGCCGCGATCAAAGCGCCCTCGTTTTCCGGCTCGCCTGCCAGATGATCCAGCAAAGCCCGAGGCTGTCGGGGCTGGTGCGGATCGTGCCGAGCAGCAAGCGCCTCGTCGGGCTACCGCTGAACACCGAGTACCGCGCCCTCGCTGCGGACGGCAAAACGGCGATGGGCATCTCGCCTCTGCTTATCATCGGTGACGAGTGGGGGCAGGTACGCGGGCCGCAGTCGGACTTCATTGATTCACTGCTGACGGCACAGGGCGCGCACGCCGACCCGCTGCAAATCATCATCTCGACACAGGCGGCGCAGTCGTCTGACTGGCTGAGTGTGCAGATTGACGACGCCATGCGCTCGAAGGACCCGCGCATCGTCTGCCACCTCTACACCGCGCCCGAAGGATGCGACCTACTCGACGTGGAAGCCTGGAAGGCCGCTAACCCGGCTCTCGGTCTGTTCCGCTCTGAAGACGACCTGAGAGAGCAGATGACGCAGGCCAAGCGGATGCCGAGCATGGAGAACAGCGCCAGGAACCTCCTGCTGAACCAGCGCGTAAGCACCGAAAGCCCGTTCGTTTCCCCGGATGTGTGGAAGTCCTGCGCGGGGCCTGTCCTGCCGTTTGACGGGCCTGTCTTCGGTGGCCTCGACCTATCGGCCAGGACGGACCTTACAGCCCTCGTGCTGATCGGGCGCATCAACGGTATCTGGCATGTACAGACCCACGTCTGGACACCCGAGAAGGGCCTTCTCGACCGAGAACGCAAGGACCGAGCGCCCTACACCGTCTGGGAGCGTGAAGGCTTCCTGAAGACCACTCCGGGGGCCACGGTGGATTATGGATTTGTGGCGGCTGACATCGCCCGCATCACCGCCGGCCTGGAGGTGGCAGGCATCGCTTACGACCGCTGGAGGATTGACCTCATGCGTCACGAGTTCCAGAAGATCGGCCTCGACCTTCCCCTGACCGAGTGGGGCCAGGGCTTCAAGGACATGTCGCCCGCACTGGACACGCTCGAAGCCGAGTTGCTGAACGGGCGCATTGCCCACGGTGGGCACCCTGTCCTGTCGATGGCCGCAGCGAATGCCACCACGACCCGAGACCCGGCAGGTAGTCGCAAGCTGGACAAGTCGCGCGCTACAGGCCGCATCGACCCCTTGCAAGCAATGGCGATGGCCTTCGGACTCGCAGCCCGGACGGGCGAGCTGATCGAACGCGAGGAGGCCGGCGTGTTCTTCGTTTAACGCAGTCCCCTTGCCGGGAGGGCCTGAGAAGGAAGCCCGGACACGGATAAGTCGTGAGTGCCGTGTCATGAAAAAACCGCGACAGCCGACAGCGCCATGACTCCTGAGCTTCATCCGGGCGCGTGGTCGGCACAAGGCCCTCGCCTGCGTGATGCTTGCGGGGGCTTCGTCACGTCTGGACACCCGAAGTGCACTATTTGTGCACTCGTCGCCTATGGCACCATGCCAAATGAAAACAGCCGGCTGGGCTTTCGCTCTAACCGGCTGTTTTTACTGCGTTTTCTGGTGGGTGCTGACGGGGTCGAACCGCCGACATTCGCCTTGTAAGGGCGACGCTCTACCAACTGAGCTAAGCACCCGCGCTGGCCTCCGGCAATCGCCGGAACAGCAAAGCCCGCTAGTTTACAGAATCCTTCAGACCTTTGCCAGCGCGGAATTTCGGAACCTTGGCCGCCTTGATCTTGATGTTCTTGCCTGTGCGCGGGTTACGGCCCGTTCGGGCCGCACGGTCCCCGACGTAGAACGACCCGAAACCCACCAGCGTCACCGTGTCATTGCTCTTGAGCGCCTCCGTCACGGCCGCCACCGTCGCATCCAGTGCGCGCGCCGCGTCCGCCTTGGTCATCGATGCCTTCTCCGCAATGCTTGCAACCAGTTCCTGTTTGTTCACTTGAACCCTCCGGATATGAACTGCAATGGGAAGAACTCCGCGACCTTCGCCTTTGGGCTCGGGATTCGACGGCGTGAGAGACGCCTTGCAAACTTCATGTTTTTATAGCGCGCAGAATTCAGCCCTGTCAACGACGGGCATCCCCGAATGAAAAAGGCCGCAATGCACCTCGATGCATTGCGGCCTGTCCGATCCGGCGCAGCGACCGTGCGCTGCCCGCGCGGAATCAGTGCGCCCGCCGGCGGGCCGGCTTCGCGCCCTCCTCCTCCGCGACGGCAGGCACTGCCGGCTCCGCAGGCGCGGGCTCGTCCGTCAGCGGCTCGGGTCGACGCTCGAGGGCGAGCTCGAGGACCTGGTCGATCCACTTCACCGGCACGATCTCGATGACGTTCTTGATGTTGTCCGGGATCTCGGCGAGGTCCTTGACGTTCTCTTCCGGAATCAGCGCGGTGCGGATGCCGCCGCGCACCGCCGCAAGCAGCTTCTCCTTCAGGCCGCCGATCGCCAGCACCTCGCCGCGCAGCGTGATCTCGCCGGTCATGGCGACATCGCAGCGCACCGGGATGCCGGTCAGCACCGAAACCAGCGCGGTGGAGATCGCGATGCCGGCAGACGGACCGTCCTTCGGGATCGCCCCTTCCGGCAGGTGGATGTGGATGTCGCTCTTCTGGTAGAAGTCCGGATCGACGCCGAGCGAACGCGCACGGCGGCGCACGACCGACAGCGCGGCCTGGATCGACTCCTGCATGACCTCGCCGAGCTTGCCCGTGGTCATCACCTTGCCCTTGCCGGGCAGCTGCACCGCCTCCACGGTCAGCAGCTCGCCACCGACCTCGGTCCACGCGAGGCCGGTGACCTGGCCGATCTGGTTTTCCTTCTCGGCCATGCCGAAGCTGTACTTGCGCACGCCGAGGAACTTGTCCAGGTTCTTGGCATTGACGACGATCTTGCTGCTGCGGCTCTTGAGCACGAGCTGCTTGACCACCTTGCGGCAGACCTTGGAGATCTCGCGCTCAAGGCTGCGCACGCCGGCCTCGCGGGTGTAGTAGCGCACGATGTCGCGCAGCGCTTCCTCGGTCACCGACAGCTCGTCCTGCTTGAGGCCGTTGTTCTTCATCTGCTTGGGCAGCAGATAGCGCTGGGCGATGTTGACCTTCTCGTCCTCGGTGTAACCCGACAGGCGGATCACTTCCATGCGGTCGAGCAGCGCCGGCGGAATGTTCAGGGTGTTGGCGGTGGCGACGAACATCACGTCCGACAGGTCGAAATCGACCTCGACGTAGTGGTCCTGGAAGGTGTGGTTCTGCTCGGGGTCGAGGACCTCGAGCAGCGCCGACGACGGATCGCCGCGGAAGTCCATGCCGAGCTTGTCCACCTCGTCGAGCAGGAACAGCGGGTTCTTGACCCCGACCTTGCTCATGTTCTGCAGGATCTTGCCCGGCATCGAGCCGATGTAGGTGCGGCGGTGGCCGCGGATCTCGGCCTCGTCGCGCACCCCGCCCAGCGCCATGCGGATGAACTTGCGGTTGGTGGCCTTGGCGATCGACTGGCCGAGCGAGGTCTTGCCCACGCCCGGGGGGCCGACCAGGCACAGAATCGGCGCCTTGACCTTGTCCACGCGCTGCTGCACGGCGAGGTACTCGAGGATGCGTTCCTTGACGCGCTCGAGGCCGTAGTGGTCCTTGTCGAGCACCTTCTCGGCCTCGGCGAGGTCCTTGCTGACGCGCGACTTCTTCTTCCACGGCAGCCCGATCAGGGTGTCGATGTAGTTGCGCACCACGGTCGCTTCGGCCGACATCGGCGACATCAGGCGCAGCTTCTTGAACTCAGCCTCGGCCTTGGCCAGCGCCTCCTTGGGCATGCCGGCAGCCTTGATCCGCTTCTCCATCTCCTCGAGATCGGCGCCCTCCTCGCCCTCGCCGAGCTCCTTCTGGATGGCCTTGACCTGCTCGTTGAGGTAGTACTCGCGCTGGCTCTTCTCCATCTGGCGCTTGACGCGGCCACGGATGCGCTTCTCGACCTGCAGGATGTCGAGCTCGCCCTCGAGCTGGCTGAGCAGCTTCTCGAGCCGCTCGGCGGTGTCGAACATCTCCAGCACCTCCTGCTTCTGCTCGAGCTTGAGCGGCAGGTGGGCGGCGATGGTGTCGGCGAGGCGGCCGGCTTCCTCGATGCCCGCGAGCGAGCTGAGGATTTCCGGCGGGATCTTCTTGTTGAGCTTAACGTACTGATCGAACTGGGCGATGATCGCGCGCCGCATGGCCTCGAGTTCGTGACCGCCGCTCTCGACCACCGGCACCGGGCGCACGGTGGCGACGAACAGGCTGCGAAGATCCTCGACCTTGTCGATGTGCGCACGCTGCACGCCTTCGACCAGGACCTTGATCGTGCCATCGGGCAGCTTGAGCATCTGCAGGATGTTGGCGATGCAGCCGACCGGATACAGATCCTCGACCGCGGGCTCGTCCTTGGCGGCGGACTTCTGGGCGACGAGCAGGATGCTCTTGCCCGCCTCCATGGCGTTTTCCAGTGCCTTGATGCTCTTCGGGCGGCCGACGAAGAGCGGGATGACCATGTGCGGGAACACCACCACGTCGCGCAGCGGCAACAGCGGCATTTCCATCGCTTCGTTGGGGAGGTCAGCAGGACCCGACATTTTTTCTTTCCTTAAGCAAAAGGTCACACCCATGTATGGGCGTGACCTGGAAATTCAAGCGACGGGGCGCGAACCCCGCGCCAGACGGGCGTTTGTGGGGTCGGAGCCCGTTCAGTTGGCGCCCGAGACCTTCTGCTGTTCGGCGTAGATCAGCAAGGGCTTGCCACCCTCCTCGATCGTGGACTCGTCGACCACGACCTTCTCCACGTTCTCCAGCGTGGGCAGGTCGTACATGATGTCGAGCAGCGCCGCTTCGAGGATGGAGCGCAGGCCGCGGGCACCGGTCTTGCGCTTGATCGCCTTGCGCGCCACCGCATGCAGCGCGTTCGGGCGGATCTCGAGCTCGACGCCTTCCATCGAGAACAGCTTCTGGTACTGCTTGACCAGCGCGTTCTTGGGCTCGACCAGGATCTGGATCAGCGCTTCCTCGTCGAGTTCCTGCAGCGTGGCGACCACCGGCAGGCGGCCGATCAACTCGGGAATGAGGCCGAACTTGATCAGGTCTTCGGGTTCGACCTGGCGGAAGGTGTCGGTGAGGTCCTTGGCGTCCTTGCTCTTGACCTCGGCGCCGAAGCCGATGCCGACCTTCTCGGTGCGGTTGCGGATGACCTTTTCCAGGCCGTCGAAGGCGCCGCCGCAGATGAACAGCACGTTGGTGGTGTCGACCTGGATGAAGTCCTGGTTCGGATGCTTGCGCCCGCCCTGCGGCGGGATCGAGGCGACCGTGCCCTCGATGAGCTTGAGCAGCGCCTGCTGCACGCCCTCGCCCGACACGTCGCGGGTGATCGATGGGTTGTCGGCCTTGCGCGAGATCTTGTCGATCTCGTCGATGTAGATGATGCCCTGCTGGGCCTTCTCCACATCGTAATCGCACTTCTGCAGCAGCTTCTGGATGATGTTCTCGACGTCCTCGCCGACGTAGCCGGCTTCGGTCAGCGTGGTGGCGTCGGCCATCACGAAGGGGACG
>JARRBR010000035.1 GCA_029982755.1 Rhodocyclaceae bacterium
CCAAAGCCGCAACCGGGGACTGCAGCAGTTCCGCGTGCGCGGACTGGCCAAGGTCAAGTGCGTGGTCCTGTTCTTTGCCTTGGCCCACAACCTGATGCGTATGGCCAGCCTCGCGCCGGAGATGCTCGCCCTCGGGAAAGGTGCGCCTGCCGTGTCCGGAATCGGGGTTTGAGCGCACAAAACGGCGAAAAACGACCCAGGAAACCAGAAAAAGCGAGCGCATTCATGTTGAATAGATTATCTGGCCGCCACGACGGTCATAAACCCACTCGTGCCCACCCCCGGCGGGCGTGACCGAAAAGTTCACAAGCTCTGAGCAAGAACGACGCGATCACCGCCAACCGCCTGATCGCCCACGGCCCCGACGTCGGCACGGTGGCGGAGGCGCTCGCCAGCCAGGCCGACGTGTGGCCCACGCGGACCCCGGTCTTCGTCAGCCTCGGCCGCCTGGTGCCGACGCCCGAGCTGATGGCGTGGTCGATCCCGGCCAACACCGCGATCGAGATCCCGGCGCAGACCCTCGTCCATCGCCGCACCCGGGCGCTCATGGCGCAGCTGCGCGCCGCCGGCGTCGGCATGTGCCTGACCTGGTACCAACCCGGCATGGCGCTGCCGGCCGGCCACGACTGGCGCTTCGCGCTGATCGACGCGCGTGGCGGCGCCGCGCCGGGCGCATCGCCCGGCCTCGCCCTGGCCTGGGGCCTGCCCGATACGGCCGCGTTCCGCAGCGCGGTGGACGCGGGTTTCGACGGCGCGTCGGGCTGGTTCTTCCTGCATGGCAAGCCGCCGGCGAGGACGCTCTCGCCCGGCCACGCGCAGATCGCCCGCCTGCTCAAGCTGGTCCGCAGCAACGGCGACATCCGCGACATCGAGGCCGTGCTCAAGCACGACGTGGCCCTGTGCTACAAGCTGCTGCGCTACGTCAACTCCGGCAGTTTCGGCCTGATGTGCGAGATCCACTCCTTCCGCCATGCGGTCAGCATCCTCGGCTACGACGCCCTCGCCAAGTGGCTGTCGCTGCTGCTGGTCGAGGCCAGCCGGGAGCCGGGCGCGCCGGCGCTGATGCAGACGGCGATCGTGCGCGGCCGCTTCATGGAAGAGATCGGCGCGAGCTACTTCGCGCCCAGCGAACGCGACAACCTGTTCATCACCGGCGCCTTCTCGCTGCTGCACACCCAGCTCGGCACCTCGATGCAGGCCCTGCTCGACGAGATGAACCTGCCCGCCAACGTCAGCGAGGCACTGCTCTACGGTCAGGGCGAATTCGCGCCCTTCCTGCGCCTCGCGCAGTCCTGCGAGCAGTTCGACGCCAGGGCGCTGAGCGCGGCCGCCACCGAGCTGCACCTGCCGTTCGAGCAGGTCAATCGCGCCCAGCTCGTCGCCCTCGGCTTCGCCGACAGCCTGCACGCCTGAAACCGGCCGCGGGCGCGCCAGCGCGCCTCGCGGGCCGCCGAGGTTTTGCACGGCATATGCCACACCGGTCACGGTCCGGCGTGAAAGGCGCGACTAGAATGGCCCGGCCTTCATTGCTCGTGTGCCGACCGCATGCCGACTCACTCCTTCAGTGCCTTCGAACTCCAGCCCCTGCCGGACGGCGCCTCCGCCATCCTGCACGTGCTGGCCGCGCAGGCACCGGACTGGTCGGAAATCGCGCGCATCGCCGCGCGCGACCCCGCGCTCAGCCTCGGCTTGCTGGTGGCCGACCCGCTCGCTCCCGGCGAACTCGAGAAGGGGCTCGGCGACGCCTTTCAACGCCGCCTCGAACGCATCGGCCCCGACCTGCTGCGCGCCTGGCTGCTCGCCATCGGCCATGTCGGCGATGCGCACGACGCGCAGGTCGACAAGCCCCTGCTGCGCGCCGAATGCGCCCGCCGCCTCGCTGTCGAGGCCGGCTATCCCCGGCCCGATGAGGCCTATCTCGCCGGACTGTGGCGCGACCTCGTGCGATCGACGGGCTGGAACGGCGGCGTGCGCCCCCCGATCACCGCGCTCGTCGCCGCCTGCGGCCTGCCGCCCAGCCTCGCCGACGCGCTGGAAACCGGCGGACTGACGGACGAGCGCCTGGCCGCGGCCCACCCCCTGCTCGCCCTGACCGAGGCCGCGGACCGGCTCGCCACCACCGACTGGCAGCAGCAGGTGGAACGCGCCGCGCGCCTGAGCAAACTGGGCGCGAGCACCGTGCTGCGCCTGCGCGACGAGGCCGGCCGCATCGTTTCCGCCCGCAGCGGCCTGCCGCCGGCGCCGTCCGCCCCGCTCGCACGCCCCGCGCTGCGCCTGGCCGAGGATCCTTACCGCTGCGCCGGGGTGCTCGGCCTGCTGACCGCCGCCTTCGTCGACCTCGACGGCTCGGCGATCGGCGAGCGCCTGGCGATCGCCGGGCCTCTGTTCGGCCTGCACACGCCATCGGTGCTGCTCGGCAGCAGCGAGGACGGCCGCCTGGAGCCCCTGCTCGACCCCGAGCCCGACAGCGTCGGCAACCTGATCGCCGAGCTGCGCCTGCGCGTCGACGACGAGGCGAGCTGCATCGCCCTCAGCGCGCGCAGCCAGCATCCGACCTCGTTCTATGTGGAATCCGGCGGCCCCGGGCGCAGCATGGCCGACTGGCAGATCGCGCGCTGGCTGGGCCACGAGGGCTTCCACGTGCTGCCGCTGAGTTCGGCCGAGGAACTCGCGGTCGCCCTCGTCGGCGCAGCCTCGGCGCAGGCCCTCGACAGCGAGCGCAGCTGGCGCTACGCCGCGCTACTCGGCGCCGCCGCGCGTGCGTTGCGCACCTACAACCGCCAGCGCAACGAGATCGCCGCGCGCGAGACCGTGCTGCGGCAACGCTTCCGCGACCACGTGCGCAAGATCGTGCACGAGGCCACCAATCCGCTGGCCGTGCTCAAGAGCCGGACCGGCATGCTGGCGCAGGAACGCGAGGACGACATGCTGCTGCAGGACGAGATGAGCCTGCTCGGCACCGAGCTCGATCGCATCGACGCGCTGCTGCGCGGCGCCGCCAACCTGCCGGTCGAGACCGGCGATGCCCGCCACTGCCACGTGCCGGAGCTGCTGCTCGACATGCGCGTGCTGTATGGCGACGCGCTGTTCGCCAGCCGCGGCATCCAGCTCGAGCTGCGCACCGCGCGCGACGTGCCGCCGGCGGCGATCCCGGCCTCCGCGCTCAAGCAGGTCCTGCTCAATCTGTTTCGCAACGCCTCCGAGGCCCTGCAGCCCGGCCAGCGCCTGGTGGTGTCGGTATTCCCGCAGGTCAATGTCGACGGGCGCAACTGCATCGAGATCCGCTTCGTGGACAACGGCCCCGGCCTGCCTCCCGAACGCGCCCAGGATCCCCTTGCGGCCGGCCCCAGCACCAAGGGCGGCGGGCATCAGGGCCTGGGCCTGAGCGTGGTGCGTGAGCTTCTCGCCCAGTGGGACGCGACCCTGTTGTGCAGGACCCAAAAAGGTGCAGGCACGAGCTTCCAGATCTTCATCCCGCTGGAACAACGGGCCTGAGTGTTGCATCATGTAACACAATAGAATTCTGATATCTCTCATTCCCCGGGGAGCCATGGTCACGCCGACCGAGCAAGCATTCCGGCCTCAGATCGAAGGCGCCGCCGGCACCGAAGCCGGCAGCTTCCGCATCCTGATCGTCGACGATGATCCGTCGCTGCGCCGCACCTTTCCCCACGTGCTCGCACGTCCGGGGCGCGTCTTCGACGAGTGCGGCACGATCGGCGACGCGATCCGGTGCCTCGAGCACGACCACTATGCGCTGATCCTGCTCGACTACCGGCTGCCCGATGCCACCGGGCTCGCGCTGCTCGATTGGCTGGTCGACCACAACCGCGACGAGGCGGTGATCATCATCAGCGGCGAGGACGCGATCGATGCCGCGATCGGGGCCCTGCGCCGCGGCGCCGACGACTACGTGCGCAAGCCCTACCACGTCGCGCAGCTGCAGCGTGCGGTGGACGGCGCCCTGCACAAGGGAGCACTGGAAAAGGCGAACAAGCTGATGAGCCAGCGCCTGAAGGCCTCCGAGCGCCTTCACCGCTACCTGGTCGAGAGTTCGCCCGACCTCATCTTCACCCTCGACAGCGCCGGCCGCTTCACCTACCTGAATCCGCGCGTCAAGGCCCTGCTCGGCTTCGACCGCAGCGCGCTGATGCGCCAGCCCTTCGCCACGCTGGTGCTGCCCGAGGACCGCAAGCGCATCGACAGCCTGCTCAGCCAGCCCGGCAACCTGCCCGGCGAGAACTTCAACGTCGAACTGCGCCTGCGCCGCAACCGGCTCAAGCCGGACGGCGAACCCGAGAGCATCACGGTGTCGCTGACCGGCATCCCGATGAACACGCAGGAGGACGACCGCCGCATGGTGGGCCTGTACGGCGTGGCGCGCGACATCTCCGAGCGCAAGCGCGCCGAGGAGATCATTTCCTTCCAGGCCTATCACGACCAGCTCACCCACCTGCCCAACCGCGTGCTGTTCAAGGACCGCCTGGAACTGGCCATCGCCCAGGCGCAGCGGCGCAATGGCGCGCTGGCAGTGATGTTCATCGACGTCGACCGCTTCAAGCTGGTCAACGACACCTTCGGCCACGCCGAAGGCGACGCCCTGCTGCGCGCCATCGCGGCGCGCCTGTCGGCCACCCTGCGCCGCGGCGACACCCTCGCCCGCCTGGGCGGGGACGAGTTCACCGTGCTGCTGCCCGACATCGCCCGCCCCGAGGATGCGGAGGTGATCGCGCGCAAGGTGCTCGAGGCCATCAGCCCGCCCATCGGCCTGAGCAAGGGCCAGTTCCGCGCCACCGTCAGCGTCGGCATCGCGCTCTTCCCGCGCGACGGCAGCAGCGCCGAGGAGCTGACGCGGCACGCCGACGTCGCGATGTACCAGGTCAAACGCTCGGGCAAGAACGCCTACCGCTTCTTCGACCCCGACCTCAACACCCGCCACCGCGACCGCATCGCGCTCGAGAACGACCTGCGCAACGCGCTGGTGCGCAACGAGTTCGAGCTCCACTACCAGCCGCAGGTCAGCGTGGTACAGCGCCGCATCGTCGGTGTCGAGGCCCTGCTGCGCTGGCAGCATCCGGTGCTCGGCCCGATCTCGCCCGCGACCTTCGTCCAGGTGGCCGAGGAGGTCGGGCTGATCGGCGAAATCAGCGCCTGGGTGCTGGAGCAGGCCTGCGCCCAGGTCGCGGAATGGCGCCGTGCCGGGATCGAGGCGCCGCGGATGTCGATCAACCTGTCGGCGCACGACTTCCATCGCAGCAACATCGTGGCCAGCATCACCGACTGCCTGGAGCGCCATGCGCTCAGGCCCGGCCAGTTCGAGATCGAGATCACCGAAAGCATCATGATGAACGACACCGCCGGCGTCACCGCCAAGCTGCAAGAGCTGCGCTCGAGCGGCATCAGTGTCGCCATCGACGACTTCGGCACCGGTTACTCGGCGCTCGCCTACCTGCAGAAATTCCCGGTCAGCACGCTGAAGATCGACCGCAGCTTCGTGCGCGACCTCGAAGGGCCGATGACGAACCCGATCATCGCCGCGATCACCGGCATCGCGCGCGGCTTCGAGCTCGAGCTGGTGGCCGAAGGGGTGGAGAACGAGGAACAGGCGCGGGCGCTGCGCGCACTCGGTTGCGACGTCATGCAGGGCTACCTGTTCGCCCGCCCGTCCCGCGCGGCCGACGCCTCGGCCTGGCTGCAGCGCCCCGAGCGCCTGTTCGAGGCGCTCGAGTCGCGCGCCCCGCCCGAGCGCCTGGCGGGAATGCCCAGCTAGAGCAAGGCCGGGCAGCAAAAAGGCCGGCGCAGGGGCCGGCCTCTTCCTGGTTCGGGCGCCGCCGCTGCGGGCCCGGTCCTGCGCATCACTTCTGGGACAGGATCCACTCGACCAGCGCCTTGGCGTCGGCGTCGTTCACCTGCGCGTTGGGGGGCATCGGAACCTTGCCCCACACGCCCACGCCGCCCTTCTGCACCTTGGTCGCAAGGGTTGCGACGGCATCGGCCTGACCGGCGTACTTGGCGGCGACTTCCTTGTAGGAGGGGCCGACCAGCTTCTTGTCCACCGCGTGACAGGCCATGCAGTTCTTGGCCTTGGCCAGCGCCTCGGACGCGAACGCGGGCGAAGCGGAGAGGAGACCTGCAGCAACGGCAGCAGCAACGAGAGCCTTCATATGCAATACCTCATGTTGTTGGTAGTTACCGGGCGAATCTTAGCCCAGTGCCGGCGCCGTGCCTATCGACAGAACAGCATGTTGCACATTTGTCGCACTATCCGCCCCCGATCGACCTACTGCCGAACCTCCATCGCCTCGTCCGGTCGCAGGCCGGCGTGGCTGGCACGGAACGGGTTGATGTCGAGGCCGCCGCGCCGGGTGTAGCGCGCCCACACCGCCAGCTCTCGGGGCCGGCAGTGCGCCATGATGTCGCAGAACACGCGCTCCACGCACTGCTCGTGGAACTCGTTGTGGGCGCGGAAGCTCACCACGTAGCGCAGCAGCCCTTCGCGGTCGATCGCCGGCCCGCGGTAGCGCACCACCAGCATGCCCCAGTCGGGCTGGCCGGTGACCAGGCAGTTCGATTTCAGCAGGTGGGAGTACAGCGTCTCCTCGACCTCGGCACCTTCCGCGCGCAGCACCTCCGGCGCAGGCTGGTAGGTGTCGATGGCGATGTCCAGGTCGTCCACGCACGCGCCTTGCGGATAAGCGGAGCAGCGCTGCGGTCGCGCGGCAAGCGGTACCAGCACGACGCCGACCTGCGCGCCGGCGGCCGCCGAGAGGTCGCCGGCGATGCGCGCGCGCACCTCGTCCGCACTGCCCATGCGCTGCTGGTTGAAGGAGTTCAGGTAGAGCTTGAGCGATTTCGACTCGACCAGCCGCGGCGAATCCGCCGGCACGCGGAACTCGCCGAGCGCGACCACCGGCTTGCCGCGCGGGTCGAGCCAGGAAATCTCGTAGGCGTTCCACAGGTCCTCGCCGACGAAGGGCAGCGCGTCGGCGCGGATGCCGAGCTCGTCGCGCTTGAGCTGGCGCGCGATCGGGAACAGCAGCTCGGGCGCGTAGGTGTCGCGGTAGGCGACCGCCTGGCCGAGCAGGGATTCTTCGGCGCCATGGCGGCGCGGGGTGTCGGTGTTCATGCGTAGCGGTCCGGCAGGACTTCAGATGCGCCCGGGGGCGAACAGCGCGGTCAGGTCGAGGTGGGCCTCGACCGCGTCCGCGAGGCGGTCGAGGTCGGCTTCTCGGCGGGCGGCGAGGTCGACGGTCTGCGCCGCTCCGGCCAGCCCCGCCCAGCGGAGCAGCGCGGACAGCGCGGCGGGCGCGTCGAACAGGCCGTGCACGTAGGTGCCGAGGATCTGTTTGTCCGCGGACACCGCGCCATCGGGCCGGCTCGCAGCCGGCTCGTCCTCGTCCGCCAGCCACGCCGCCGGCCGCTGCAGCGCCGGACCGGTCGTCACGCCCATGTGGATCTCGTAGCCGGCGAGCGCGGGGCCGCCCTCACCCGCAGCCTCCGACCGGCTGCGCGGCGACAGGTTCGCCAGCCGCCCGCTCACGTTGCGCAACTGCTTGTGCGGCGCCAGCTCGGTGCGCAGTTCGAGCAGGCCGAGGCCGGCCATGGTCGCGGGCGCGCCTTCCAGGCCCAGCGGATCGGCGAGCTCGCGGCCGAGCATCTGGAAGCCGCCGCAGATCCCGACCACCTTGCCGCCGTAGCGCAGGTGGCGGCGGATGGCCTCCTCCCAGCCCTGCGCGCGCAGCCAGGCGAGGTCGGCCTGCACGCTCTTGGAGCCGGGCAGCACGATCAGGTCGGCGGGCGGGATCGCCTGCCCCGGGCCGACCCAGCTGAAATCCACCTGCGGATGCAGGCGCAGCGGGTCGAGGTCGGTGTGGTTGGAGATGCGCGGATAGACCGGCGCGATCACGCGCAGCGCGGCCTCGCCGGCGCGCACGTCGGCGGCGCTGTCGGCGAGTGCGTCCTCGGCGTCGAGGAAGAGCCCGTGCAGGTAGGGCAGCACGCCGAACACCGGGCGCCCGGTGCGCGCCTCCAGCCAGTCCAGCCCGGACTGCAGCAGCCCGAGGTCGCCGCGGAAGCGGTTGATGACGAAACCCCTCACCCGCGCCTGCTCGGAGGGCGACAGCAGATCCAGGGTGCCGACGAGGTGGGCGAACACGCCGCCGCGGTCGATGTCGGCGACCAGCACCACCGGCACGTCGGCAGCCTCGGCGAAGCCCATGTTGGCGATGTCGCGGTCGCGCAGGTTGATCTCGGCCGGGCTGCCGGCGCCTTCGACCAGCACCGCATCGTAGGCGCTGCACAGGCGGTCCCAGCTCTGCATCACCGCCGCCATCGCGGTGGGCTTGTAGGCGTGGTAGTCGCGCGCCGACAGGCTGGCGACGGCGCGGCCGTGGATGATGACCTGGGCGCCGATGTCGGTGGACGGCTTGAGCAGCACCGGATTGAAGTCGGTGTGCGGGGCAACGCCGGCGGCGAGCGCCTGCAGGGCCTGGGCGCGCCCGATCTCGCCGCCGTCGGCGGTGACCGCTGAGTTGAGCGCCATGTTCTGCGGCTTGAACGGCGCCACCCGCAGCCCGCGCCGGCGCAGCACGCGGGCCAGGCCGGCGACCAGAGTGCTCTTGCCGGCATCGGAGGTGGTGCCCTGCACCATCAGCGTGATCGGGTGGGACATGGCGTAGAATCCTGCGCTTTCTGCGGTAAGGCGCGGGATTATCGCCGATTCGGGTCGTTCCCGTGGGAGACGCGGGTGCTGGCAGGCCTGCGCTGTTCCGACACGAGCGCGCTTGGGATTCGGGAAGCTGAAGGCCGCGAACGTCTGCCCGGCTGCGGCCCCGCCCGCACCAGACCTCCGTGCCTGCAACTGCGTTTGCTGCCGGGGCTGAAGCGCCCGGGTTTCTTTTTTGACGATTCCGATGTCCTCTTCAATCCTGCTCGTCCTCGCTCTCAAGATGGCCGCCGGCCTGCTCGCCGATCGCCTGTTCGGAGAAGTCCGCCGCTTCCACCCGCTGGTGGGCTTCGGGCGCTGGGCGGGATGGATGGAGCGCGGCTGCCGGCGGCTGTTCGCCGGCTCGGACGCGGGCACGCCCAGGCTCGCCGGCGTGCTGGCGTGGACGCTGGCGGTGCTGCCCTGGGTCGGCGCGGCGCTGTGGCTGCGTGACGCGCACCCGCAGGCGCACTGGCTGGTCGATGTCGGGCTGCTGTATCTGGCGCTCGGCGGACGCAGCCTGGCCGAGCACGCCCAGGCCATCGCCGCGCCGCTGGCTGCCGGCGACCTCGGCGGAGCACGCGCGCGCGTGGGCTGGATCGTCAGCCGCGACACCTCGGCGCTGGACGCGGAAGGCGTGGCCAAGGCGGCGACCGAGTCGGTGCTGGAGAACGGCAACGACGCGGTGTTCGGCGCGCTGTTCTGGTTCCTGGTGGCGGGCGGCGCAGGGGCGCTGCTGTTCCGGCTGGCGAACACGCTGGACGCGATGTGGGGTTACCGCACGCCGCGCTACCTGCGCTTCGGCTGGGCGGCGGCGCGCATCGACGACGTGCTGAACTTCCTCCCCGCCCGCCTGACCGCGCTCACCTACGCGGTGCTCGGACGCACGCGGCGGGCGCTGGCGTGCTGGCGCCGGCAGGCGCCGGGCTGGGACAGTCCGAACGCCGGGCCGGTGATGGCGGCGGGCGCGGGCGCGCTCGGCGTGCGCCTGGGCGGTGCGGCGATCTACCACGGGCGCGAGGAGCTGCGCCCGCCGCTGGGCGAGGGGCGCGCGCCGGACGTGGCCAGCATCCGCGGCGCGGTGGCGCTGGTGCGCCACGGGGCCTGGCTGTGGCTGGCGACGACGGTCGCGGCCGCGGGCGGCATCGCCATGCTGACCGGAGCCGGCGGTGCTTGAGCACGGCGGCCGCCTGCGCCGCGCCGCCGAGACCTACCGCATCCCGGTTTCCGACTGGGTGGACCTGTCGACCGGCATCAATCCGCACGGCTACCCGGTACCGCCGGTGCCGGCCGAGGCCTGGCTGCGCCTGCCCGAGGACGACGACGGCCTGGAAGCGGCCGCTGCAGCGTACTACGGCAGCGCCGAACTGCTGCCGGTCGCCGGCTCGCAGCCGGCGATCCAGGCCCTGCCGGCGGTCCTGCGCGGCGAGCGGGTGAGCCTGCTCGCGCCCGGCTATGCGGAGCATGCCCACGCCTGGCGGGCGCGCCGGGCGCGCGCGCTCGCCGCCGAGGATATCGACGCCGCGGTGGCGGACAGCGACATCGTGGTGCTGGTGCAGCCGAACAATCCGACTGGCGTGCATTTCGGCCGGGCGCGCCTGCTCGACTGGCACGCCCGCCTCGCCGCGCGCGGCGGCTGGCTGGTGGTGGACGAGGCCTTCGTCGACACCACGCCCGCCGACAGCCTGGTGCCCTCGGCGGGCGCCGAGGGCCTGGTGGTGCTGCGCTCGGTGGGCAAGTTCTTCGGCCTCGCCGGCGCACGGGTCGGCTTCGTGTTCGCCCCGGCGAACGTGCGGGCGGCGCTCGCCGAGCAGCTCGGCCCGTGGACGCTATCCGGACCGGCACGCTGGGCGGCACGACACGCGCTCGCCGATCGCGCCTGGCAGGCGCAGGCACGCACCGCGCTGCTCGCCGCAGGCGCCCGCCTGCAGGCGCTGCTCGCGACGCACGGCTTGCCGGCCCGTGGCCCCGCGCTGTTCAAGCTCGTCGAGTCGAGCGATGCGGCGCGCGTGCACCATGCCTTCGCCCGCCGCGGCATCCTGCTCCGGCTGTTCGAGTCTCCCCACGCCCTGCGCTTCGGCCTGCCCGCGGACGAGACCGCCTGGCAACGGCTCGCCGCAGCGCTGGACACATGCCTGTAGGCGCCCGGCATCAAGACCTGCGCGCCGCCTTGCGGACTTGCCGGACGCGCGCCGCGCGGGTAAAAGCAGGCGCTCCACCCCACCGATCGACCGCAATGGCCCACGCCCCCTCCCCCACCCTCACCCGCAGGCTCGCCACCGCACTCGCCGCCCTGCTGTTCGGCGCCGCGCTGCCGGCCAGCGCACAGATCGAACTGACCGACGATGCCGGCCAGCGCATCGTGCTCCAGCAGCCTGCGCGCCGCATCGTCAGCCTGGCGCCGCACGTGACCGAGAACCTGTTCGCGGCCGGGGCGGGCGACCGCGTCGTCGGCGTCGTCGCCTACAGCGATTACCCGGAGGCCGCCCGCGCGCTGCCCCAGGTCGGCGGCTACACCCAGATCGACCTCGAGGCCGTCGTCGCGCTGCGCCCCGACCTGGTGGTCGGCTGGCGCAGCGGCAACCGCGAAGCGCATCTCGACCGCCTGCGGGCACTGGGCATCCCCGTATACCTGAACGAACCGCGCAACCTCGACGACGTGGCGCGAAGCCTGGAACAGTTCGGCCGCCTCGCCGGCAGCGAGGAGGTCGCAAGGGCTGCCGCCGCCGCGTTCCGCAGCCGCCACGCCGCGCTCGCGGCGCGCTACGCCGCCCGGCCCAGGGTGCGCACCTTCTACCAGATCTGGGACCGCCCGCTGATGACGATCAACGACGAACACCTGATCGCCGACGTGATCCGCCTGTGTGGCGGCAGCAACGTGTTCGCCGACCTGTCGCAGCTGACGCCGACGATCGGCGTGGAGGCCGTCCTGGCGGCCGGACCCGAGGCGATCGTCGCCAGCGGCATGGGCGAGGCGCGGCCGGAGTGGCTGGACCAGTGGACGCGCTGGCCGCAGCTCGAGGCCACCCGCCGCGACAACCTGTTCTTCATCCCGCCCGACCTGATCCAGCGCCACACGCCGCGCATCCTGGACGGCGCCGAGCGCCTGTGCGGGCAGCTGGAGACGGCGCGCGCGCGCAGCACCGCGTCGAGCTCCGCGGCCCCTGCGCGCTGAGCGCCGGCCCGCGCGCCTGCCCCGGGCAGATCGGCGGCACGTCGAGTCGATCGGTTTTCGTTAATATTCTGCAAGACGGAGAACGATACAGGAGACAGCCATGCTCAGGTCCGCACCGCTTCCTCACGCCGCCACCGGCCTTTCCCGCCGGCGTCTGCTCAAGCTCGGGCTCGGCGCCGCGCTCGCCGGCATCGGCAGCCAGTGGGCACCGATCAGCGCCTTCGCCAAGGAGGTGGACGACTTCATCCGCGGCCCGGCCGTGCCCGACATCGCGCCCACGCGGCTGTCGGAACACGTGTGGATGATCTGGTCCCGGGACGGTTTCCCGACCCCGGAGAACCAGGGGATGATGAGCAACATCACCTTCGTCGTGACCCGCGAGGGCGTGGTGATGCTGGACCCCGGCGGCTCGGTGCAGATCGGCGAGATGGCGCTGCGCATGATCCGCACGGTCACCGACAAGCCCGTGGTGGCGATCTTCAACACGCATTACCACGGCGACCACTGGCTCGCGAACCATGCTTTCGAGGACGCCTTCGGCAAGGACCTGCCGATCCATGCGCACCCGGTGACGAAGAAGGAGATCGAGGGCGTACAGGGCAGCATGTGGCACAGCCTGATGGAACGCTGGACCAACCAGGCCACCGCCGGCACCCGCATCGTCGCCCCCAACCGCGTGACGAACCACGGCGATGTGTTCCGCTTCGGTGACGTCACCCTGCGCATCCACCACTACGGCCTCGCCCACACCCAGGGCGACATCTGCATCGAGGTCGTGGAGGACCAGCTCACCCACGTCGGCGACGTCGCCATGGACCGCCGCATCGCCAACATGGACGATGGTTCCTACCTGGGCACCTTCCGTTTCTACGACGCGCTGGAAAAGAACGCCCCGTCGAAGATCTGGGTGCCGGGCCACGGCCACCCCAGCGCGGACGTGCTGAACTGGAATCGCGAGCTGTTCGCGGGCATCTACGAGAACTGCGTGCGCGCGGTCGAGGACGGCGCCGACATGGCGGCGGCGCGCGAGCGCGTGCTCGCCGATCCCCGGGTGGCGAGCCGCGCGCCCGACACCGCCGGCTTCGATTCGAACATCGGCAAGTACGTCAGCCTGGCCTACCTGGAGGCGGAGCGGGAAGCGTTCTGAGCCCTCCGCCGCGGCGCCACCGCTCAGGACAGGCCGTGCTCGTCGTCGGGGATCACCATCGGATGACGGCGGACGCGCGCGCCCTCCCACCACACGCGGTCGAAGATCCAGGCCAGGCTGGGGAGCAGGCCGGCGAAGAAGTGACTGGCCGCGGACGATGCGTCCGACGGCAGCGCGGCCGCCGACACCCGCAACAGGCGCAGGCGGCGCTTGAGCGAGGGGTGGGCGCAGCCCGACCGGGCCTCGCTGATGAGGACGGCGGGATCGGCGGCGACCGTCTCGTGCGAGAAGCCGGCCGCGAACCCGTGCCCCATCTCGCGGAACGGCCGCACCGCGGAGCCCTCGTCGGCGGAGCGCAGGGCGTGCACCCGCGGCCAGTAATCGTGCTCCAGGAAGTGCGCCTTGCGGCTGAGCTCCACCAGTGTCGCGCCGAGCAGCTCGGGCCCCACCAGCCTGGCCGCGACCGCGTCCGCTTCCAGCTCCTCGATGCGTGCCAGGCGCAGCATGTCGCGACAGAAGCGGTCGGCATGCCGGCCGAGCCAGGGCAGGCCGGCCGGCATCGCCTCGAGCAGGGCGTCGAGCGCGCGCACCCACATCGCCCGCAGGAAGGCCGCCCACCCCCACCAGCCGCGCCTTTGCGCGACGACGTGGCCGAGTTCGTGGGCAAGCACCGCGGCGAACTGCGCCGGCGACAGGCAATGCACCAGCGGCAGGCCGATCAGCAGTTCGGTGCGCATGCCGCCGGGCAGCACGAACCCGGGGCGCTGGACCACGGCCGCATTGACCTGATCGGTGATGCGGACGTGCGCGACCGGCTCGACGCCGGCGCGCCAGGCAAGATCGTCGAGCAGGCGGAAGAAGTCCTCGGCCGCAGGCCGCGGCAGACGGATCCCTTCCGGCCGCGGGCCGGCCTGCAACAGCGCCTTCAGGCCGCCGAGCGCGAGCGCGAGGCTGCCCAGGCAGGCGCACACCCACCACGCCGTCCGCAGCGGATCGCCGTCGCCGATCGCGTTCCACGCCGCGACCAGGCACACCATCCCGGCCGCCGCCAGCACCAGCGTCGCGCCCAGCAGCGCCACCAGCCCCGCGAGCGACACCAGCGCGAGCCGGCGGGCAAGCCGGGCGCGCAGGCGGATGACGCTGCTACGGGGTTCGAAGTCGTGCATCGAATTGCTCAATGAATCAACGAGGCACCGAAAGTGTAACAAAACCGCAAAAATGCGTAGAGCATACAGTCCGTGGTCCGTGACCTACGCCTCACCTCGGCTCGGACCGAAAGGCCTCGCTTATCGGGGGGGAAGCGCTTATAGTGCCGGTTCGCTGCGGTGCACCAGTCGTTCGCAGCGACTCCTGAAACGATTCTGCGGCCGCCTACCTGCATCCTGCCGGCCCGGATCCCTTCCCGCAGCCCGGATTGGTGCCGCCAGAACGCGGCGGGCTCGCGCCGGACCATCGAATGAATCCCGAAGTGACCTTCGCCAGCCTCGAGCTGGCAGCCCCCATCCTGCGCGCAATCGGCGAGGCTGGCTACACCCACCCCACGCCCATCCAGGCCCAGGCCATTCCCCAGGTGCTGACCGGCCGCGACCTGCTCGCCGCCGCCCAGACCGGTACCGGCAAGACCGCCGGCTTCACGCTGCCCCTGCTGCACCTGCTGGCTGCGACCCACGCCCATCCGCACCCGGCCGGCCGGCCGCGCTGCCTGATCCTGACCCCGACGCGCGAACTCGCCGCCCAGGTCGAGGAATCGGTGCAGACCTACGGCAAGCATCTGCCGCTCACCTCGCTGGTGATGTTCGGCGGCGTCAACATCAACCCGCAGATCGCGGCGCTGAAGAAGCGGGTCGACATCCTGGTCGCCACCCCGGGCCGCCTGCTCGACCACGTCGGCCAGCGCACGCTGGACCTCTCGGGGGTCGAGTTCCTGGTGCTGGACGAAGCCGACCGCATGCTCGACATGGGCTTCATCCGCGACATCCGCAAGGTGCTCGCGCTGCTGCCGAAGAAGCGCCAGAACCTGCTGTTCTCGGCCACCTTCTCCGACGAGATCCGCGAGCTCGCGCACGGCCTGCTGCGCGATCCGGCCACGGTCGAGGTCGCGCCGCGCAACACCACCGCCGAGCGCGTCGACCAGGCCGTCTACATGATCGGCCAGAAGCAGAAGCGCGAGCTGCTCGCACACCTGATCAAGGAAAAGCAGTGGTTCCAGGCACTGGTGTTCACCCGCACCAAGCATGGCGCCAACAAGCTGGCGGAGTATCTGACGAAACACGGCATCGACTCGGCCGCGATCCACGGCAACAAGAGCCAGGCCGCCCGCACGCGCGCGCTGGCGCAGTTCAAGGACGGCTCGCTGCCGGTGCTGGTGGCGACCGACATCGCCGCGCGCGGCCTGGACATCGACCAGCTGCCGCAGGTGGTGAACTTCGAGTTGCCCAACGTGCCCGAGGACTACGTGCACCGCATCGGCCGCACCGGCCGCGCCGGCGCCGCGGGCCACGCGATCTCGCTGGTCGACAACGAGGAGATCAAGCTGCTGACCGCGATCGAGCGCGTCATCAAGCGCCGCATCGAGCGCGCCGTGGCGGAGGACTTCGTGCCCAGCGCCGGCGGCGAAGCCGCGCACGACGCCGACCACCAGCGTCCGCCCATGCCGCGCCGCGGTGGCGGCCGCCCCGGTGCGAACCGCAGCAACGCCGCGCCGGCGCGCGGCGAGCGCAACGCCTCCCCGGCCCCCCACGGCGAGCGCTCGGAGGCCGGCCGTGGCCCCCAGGGACAGGGCAAGCCGGTCGCGCGTGCGGGCGGACGCCCGCAGCAGGCAGCCGATGGCAAGCGTCCGGCGCAAGGCCAGCAGCGGCGCCCCGCGCCGCGCGCCGCCCTGTTCGCGGCCAAACCGGGCAGCGGCGAGCGCTGAACCCGGGCGGTTCCGCCGCAGGGCGCGAGACGCGCCACCCTCGCGGCGGAGACCAGCACGTCCCGCGGCACCGCCCCCTGAGGCGGAGCGGTGCCGGGGCGATCACTTCATGTCGGCGATCGACTCGTAGCCCGTGCCGCTGACCTTGAAGAAGGCGTAGTTGCCCGGCACGTCGCCGGCGGCATCGAACTCGTGGTCGCCGCCGGCGCCCTTGTAGTCGATGTCCTTGCCCTCGGCGATCAGTTGCTTGGCCTTGGCCCACTCGCCGGCCAGGATCGGCTCGCCCGGCGCGCTCGCCACCGCGCGCAGCGACTCGGCCAGCTTGGCCTTGTCGCCGCCGGCCTTCTCGATCGCCAGCGCGACGAGGAAGGCGGCGTCGTACGAGGTGGTGGCGAACACCGCGTCGATGTTCCCGCCCGCGGCCTTGTACGCCTTGTTGAAGTTCTCGAGCGATGCCGAGGCCTCGCCGACCGGCGCGGAGACGAAGAAGCCGCCGAGGTTCTGCGCGCCGATCGCCTTCACCAGGCCCTCGGACTTCATGCCGTCGGCGCCGACGAAGGTCTTGAAGAAGCCGTTTTCCAGCGACTGGCGCAGCAGGGTCAGGCCGGTGCCATCGCCATAGTCGAAGAGGACCAGCGTGTCGGCGCCGCCGCGGGCGAGCGTGGCGAGCTCCGAGCGGTAGGAGGCCTTGCCTTCCTCGTGGCCCGAGTAGCCTGCGATCGTGCCGCCATTGGCCTCGAACTCTGCCTTGAAGGATTCCGCCAGGCCCTTGCCGTAATCGTTGTTGAGGTAGGCCACCGCCACCTTGTCGATGCCGCGCGCCTTGAGCGTGCGCGCCAGCGCCCGGCCCTGGTAGTCGTCGGACGGCAGGGTGCGGAAGACGAGGCCCTTGTCCTTGAGCTTGGTGATCTCCGGCGAGGTGCCCGAGGGCGTGACCATCAGCACGCCGGCGGGAATGGTCACCGAGTTGGCTGCCGCCAGCACCGCGCCCGAGCACGCCGGGCCGACCACGGCGATCACGCGGTCGATGTTGACCGCCTTGGTGGCAACGTCGGTGGCGTTCTGCGGATTGCAGGCGCTGTCGCCGAGCACGGCCTCGAGCTTGCCGCCCTTGAGGATGCCGCCCTGCTCGTTGACGTGGGTGACGGCCAGCCTGGAGGCCGCCGCCATCGGCGGCGCGAGCGCCGCGATCGGGCCCGAGATGGCGGCCATCAGGCCGATCTTGACGTCCTGGGCGTGAGCCGGCGCGGCGACCACCGCGGCGCCGAGCACGGCGCCGACCACACCTGCGATTGTTCTTCTCTTCACCTTGTCACCTCCTGAATGTGCCGAAGCACCTGATGGACCATGCGGGCCCGCAGCGCGGGCCCGCCGCAAACATGCTAGCGACGCGGCGGCGATCCCGCCTGGCGTTCGGGCAGGATGCCCTCGGGGCGGAAGCGCAGCACCAGCTGCAGGGTCAGCCCGATGATGAACACGCGTGCGTACTTGGCCTGCACCGCGATCTCGGTGGGCAGGCGGTCGGTGAGCAGCTCCGACACCGACCAGATGATCCAGATCAGCGCCGCGCCGAGGATGGCGCCGCGGTTGTTCCCCGAGCCGCCCAGGATCAGCATGATCCAGATCAGGAAGGTGGCGATCATCGGATCGATCGCCTCGGGGGTGATCGAGCGGTTGAAATGCACGAACAGCGCGCCGGCCAGCCCCATCAGCGCGGAGCCGAACACGAAGGCCTGCAGCCGGCGGGCCTCGACCTGCTTGCCCATCGCCGCGGCGGCGAGCTCGTTGTCGCGGATCGCGCGCATCATGCGCCCCCACGGCGCCTTCACCTGGCGCTCGACGAGCAGGTAGGCCACCAGCACGAGGGTCGCCACGATGGCAAGGTAGGCGATCTGCGAGGGCATGTAGTCGAGTTCGCCGAAGGGGCGCGGCACGCCGGTGACGCCGCGCACGCCGCCGGTGAGCCAGCCTTCGGTGCGGATCACCAGGCGGATGATCTCGGCGATGCCGATGGTGGCGATCGCCAGGTAGTCGGAGCGGAAGCGCAGGCAGATCTTGCCGATCGGCCACGCGATCAGGCCGGCGGCCACCATCGACGCCGCCCAGCCCACCAGCAGCGGCAGCTCGTAGCCGCCCAGCCGCCCGGTCGCAGGAAGGCTGGTGAGGATGGCCGAGGTGTAGGCCCCGACCGCGAAGAAGCCCGCGATGCCGGCATTGAACAGGCCGGTGAAGCCCCACTGGATGTTCAGCCCGAGCGCGAGCAGCGCATAGATGCCGATCAGGATGGCCATGAAGACCGCGTAGTTGGCGAGACCGAGCAGATCCATCAGAGCACCTTGCCGTTGAGCAGGCCGCGCGGGCGGACGAGCAGGATCAGCAGCAGCAGCACGAACGCGGTCGCCGCCTTGTACTGTGCCGGCAGGATGAAGATCGACATCTCCTCGGCCACGCCCACGATCAGCCCGCCGAGGACCGCGCCCTCGACCCGGCCCACGCCGCCGAGGATGGCGGCGGCGAACATCGGCAGCAGCACCTGCCAGCCCATCATCGAATCGAGCTCGGTGTTGATGCCGAGCATGAAACCCGAGGCCGCGCACAGCGCACCGACGATCGCCCAGGTCAACATCGTGACCTTGCGGTTGTCGACGCCCGACAGGCGCGCGAGGTCGGGGTTGTCGGACATCGCGCGCATCGCCTTGCCCCAGCGTGAATGGCGCAGGAACAGCGTCAGCCCGACCACGATCAGGATCACCGCGGCCAGGGTGTACAGCTCGCGGGAACGCAGCAGCAGGCCGAAATAATCATCCGGACGCACGATGCCGGTGGCGTAGGTGCGCGGATCGACGCCGAACACCACCTGCACCACCGCGCGCAGCATCAGCGCAACGCCGAGCGAGGCCATCACGGTCATGATCTTGGGCCGCGCCTTGAGGTAGTCGTAGAACAGCTTGTCCACGCCGATCGCCACCAGCGCGACCGCCACCATCGCCACCGGCAGCGCCGCCCACGGCGTGAGGCCGGCGGTGACGAGGGCGAGCGCGACGAAGGCGCCGAGGGTGGCCATGTCGCCATGGGCGAAATGGGCGAAGCGCAGGATGCCGAACACCAGCGTGATCCCGATCGCGCCCACCGCGTAGATCGAGCCGAGCACGACGCCCGGCACGAGGTGGAAGTTGAGGAAATCGAGGAAAGTCATGCGTGCCGGGCTCCCTCAGCCGCCGAGGAACATTTCGGCCACCTCGCGATCGGCGAGCAGGGCCTGGCCCGTGCCCTCGTGGCGGTTGGCGCCGGTGGCGAGCACGTAGCCGCGGTCGCAGAAGGCGAGGGCCTGCTTGGCGTGCTGCTCGACGAGCAGGATGGAGACACCGGCGTCGCGCACGTCGCGGGTGATCTGGAAGATCTGTTCCATGTATTTGGGCGACAGGCCGGCGGTGGGTTCGTCGAGCAGCAGCAGCTTGGGGTCGAGCATCAGCGCGCGCCCCATCGCCACCATCTGGCGCTGGCCGCCGGAGAGGTCGCCGGCGAGGTTGCGGCGCTTGGCCTTGAGGTCGGGGAAGAGCCCGTAGATGCGGTCGTAGGCGGCGGAGAGGTCGCCGCGGCGCAGGAAGGCGCCCATCTCGAAGTTCTCGTGCACCGTCATCTCGCGGAACACGTTGTCCACCTGCGGCACGTAGCAGATGCCGCGCTGCACGATGCGGTCGGGCGCCCAGCCGGTGATGTCCTCGCCGTCGAAGACGATGCTGCCGCCGCGGATCGTGAGCAGGCCGAACACGGACTTCATCGCGGTGGACTTGCCGGCACCGTTGGGGCCGACGATGACCACGATCTCGCGCTCGCCCACCGTCATCGACACCCCATGCAGGATGTCGGCGTCGCCGTAGCCGCCGCGCACCGCCTGCATGTCGAGCAGCGCCATCACAGGTCCTCCCGGTGCAGTTCCTGCTCTCGCAGCTCCTCGACCTTCGGGTCGTGCTCGGCGGCCTCGCGCTCGATCGCGGTCGGCGTCTCGCCGAGGTAGGCCTCGAGCACGCGCGCATCCGAGCGCACGGTGTGGAAGTCTCCCTCGATCAGCACCCTGCCCTCGGCCATGCACACCACCGGGGCACACAGCTTCTCGATCATCTCCATGTCGTGCTCGATGAGGATGAAGGTGTAGCCGCGCTCGCGGTTGAGGATGAGGATCTTCTCTTCCAGCTTGCGCAGCAGGGTGCGGTTGACGCCGGCAGCGGGCTCGTCGAGCAGCACCAGCTTGGCGTCGGTCATCATCGTGCGGCCGAGCTCGAGCAGCTTCTTCTGCCCGCCCGACAGGTTGCCGGCGCGCTCGTCGGCGACGTGGGTCAGCTCCAGGAAGGCGAGTGTGTCGTCGGCCTTTCTCCGCACCGCCTCTTCGGCCGCCCGCACCTTGCCGGCGGCGAACCAGTTGGCGAACAGGTTCTCGCCCGGCTGGCCGGGCGGCACCATCATCAGGTTCTCGCGCGCGGTGAGGTTGTGGAACTCGTGCGGGATCTGGAAGGTGCGCACCAGGCCCTTGTGGAAGCGCGCGTCGGTGGACAGCGCGGTGATGTCCTCGCCGAGGAAACGGATGGTGCCCGCGGTGGGCTGCAGCGCGCCGGCGATCAGGTTGAAGAGCGTGGTCTTGCCCGCGCCGTTGGGGCCGATGAGGCCGAGGATCTGACCCTTGTCGACCTTCAGGGTGCAGCCATCCACGGCGCGAAAACCGCCGAAGGCTTTGACCAGGCCATCCACTTCGAGCATCGCGTCGGGGCTCCTTGCACCGGACGAGCCGGCAGAGGCCGGCGCAACAACGCGCCGCCCGGCCTCAGCGCCCGGCGGCACGACAGGATTCAAGCAACTGCAACGAAGCCCACGTTAGCTGAAGCGCCAGACCGGAAACATCAGGGCCAACCATTACACCGCCGCGAGGGAGCAGCTTGCGGGGGCGGGAGCGAGCTCGCCGCCGCGGCATGCGCGTGGCCCGTGCGGCACGTGGCCGCGGCAGGAGAACATCGGTTGTTCAGAATATAATCCCGCACCCAACAAGAAGGAGACAGGCGATGAAGCACATCACCCCGACCGAGGCCTACGAGCTGCTGCAGTCCACCCCCGACGCCCTGCTGATCGACGTGCGCAGCGAGATCGAGTACCTCTTCGTCGGCCATCCGGTCGGCGCCATCCACGTGTCGTGGAACGACGGTCCGGACTGGGAGGTGAATCCGAACTTCGTCGGCGAGGTGAAGAAGCTCGCCGGCAACGGCGGCCATCGCCCCCTGGTGCTGATCTGCCGCTCGGGCAACCGCTCCGAGCTCGCCGGCAAGGCGCTGCTCGAGGCCGGCTTCACCACCGTTTACAACGTCATGTACGGCTTCGAGGGCGAACTCGACGCCCATCACCACCGCAACTCGGTCAGCGGCTGGCGCCACGACGGCCTGCCCTGGGAGCAGTGCTGAAGCGCAGGCTGTGCGCCTTCAGCGCCGCCCCGCCGGCAGCCGCATCCACAGCAGCCAGGCGACGAGGCCGGCGGTCGCGAACATCGCCATGCCACCCGCCAGACTCAGGGGGCTGCCCCACAGCAGCGGCGCCGTCAGGCCGGCGGTCACCGCATTGAGGCCGATCTGCAGGAAGCTCTGGCAGCTCGAGGCCATGCCGCGCCGGGTGGGGAACAGCTCCAGCGCGAGCAGGCTCATCGCCGGCATCGCGATCGACATGCCGCAGGCGAACAGGCCGATCGGCAGCACCGACTGCGGCACGCCCGCCGGCAGCAGCCCGGAGACGGCGAGATTCAAGCCCAGGGCGAGGAACATCAGCGCGAACCCGGTCGCCACCGTGCGCACCTGCGACCAGCGCCCCGCCACCCGCTCGGACAGCACCGAGCCCAGCATCATGCCCGTGACCGCGGGGCCGAACAGCCAGATGAAGCCGTCGCTGCCCAGGCCGAGGTGCTCGATGATGAACACCGGCGCCGACAGCACGTATACGAAGAAGCCGTTGAAATTGAGCGCGATCGCCACTGCCAGCAGCATGAAGGCGGGGTTGGAGAACACGCTCCCGTAGCCGCGCAGCAGGTTCAGCGGATGGAGCGGCTGGCGCGCCTCGACATCCAGCGTCTCGGGCAGGAAGCGCCACACCATCCAGCTCAGGAAGGCACCGAAGGCCGCCAGGAAGACGAAGATCGAGCGCCATCCGGCGAGCGCGAGCAGGCCCGCGCCGACCATCGGCGCCAGCGCCGGTGCGAGCGCGAAGATCAGCATCACCCGCGACATCAGGCGCTGCGCCTGCGGCCCCTCGTGCACGTCGCGCACCACCGCGCGGCCGACGACGACGCCCGCGCCGCCGCTCACCCCCTGCAGCGCGCGTCCCACCCACAGCCACTCGATGCTCGGCGCCAGCGCGCAGATCAGCGAGGCAGCGGCAAACACCGCGGTGAGCACGAGCAGCACGCGGCGGCGGCCGAAGCGGTCGGCGAGCGCGCCGTGCCACAACACCATCAGCGCCAGCGCCGCCATGTAGATGGTCAGCGTCTGCTGCACCTCGAGCCGGGTGGCGCCGAGCGCGGCGGCGATCTGCGGAAACGCAGGCAGGTAGGCGTCGATCGCGAACGGACCGATCGCCGAGAGCATCGCCAGCATGAAGGCGAGGCGATCGCGGGGGGGAGTCCTGGTCATGTAGGCCTTGTGGGCTGAGTGCCGCAGGCGCGCCAACGGAGCGCAGGGACGCGGCCTGCGGACAGGCTCAGCGGCTGTCGAGACTGCGGCGGTACTGGATCGCTTCGGCGATGTGCGCCGCGCCGGGGCGCCCGGCGCCTGCCAGGTCGGCCAGCGTGCGCGCCACCCGGAGCACGCGATGATACGCCCGCGCTGAGAGTTTCAGCCGCTGCATGGCCTGGCGCAGCAGGGTTTCGCCGCCCGCATCGGGCAGGCAGTGCCGCTCGACCTCGCCCGCGGGCAGCTCGGCATTGGTGCAGCCCTGGCGTGCGAGCTGCACCGCACGCGCGACCTGCACCCGCGCCCTCACCACCGCCGAGGCCTCGCCCGCCGGCGCCTGCAGCATGGCTTCGGGGGCGAGCGCCGGAACCTCGACCACCAGGTCGATGCGGTCGAGCAGCGGCCCCGACAGGCGGGCGCGGTAGCGCGCGATCTGGTCGGGCGTGCACCGGCAGGCGCGTAGCGGGTCACCATGGTGGCCGCAGGGACAGGGATTCATCGCCGCGACCAGTTGGAAGCGCGCAGGGAACTCCGCCCGCCGGCGCGCCCGCGACACGGTGATGGTGCCGGTCTCCAGCGGCTCGCGCAGCGATTCGAGCACGCGCCGGTCGAACTCGGGGAGTTCGTCGAGGAACAGCACGCCGCGGTGGGCGAGGGAGATCTCGCCGGGCCGCGGCACCGCGCCGCCGCCCACCAGCGCGGCCGCCGACGCCGAGTGGTGCGGCGCGCGGAAGGGCCGCCGGCCCCAGCCGCGCACGTCGAAGCCACCCTCGATCGAGGCCACCGCCGCGGCCTCGATCGCCTCGTCCTCGCTCATCGGCGGCAGCACGCCCGCCAGGCGCTGCGCCAGCATCGACTTGCCGGTACCCGGCGGCCCGAACAGCAGTAGCGAATGCCCCGCGGCGGCCGCGACCTCGAGCGCGCGACGCGCCTGCAGCTGGCCGCGCACGTCGGCGAGGTCGGGCGCGCTCGCCGCCATCGCGGGCGGCGGACCGGCCTCGGCCAGCGGTTGGAGCGCGGTGTGGCCGTTCAGATGCGCGCTCACCGCGAGCAGGCTGGCGGCCGGCAGCGCCTGCGCGCGCCGCGCCAGCGCCGCCTCGGCCGCATTGCCTTGCGGGAAGACCAGGCCGCGCCCGCCCCGGGTCGCCGCCAGGGCCGCAGCCAGCACCCCGCGTACCGGGCGCAGGTCGCCGGTCAGCGACAGCTCGCCGCAGAACTCCAGGCCGTCGATGCGCGCCATCGCCACCTGGCCGGACGCGGCCAGGATGCCGACCGCGATCGCGAGATCGAAACGCCCACCTTCCTTGGGCAGGTCGGCGGGGGCGAGATTGACGGTGATGCGGCGCTGGGGAAATTCGAACTGCGAGGACTGGATCGCCGCCCGCACGCGGTCGCGCGCCTCGCGCACCTCGGTGTCGGGCAGGCCGACCAGGCTGAAGGCCGGCAGGCCGTTGGCAAGATGGACTTCGACCGTGACCTCGGGCGCAGCCAGCCCTTCCAGCGCACGGGCGCGCACGAGCGCGAGCGACATGGGTATCTCCAGACCGGACGGAGCGCCAGTCTAGCGGAGACACCGCTCATGACAAAGAGGTTATTCGATCAGCATCGACGCGCACCGGCGCCGGTCGCGGCAGCGGACGCGCGGCCGCCGTGCGGCCCGGGACTCAGGCCTTGTCGCCCTGCGCCAGCCTGGCCTCGAGCTCGGCCACGCGGGCCTCGAGCTCGGCGAGCTTCTGGCGGGCATGAGCCAGCACCTCGCGCTGGATCTCGAATTCCTCGCGGGTGACCAGGTCGAGCTTGCCGAAGGCGCTGCCGAGCATGGCCTTGGCGTTCTTTTCGATGTCGCGCACCGGGCTGTTGGCCGCGAGTTCCGAAAGCTTGGCGCCGATTTCGTCGAGGAAGCGGGGAGTGCTCATGATCGCCTGCAGGAAGATGTGAAAACGGCGCGAAGTCTAGCATGCGGCGACCACCGCACCGGAATCGCCCTCCGCCTGGCCAGCGATGCACCATTGCGGTGCATGACACCCCGGTTTCGTGCATGGCTCCGCTTGCGCAGCGCAGCATGGCCGCTCACGAAAGCCCGCAAACCCGCATCACACAAGGCATCCGCAAAGCTGGCACACGATCTGCTTAGGGATGCTCGTCAGACATTCCGACACCCTTCCCAAGGAGCAGACCATGACCAAGACTTCGACCACCGCCGCGCTCGCCGCCCTTCTCGCCGCCCTGCCCTTCGCCGGCAGCGTCCACGCCGAGGACAGCCCATTCACCGCCAACGTCGGCCTCGTCTCCGACTACGCCTACCGCGGCTACAGCCAGACCGACGAGCGCCCGGCGCTGCAGGGCGGCTTCGACTACGCCCACGCGAGCGGCCTCTACGCCGGCGTGTGGGGCTCGAACGTGTCCTGGCTGTCCGACAGCGACCCGGACGTCAGCAACAGCCTCGAGCTCGACATCTACGGCGGCTACAAGGGCACGCTCGGCGCCATCGGCTACGACGTCGGCCTGCTGCAGTACTACTACCCGGGCAGCTACCCCAAGCCCTACAACAGCCCGAACACGCTCGAGGGCTACCTCGGCCTGTCGTGGGAGTTCCTGTCCTTCAAGTACTCGTACGCCTTCACCGACCTGTTCGGCTACGAGAAGTCGGACGGCAGCCAGTACTACGACCTGGGCGCGGCGGTGGACGTCGGCTACGGCGTCACCCTGTCCGCCCACGTCGGCTACAGCGACATCAAGGGCCAGGACGACTACACCGACTGGAAGCTCGGCCTCGCCAAGGAGTTCGGCGGCTTCAACTTCGGCCTGCACTACGTGGACACCGACGTGAATGACGCCGACCTGGCCGACGAGCGCGTGATCCTGTCGGTCAGCAAGTCCTTCTGACGCGCCCCCCCAGGGAACCGGAGAAAACCATGAAATTCATCGCTGCCATCATCAAGCCCTTCAAGCTCGACGAGGTCCGCGAGGCGCTGTCCGCGATCGGCGTGCAGGGCATCACCGTGACCGAGGTCAAGGGCTTCGGCCGCCAGAAGGGCCACACCGAGCTCTACCGCGGCGCCGAGTACGTCGTCGATTTCCTGCCCAAGGTGAAGGTCGAGGCCGCCATCCCCGACGACATCCTCGACCAGGCGATCGAGGCCATCGAGAAGTCCGCCGCCACCGGCAAGATCGGCGACGGCAAGATCTTCGTCTTCGAGCTGGAACAGGCCATCCGCATCCGTACCGGCGAGACCGGCACGGACGCGCTGTAAGGGAGCACCCGAAAATGAAAAAACTCTTCGCACTCCTGCCCGCGGTCGCCCTCGGTGGCGCACTCGCCGGCGCATCGGGCGGCGCCTTCGCCCAGGAAGCGGCCGCCGCGGCGGTCGAGGTCAACAAGGGCGACGTGGCCTGGATCATGACCGCCACCCTGCTCGTGCTGATGATGGCCCTGCCCGGCCTGGCACTGTTCTACGGCGGCCTGGTGCGCGCCAAGAACATGCTGTCGGTGCTGATGCAGGTGATGACGGTGTTCTCGCTGAACGCGCTGCTGTTCGCCATCTACGGCTACAGCCTGGCCTTCACCGAGGCGAGCCCCTTCATCGGCTCGCTCGACAAGGTCTTCTTGTCCGGGGTGACGATCGACTCGCTCGCCGACACCTTCACCGAGACCGTCAAGCTGCCCGAGTTCGCCTTCATCGCCTTCCAGGCCACCTTCGCCGGCATCACCGGCGCGCTGATCGTCGGTGCCTTCGCCGAGCGCATGAAGTTCTCGGCGGTGCTGATCTTCTCGGTGATCTGGTTCACCCTGTGCTACCTGCCGATCTGCCACATGGTGTGGGGTCCGGGCGGCTACCTGCTGGAGGACGGCGCGCTCGACTTCGCCGGCGGCACGGTGGTGCACATCAACGCCGGCATCGCCGGCCTGGTGGGCGCCTACATGGTGGGCAAGCGCATCGGCTACGGTCGCGAGTCGCTGGCGCCGCACAGCCTGACCCTGACCATGGTCGGCGCCTCGCTGCTGTGGGTGGGCTGGTTCGGCTTCAACGCCGGCTCCAACCTCGAAGCCACCTCGGGTGCCGCGCTCGCCTTCATCAACACCCTGGTCGCCACGGCCGCCGCGGTGCTGGCCTGGTCGCTGGGCGAGGCGCTGCTCAAGGGCAAGCCCTCGATGCTGGGTGCGGCCTCGGGCGCGGTCGCCGGCCTGGTCGCCATCACCCCGGCCTGCGGCTCGGTGGGCCCGATGGGCGCGATCGTGATCGGCGCGCTGTCCGGCTTCATCTGCATCTGGGGCGTGAATGGCCTCAAGCACATGCTCGGCGCGGACGATGCGCTCGACGTGTTCGGCGTGCATGGCGTGGGCGGCATCGTCGGCGCGATCCTGACCGGCGTGTTCGCGGCCCCCGGCCTGGGCGGCACCGGCGCCGAGGACTTCTCGATCGCCTCGCAGGTGTGGATCCAGACCTGGAGCGTGATCGTGACCATCGTGTGGTCGGCCGTGGTCGCCTTCGTCGCCTACAAGGTCGCGGACCTGCTGGTCGGCCTGCGCGTGCCGGAAGACGAGGAGCGCGAAGGCCTGGACACCACGGCGCACGGCGAATCCGCCTACCGCTACTGAGCGTCCCTCGCCGGGGTCCTTCTCCTCCGACCCCGAGCTTTCACGGCGCCCTTCGGGGCGCCGTTTTTACGTGTGCGCCCAGCATGGGCGCACTCCTGCGGGTGCAAGTCCCGCCGTAAGTTGATCACAGCAAGCGAAGTGAAGCGCAACTGCGTGAGGGCGACCGA
>JARRBR010000154.1 GCA_029982755.1 Rhodocyclaceae bacterium
GAACAGCCGGCCCTCCTGGCCTTCGAGCGCGAACACCGGCAGGAAGGACACGGTGATGATCAGCAGCGAGAAGAACAGCGCCGGCCCGACCTCCTTGCAGGCGAGCACGATCGCCGCCGCGCGGTCCTTCTGCGCAGCGCCTGCGGGTAGCCGCTCGATGTGCTTGTGCGCGTTCTCGATCATCACGATCGCGGCATCGACCATCGCCCCGATCGCGATCGCGATGCCGCCCAGGCTCATGATGTTGGAGCCCAGCCCCAGGCTGCGCATGGCGATGAAGGCGAACAGGATGCCGAGCGGCAGCGTGATGATCGCCACCAGCGCGCTGCGCACATGCAGCAGGAAGATCACGCACACGGCGGCGACGATCAGGCTCTCCTCGAGCAGCGTCCACTTGAGGTTGCCGATCGCGCGCTCGATGAGTTCGGAGCGGTCATAGACCGGCACGATCTCCGCGCCTGCCGGCAGGCCGGGCGTGATCTCGGCGATCTTGGCCTTGACGTTGGCGATCACGTCGAGCGCGTTCTGGCCGAAGCGCGCCATGACGATGCCGGAGGCCACCTCGCCCTCACCGTTGAGCTCGGCAATGCCGCGCCGCTCGGCGGGCACCAGCTCGACGCGGGCCACGTCGCCCACTCGCACCGGGGTGCCGCGCTCGGCCTTCAGCACGATGTCCGCGATGTCGTCCACACTGCGCAGGTAGCCCCGGCCGCGCACCATGTATTCCTTCTCGGCGAGCTCCACCACCCGCCCGCCGACGTCGCGGTTGGAGGCGCGGATCGCCTGCGTGACCTGGTCGAGCGTGATGCCGTAGCCGGCAAGGCGCAGCGGATCGACGGTGACCTGGTACTCACGCACGAAGCCGCCGATGCTCGCCACTTCGGACACGCCCTGTGCCTTGGTGAGCTGGTAGCGCACGTACCAGTCCTGCAGGCTGCGGGTGTCGGCGAGGCTCATGTCCTTGCCGAGCACCGCGTACTGGTAGACCCAGCCCACGCCGGTCGCGTCCGGCCCGATCTGCGGCGCGACGCCCTGCGGCAGGCGGCCGGCGGCCGAGCTCAGGTATTCGAGCACGCGCGAGCGTGCCCAGTAGATGTCGGTGCCGTCCTCGAAGATCACATACACGTAGGACGCGCCGAACATCGAGAAGCCGCGCACCACCTTCGCGCGCGGCACCGCCAGCATCGAGGTCGTGAGCGGATAGGTGACCTGATCCTCGACCACCTGCGGCGCCTGGCCGGGGTAGTCGGTGTAGACGATGACCTGCACGTCGGACAGGTCAGGCAGCGCGTCGAGCGGCGTCTTCTTGACGGCGTAGAGGCCGCCGCCGATCAGGAACAGGGTGGCGAGCAGCACCAGGAAGACATTGCGCGCCGACCAGTCGATGACGCGATCGAGCAGGCCGGGCGCAGCCGGCCTCGCTGCCGTATCGGTGGGTACAGCGCTTGAAGGTTCCATCACAGGGGCGTCCATCTCAGTGCCCCGCATGGCCAGCGGCGGCCGGAGCCGCCGCGCTACTCGCAACCGGCTCGATGCCCGTGATGATGTACTCACCGGGTTCGCCCGCCTCAAAGACGAAACGCACCGCCGAGCCTGGGGCGATGTCCTTCACCAGCGCCGGATCGGCAATCATGAAGTCCATGGTCATCGCCGGCCACTGGAGGGCCGGGATCTCGCCATGCGTCATCGTCACGCTGCCCGTTTCGGCATCGAGGGCATCGAACGTCCCTTGCGCTTCATAGCGGGTCGGGCTCGCCTGAGCCTGCTCGCCGGCTTGGGGTTCGACCAGGTTGGAGAGTGCCGCCTTGAGTTGGCTCTCCGAGTCGATCAGGAAGTTGGCCGAGACCACCACACGATCGCCCGGCGCCACGCCTTCGAGCACCTCGACCACATCCCGGCCGCGCTCGCCCAGCTTCACCGGCTGCGGCCTGAAGCGTCCCTCGCCGAGCGCGAGCAGCACCACCCGGCGCTCGCCGTCGTCGATGATCGCCGAGCTGGGCACCACCGCCTTCGGGGCTGGGTCGCCCGCCGCCAGCGCGACCTGGGCGAACATCCCCGGGCGCAGCAGGCCCTCCGGGTTGTCGAGCTCCAGCCGCACGCGGGTGCTGCGCGTGGCCGTGTCCAGCGTCGGATAGAGGTAGCCGACCCGCGCCTCGAAGCTGCGGCCCGGATAAGCGTCAAGGCTGACCTGTGCCGCCTGCCCGACCCGCACGCGGGCGAGGTCCTGCTCGTAGACGTCGGCGATGATCCACACCCGGGACAGGTCCGCGATGCGGAACAGCGCCTCGCCGGGCATGAAGCGCCCGCCCTCGATGGCTTCCTTCTCAAGCACGACACCGCTCACCGGTGCGTGGAAGACCTGGCGCGCTCCGGCCTGGCCGGCGACCTGCAGGTTGCGCAAGCGCGCGCGCGTCGCCTCGGCCAGGCGACGCGCGGATTCGCTCGCCACCGGGTCGTGGGCCGCGCTCTGGCTGGCCAGGCGCTCGGCGATGCGCAGTTCCTCGCCGGTCGATTGCAGCTCGGGGCTGTAGGCGGTGAACAGCGGCTGGCCCTTCTTCACCGGGTCGCCGACCGCATTCACGTGCAGGCGCTCGATCCAGCCCTCGAAGCGCGGTGCCACCACCACCTGCCCGCGCTCGTCGATCTCGATGCGGCCGCTGGCGCGCACGGCCGAATCGACCGCGCGCAGCTCGACCTCGGCGGTCCTGACGCCCAGGGTCTGGATACGCGCCGGGCTGACCACCACCGCGCCGCTGTCGTCCGGTTTGTCGTCGGCATAGACCGGGATGTAGTCCATGCCCATCGAGTCCTTCTTCGGCACCGGCGAGGTGTCGGGCAGGCCCATCGGGTTGCGGTAGTAGAGGATCTTGCGTTCGCCGCCAGCGGCGCCCCCTCCTGCCCCACCTCCTGCACCACCACTCGCGTCCGCCGCCTGTGCGGCCGGCGCAACGGCAGCGACCGCGCCGCCCGCCATGGCGGACTCCGCCCCATGCTGCATGCGCGCGAACCAGTAGCCCCCGCCCGCAGCGATCGCCACCGCGACCGCGACCATCGTCATCCGCAGCGCAACGCTCACTTGTATTCCCCTGTCAATTTCCTGATCTCGGTCAGCGCCAGCCGGGTATCGAGCTCGGTCTGGAGCTGGCGCGTGCGGATGTCGATGAGCTGGCGCTCGGCCTCGATGACGCTGTCGAAATCGACCGTGCCGCTGGCGAGCGCCGCGCGGCTGGCGTCGCGCGTGGCCTGTGCCTGCGGCAGCAGCGTGTGCGCGAGCAGGCGCAAGGTCTCCCGGCCCTGCGCATACATCGACCAGGCGCCGCCGAGCTCGCCCGACGCGCGCGCCCGGGCATCCTCGCGCCGCGCCTCGGCCGCCAGCAGCATGTATTCGGCCTCGCGCTCCTTCGCACGCCGGCTGGCCTGCTGGAGCGGGATCATCACCTCGAACATCACGTCCCACGAGGCCTTACCTTCGTAGGGGCGGTTATTGGTCACGCCGACGGCGAAGTCCGGCAGGCGGTCCTGGTAGGTGCGCGCGCGCTCGGCGCGGGCGACGTCGATGCCGTTGGCGGCGACCCGGACTTCCGGGTTGGCGCTGGCGGCCGCCTCGAACAGGGCGTCCGGCGTCAGCCCGTCGGGCAAGGGCGCGGGATCGGCGGGCGCGGCGAGCGCTGCGTCGTGTGCGCGACCGAGCAGGCCGTTGAGCCCCGCGGCCAGTCCCTTGCGACGCTGCTCGAGCTCGACCAGCGCCAGGCGCTGGGCGGTGATCTCGCGCTGCATGCGCAGCACCGCCTGCTGCGGCAGGAGGCCGAGCTCGTAGCGGGCGAGGCTGAGCTCTTCCAGGCCCTGCAGCAGGGTCAGCGCCTCGCGGTTGAGGACCAGCTCGCGATCGGCGGCGTAGTAGCGCAGCCACAGCGCCTCGATCTTCGCCGCGAGTTCCGTCCACGCCGCGTCGCGCATTGCGTCGGCCTGGGTGACCTGCGCCTCGGCGGCCTTCACCGCCAGCTCGCGCTTGCCCCACCCCGGTAGCGGTTGGGTGATGCGGTAGCGGGTCTCGCCCACCTGGCCGGGCAGCAGCGAGGCCGAGCGCCCGTTCATGGTGTTGGTGGCGTCCATCAGCTCGAGCTCGAAGCGCGGGTCGGGCAGCGCGCCGGCCGGGGTCACGCGCTCCTGCGCGGCGGAGGCTTCAGCGCGGGCGGCGGCGAAGCCGGGGTTGGCCTGGCGCGCATGCTCGATCAGCGCCTGGGCGGTGGAACCGAGCGTGGAGGCCTCGGGCACGCCCTGGCTCCAGGCGGTGCCGGCTGTGAGCGCGAGTGCCAGCGCGAGCACCGCGGGTCGTGGCACACGGCGCGCTGCCACTGCGAACGGGGATTTCATGGAGACGGGATTCCGGCTTGCGGTCGGGGGCATGATCGAGGAACTCGGCGCACGCATTCCGCTCCCCCGCCCGGGCCGGCGCCCGGGCGGAGATCCGCGATGGAATGCGTCACGCCCGTGGGCGAAGCATCACAGCATGGGTTCGACTGCCGTGACCGTCAGGGCGCCACCGACGCGCTCGACCGCGAAACGGATCTTGTCGCCGACCTTCACCTGCTCGAGCAGGCCCGGCTCGGCGGCGCGGAACACCATGGTCATCGGCGGCATGTTGAGCGACGCGAGCGGGCCGTGGGCGATGGTGAGCTTGCCTGCCGACTTGTCGATCTTCTTGACCGTGCCTTCGGCCAGCGGAGCCTCGGCCGCAGCGCTCGCGCCGCCGTGGTGGTCGTCGTGGTCGGTCTGCGCCAGGGCGAGCGGTGCGCCGCCGATCATGGCCATGAATGCGGTGGTGAGCAGGGTCTTCTTCATCATGTATTTCTCCAGGGGGTTGGGGATTCCGGCCGGGTGTGGAAAGTCCGGCTCATTGTGCGCAGCGCCCACCGACGGGAGGCTGACGCGTGGATTACATTTCTGTCAGCCAACCTTGATGGTGCCGATCATGCCGGCCTGGAAATGGCCGGGAATCAGGCAGGCGAACTGGAAGTCGCCGGCGCGGTTGAAGCGCCAGACCATCTCGCCCCGCGCGCCGGGCGCGACGTGCGCCATCCATGGCTCCTCATGCTCCATCTCGGGGAAGCGCTGCATCAGTTCAGCGTGCTCGGCGAGCGTCTCGGGCGTGCCGATCACCATCTCGTGCATCACCGCGCCGCGGTTCTCGTGGGTGAAGCGGATCGTCTCGCCCAGGCGCACCTCGATGCGGTCGGGGACGAAGCGCATCTCGTCGGTCATCACGATGGCGATCGTTCTCGCGACGGCATTCCCATCGCCCGCGATCCCCCAGTCCTGCTGCTCCTTGGGGGTGTCGGACGCGGTCTTGTCCGCATGCTCGGCATTGCCATGGGGGAGCGCGCTGCGGTGAACGGCAAGCACACCGGCGGCAAGGCCGGTGGCAATGAATCGGCGACGACCTTTCATGGGGATCTCCGTCTCTGTGGTGGGTGAGTCTTCATTGGTTTGTGGTTTGCGCCGGTCGCATCGCGTTCGGCTTCAATGAGCCGAGTGGCCGCCGGGCTTGCGTACGCTCATCTCGACGGACTGCCCATTCCGCCTACGCGGCATGCTCGACGGTCCAGCAGCGTCGCTGCGCGCGGGCTCGGGCAGCGACGCCCCCGCCCACTCGTAGGCCACCGTTCCTTTCGGATGCTTGAACCAACCCGGGTCGCGGTAGTCGCCCGGCTTCTGCTCGCGGCGCACTTTGAGCACGGTGAACATGCCGCCCATCTCGACCGCGCCGAACGGCCCCTGCCCGGTCATCATCGGCAGGGTGTTGTCGGGCAGCGCCATCTCCATCTCGCCCATGTCGGCCATGCCGCGCTCGCCCATCAGCATGTAGTCGGGCACCAGCTTCTGGATGTTCTCGACCAGGCCGCGATGATCGACGCCGATCATGGTCGGCACGTCGTGGCCCATCGCGTTCATGGTGTGGTGCGACTTGTGGCAGTGCATCGCCCAGTCGCCTTCCTCGTCGGCGATGAACTCGATCTGGCGCATCTGGCCCACCGCCACGTCGGTGGTGACCTCGGGCCAGCGCGACTCGGGGCGCGTCGGCCCACCGTCGGTGCCGGTCACCTCGAACTCGTGGCCGTGGATGTGGATCGGGTGGTTGGTCATCGTCAGGTTGCCGATGCGCACCCGCACGCGGTCGCCCTTCCTGACGTTGAGCGAGTCGATGCCGGGGAAGGCGCGGCTGTTCCAGGTCCACAGGTTGAAATCGAGCATGGTGTTGATCTTCGGCACGTAGCTGCCGGGCTCGATGTCGTAGGCGTTGAGCAGGAAGCAGAAGTCGCGGTCGACGCGCGCGATGTGCGGGTGCGCCTCGCGCGGGTGCGTGACCCAGAAGCCCATCATGCCCATCGCCATCTGCACCATCTCGTCGGCGTGCGGGTGGTACATGAAGGTGCCGGGGCGGCGGGCG
>JARRBR010000155.1 GCA_029982755.1 Rhodocyclaceae bacterium
CGAACTGGACGACTTCATCATCGCCCGCGCCGACGGCACGCCGACCTACAACTTCTGCGTGGTGGTGGACGACTGGGACATGGGCATCACCCACGTCATTCGCGGCGACGACCATGTCAACAACACTCCGCGCCAGATCAACGTGCTGCGTGCGCTCGGTGCCGAGGTGCCGCTCTACGCCCACCTGTCGATGATCCTCGGCGACGACGGCACCAAGCTGTCGAAGCGCCACGGCGCGGTGAGCGTGATGCAGTACGACGAGGATGGCTACCTGCCCGAGGCGGTGATCAACTACCTGGCGCGTCTGGGCTGGAGCCACGGCGACGATGAAGTCTTCAGTCGTCAGCAGTTCGTCGAGTGGTTCGACCTCGACCACATCACGCCCTCGGCGGCGCAGTTCAACACCGAGAAGCTCAACTGGCTCAACGCGCAGTACATCAGGAAGGCGGACGACGGCTTCCTCGCCGCCGAGGTTGCCAACCGCCTGGCGCGCCGCGAGGTGAACCCCGAAACCGGCGTGACGCTGGAGGCAGTGGTAGCGCTGTACAAGGATCGCGTCGCCAATCTCAACGAACTGGCCGATGCAGCCGAGCTCTTCGTCGCCGACGTGCATCCGGCGCCGGAGGTGATCGGACAGCATCTGACCGAGGTCGCCAAGGCGGCGCTCGCCAGCCTGCGCGCGCGCCTGGCGGCAGCGGAGTGGAACAGGGCGGCGCTCAGCCAGGCGATCAAGGACACCATGGGCGAGCACGGCCTGAAGATGCCGCAGGTGGCGATCCCGCTGCGGGTCGCGGTGCTGGGCGTGCCGCAGACGCCCGCGATCGACGCGGTGCTCGAGGTGCTAGGACGCGAGCGCGTGCTGGCTCGCCTCGATCGCCATCTCTGAATGCCGAGGCGGGCGGGGCGATCGATCTGCCCGCCCGCCCGGCCGCAGCACCCCATAAAGACGAAAGCCCCGGCGAGCCGGGGCTTTCGTACTTTCAGGCGGACGCCGGGCTTCAGGCGGCCTTGCGCATGCCGCCGCGGCTGCGCGCTTCGGGCGCAGTCATCGCTTCCAGCGGGCTCACCAGGTTCAGCGTGCGCGCTTCGTGCAGCAGGGCGCTGAACGACTGCTGGAACTGTTCGAACTGGCGGCTACCGAGTTCGACGAGCTCGCTCTGCGCGTCCGCGCAGACTTCATTCACGCGGCGCAGATAGTCGCCGAACTGCTCGAGGTTGCGGGTCTGCGCGACGGCCTGCTTCGCCAGCGTGTCCTGGACGTCGGCGCCGACGAGCGGAGCCGGGCTGGTAGACAGCGATTCGCACACCGAGCGCGCGGCGCCGAAGTGGATGGCCAGCAGCCTCTCCGAGGCGTCGAGCGCGATCAGGGCGTAGGCCTGCAGCTGCTCGGCATTGTTGTGTGCGGTTTCAGCGAGCTTCTGGTAGGCGGGATGGGTCGTCATGGCAATGTCTCCAGGAATGATGCCGTGGGAATGTCTCCGACCCGGGATCTTAGGTCATTGCCCACTCCGGGCACATACCGCGTTCGGCGTGTTTCGCCTACCGTGAAACCGGTAGGGCAGCCCGGCGCGGCGGGCTCAGCCCGCTGCTCCGCCGTCTGCCGGCCGCGTGGCGGGGCTGATGCCGCGGGCGATGGCATAACGGGTGAGCTCGGCGATGTTGTGCAGGTCGAGCTTGCGCATCAGGTTGCGGCGATGCACGTCCACCGTCGAGGCGGCGATGTGCAGGCGGTCGCCGATCTGCGCCGAGGTCAGCCCTTCGGCGATCAGTTGCAGCACCTGGCGCTCGCGCTCGGTGAGCCGGGGCGTGGCGGCGTAGAGGCTGCCGCGGTCGAGCAGCGCACCCGTCACCGTGGCGGCGACGTCGGGGCACAGGTAGATGCGACCCTCGCGCACGGTGCGGATCGCGCGCAGCAGCTCGTCGCCGGCCTCGGCCTTGGTGATGTAGCCGCGAGCGCCGGCGTCGAGCAGGTCGAGGACGAACTGGCGGTCGGCGAAGGCCGACAGCCCGATCACCCGGATGCCGGGATTTTCCGCCAGCAGGCGGCGGGTGGCCTCGATGCCGTTCATGCCCGGCATGGCGATGTCCATGCACACCAGATCGACCGGTTGCGCGGCGGCGATCGCCAGCACCTCCTCGCCGCTCGCGGCCTCGGCGACCACTTCGAAGGCGGGCTCGCGGGCCAGCAGCGCGCGCAGCGCGTGGCGGAACATCTGGTGGTCGTCGGCGAGGACGATGCGCAGGCTCATCGCGGAGGCTCACAGGGCGGAATGGACGCAGCCGGGCAGGGCAGCTCGACCACGATCCCGGTGCCTTCGCCCGGCCGGGTGCGCAGCCGGAAGTGGCCGCCGGCGAGCTCCACCCGTTCGCGCATGGTGATCAGACCCAGCCCGGGGGTGCTCCCCGCCTCGCCGAGCCGGGACAGGTCGAAGCCGACGCCGTCGTCGGTCACGGTCAGGCGGAAGCGGTCGGCATCATGCTCCAGGCGGATGCGCACGCCGCCGGCCCGCGCATGCTTGGCGCAGTTGGTCAGCGCCTCCTGGACGAGCCGGAAGCACAGCGTCTTGGCGGCATGGCTGAGCACGCGGGTGTCGGTGCCGGGCGCGATCTCGACCCCCGCGTCTACCCCGGTGCGCTGGCGGAACTGGCTCACGTATTCGTCGAGCGCGGGCACGAGACCGCCGTAGTCAAGCGTGGCCGGGCGCAGGTTGGTGCAGATCTCGCGGATGCCGGCGGTGGTGTCGGCAAGCAGTGCAGCGGCGTCGTCGAGCATCGGCTCGATCCCGGCGCGTGCCGTGGCGGGCAGGGTCTCGGCGAGGTGGGCGGCGAGGTTGGCGAACAGGATGCGTAGCGCGGCCAGGTTGGGACTGGCGCGGTCGTGCAGCGCGCTCGCCAGCTCGCGGCGCTCGCGCTCCTCGATGGCGACGAGGTGGCGGGTCAGGGTCTCCAGGCGGGCGAGGTGCTCCAGACGCTCGGCCTCCATCCGCCTGCGCTCGGTGATGTCCTGCACGGTGCCGTAGAGCTTGTACACCTGGCCCTGGACGTCGCTGACCGGCACGATCACGGTGAGGTGGTGGCGAACCTGGCCGGAGGGCAGGATCACCTCCTGCTCCAGCGCGCAGCGCTTGCCGGTGTCGATCGCCTGCCAGAACAGGTCGCGCGTGCGCTCGAGCGAGGCCGGGCTGTAGTAGGCGAGCGCCTCGTTGATGTCGGGCACACCGAGCGCCTCCGGGCGATCGAACAGGCGGAAGAGCTGGCGCGACCAGTGCATGCGCCCGCTGTGGCGGTCGAGCTCCCAGTCGCCCACGCGGGCGAGGTCCTGCGTGGCTTCGAGGCGGAAGGCGGTCGAGTCCAGGACCGTGCGCAGTGCCTCCACTTCGCGCGCCTTCATTCGGTGAGCGGCCCGGCGGCGACGGGGCGCAGGACGAAGCGCCCGGGATCGACCGCCTCGCACAGGTGGCGGGTGAGCGGTAGCGGATCGCCCTCGAGCCGGCTGGCGAGGAGCTCGGCGGCCAGCGCCGACCACACCAGGCCGCGGGCGCCGTAGCCCGACAGTACATGGAGGTCGGGGTGACGGCTCACGTCCGCGAGCCCGGCTTTCGCCGACGGGGGGCTGCGCACGGGGGCAGCGCCGATCATCGGCAGGCGGTCGGGCGAGGCGGGACGAAAGCCGACGCGCCCGGCCAGCGTCGCCGGGTCGAAGCCGCGCGCGAAGCCCGGCAGCATCGCGTCGAGCTTTTCCAGGTTGTCGGCGTGATCGGCGGGGCGCAGCGCCGGTTCGTCGTCATCGACGGCGAAGGTGGCGCCGGCGCAGCGCAGGCCGTCGAGCGCGGGGCTGACGTAACCGCCGCGGCAGACCACGACGCGGGGCGCGCTGCCTGCCGCGGCGGGCAGGTGCGAGACCTGGCCGCGGGCGCTGACGACGGGCAGGGCCGCCGCGAGCTCGAAGTCGCGGGAGCCGACGCCCGCGGCGAGGATCGCTACCGGTGCCGAGGCGATCGCGCTACCGTCGGCGGCGAGCGCGCACCAGCCGTCGGATTCGCGCCGCAGGCCGGCGACGCGGCGGCCGAAGTGCGTACGCAGCTTCGTGCCCGCTGCAGCGACGCTGGCGGCGCACAGGCTGGGTGGCTGCACCCAGCCGCTGCCGGCGAACCACCAGCCGCCGCCGGCCACCGCGCAGCCGGCGATCTCCGCGGCCCGTGCCCCATCCACCCAGGCGAGATGCTCGGGGGGCAGCGCGAGGCGTTCGACGACCGCCCGCATCTTCGCCTCCTGCTTCGCATCGCGCCCCAGATGCAGCACGCCGCAGGCCTCGGCGCGGACGGGAAAGCCGCGCGCCGCCAGGCGGTCGATGTGGCGCCAGCCAAACAGGCTGCCGGCACGCGTGAGCCGGCTCATGCGGTTGTCGTCGAGGCTGGGGAGCGGGCGCAGCACGCCGGCGAGATTGCCGGAGGCGCCCTGGCCGGGGGCGGAGGCGGCGTCGATCAGGTCGATGCGCCAGCCGCGTTCGGCGAGGCGCTCGGCCACCGTGCAGCCGGCGATGCCGGCACCGATCACCAGCGCGTGGCGGGACGCCGGATCGGCCGGCGCCGCGTCGTCGGACGCAGGGCGTGCGAGCCGGCCGCGCAGCATCTGCCATTTGCCGCCGAAGCCGGGGGCCTTCTCCAGCTCGAAGCCGGCGTACCGCAGGCCCTCGCGCACGCTGCCGGCGACCGACCAGGTCGCCAGGGTGGCGTCCGGCGCGCCCAGGCGGGCGAGCAGATGGAAGATGCGCGCCGACCACATGTCGGGGTTCCGGGCGGGGGCGAAGCCGTCGAGGAAGAAGGCGTCGGCGCGCGCCACCAGCTGCGAGAGCCCGTCGGCGGCCTCGCCGAGGAAGAGGGTGAGCGTGACCCGGCCGTCGTCGAGGTTGAGGCGGTGCAGTCCGGGGGCGAGCACCGGCCACTGCGCCTGCAGTTCGGCAGCCTGTGCGGCGAACTGCGGCCAGCGCGCATGGATGCTGGCGAGATCCTCGCGGCGGAAGGGCTGGCGCTCGCAGGACACGAAGTGCAGGCGGGCGCAGCGCAGCGGGTCTTCGCGCCAGGCCGCCCAGGTGGCGAGGAAGTTGAGCCCGGCACCGAAGCCGGTCTCGACGATGGTGAAGCGCTCGCGCCGCTGCCAGCGTCCGGGCAGGCCGTTGCCGGCGAGGAAGACGTGGCGGGCCTGGCCGAGCGCGTCGTCGCGCGAGTGATAGGCGTCGGCGAAGGCGCTCGAGTACAGCACGCCTTCGGGCGTGTGTTCGAGGCGGGCCGGGATGATCGGCATGGGGCGAGCCGCGGGCGAATCATCCGCCAGCGCGCAGCGGCGACACGCGCTGCGCGATGGCCGGGGCGCTCAGAGTTCGCGGTCCTGGACCGCGGCGGCGGCCGAATATTCCGGACGCATCTGCGGGAACAGGATCACGTCGCGAATCGCCGGCGCGTCGGTCAGCAGCATCACCAGGCGGTCGATGCCGATGCCGCAGCCGCCGGTCGGGGGCAGGCCGTATTCCAGCGCGCGGATGTAGTCGGCGTCGTAGTACATGGCTTCCTCGTCGCCGGCTTCCTTGGCCTCGACCTGGGCGCGGAACCGCGCGGCCTGGTCCTCGGGGTCGTTGAGCTCGGAGAAGCCGTTGGCGATCTCGCGGCCGACGATGAAGAGCTCGAAGCGCTCGGTGATCTCGGGGTCGGTGTCCGAGGCGCGCGCCAGCGGCGAGACTTCGACCGGGTAGTCGATGATGAAGGTCGGCTCCCACAGTTCGGCCTCGGCGCAGGCTTCGAAGAGCTGCAACTGCAGGCTGCCCAGGCCACCCGGCTTCACCTTCTCGCCGAAGGCGACGATCTTCTCCTTCAGCCAAGCGGCGTCGGCGAGCTGCTCTTCGGTGAAGCCCGGGTGGTACTTGCGGATCGCCTGCACGATGGTCAGGCGGTGGAAGGGCTTGGAGAGGTCCAGCTCGCGACCCTGGTAGACGAAGGACTCGGTGCCCAGCGCCTCGCGCGCGGCCTGGCGGATCAGGCCCTCGGTGAAGTCCATCAGCGTCTTGTAGTTCGCGTACGCCTCGTAGAACTCCATCATCGTGAATTCGGGGTTGTGGCGCGGGCTGAGGCCTTCGTTGCGGAAGTTGCGGTTGACCTCGAACACCTTCTCGAAGCCGCCCACCACCAGGCGCTTCAGGTACAGCTCGGGCGCGATGCGCAGGAACAGCTCCATGTCGAGCGCGTTGTGGTGGGTGATGAAGGGCTTGGCCGCGGCGCCGCCCGGGATCGGGTGCATCATCGGCGTCTCGACCTCGAGGAAGCCGTGGCCGGTCATGTAGTTGCGGATCGACTGCACCATGCGGCTGCGCGCGACGAAGGTGAAGCGCGACTGCTCGTTCATGATCAGGTCGACGTAGCGCTGGCGGTACTTCTGCTCG
>JARRBR010000156.1 GCA_029982755.1 Rhodocyclaceae bacterium
TGGGTGATGCCCATGTCCCAGTCGTCCACCACCACGCAGAAGTTGTAGGTCGGCGTGCCGTCGGCGCGGGCGATGATGAAGTCGTCCAGTTCGGCGTTGGCGATCTCGATGCGGCCCTTGACCAGGTCGTCCCAGGCGACAACGCCCTCGGTCGGGTTGCGGAAGCGCACCACCGGCTGCACGCCCTCCGGCGGCTGCGGCAGGGTCTTGCCCCGCTCGGGGCGCCAGCGGCCGTCGTAGCGCGGCTTCTCGCCGCGGGCCCGTTGCTCCTCGCGGATGCGCTCGAGCTCCTCGGCCGACATGTAGCAGTGGTAGGCGGTGCCGGCGGTCAGCATCTGCTGGATGACCGCCTTGTACCGGTCCATGCGCTGCATCTGGTAGAACGGCCCCTCGTCATGGGACAGGCCCAGCCATTCCATGCCGTCGAGGATGGCCTGCACCGCCTCCGGCGTGGAGCGGGCGACGTCGGTGTCCTCGATGCGCAGGATGAACTTGCCGCCGTGACGGCGGGCGAAGGCCCAGGAGAACAGCGCGGTGCGCGCGCCGCCGATGTGGAGATAACCGGTGGGGCTGGGAGCGAAGCGGGTGCGGACGGGACGGGAAGCGGAGGTCATCGTTGCGTTCGGTGGTGTTTCGTTTGAATTCGGGAGATCGGGCAGGTCGTGAGGACGGACGGTGCGCGGGAAAGGACGCAGCCCGCGGACTCAGCCCAGCAGCAGCGCGTCGTCGTCGATTTCCTCGCCGCGCACCTTCTCGAACATGTCGAGCAGGTGATGCACGTCGAGGCCCTCGCGCTCGGTGCCGGCGACGTCGAGCACGACCCGGCCCTGGTGCAGCATCACGGTGCGCTGGCCCACGTCGAGCGCCTGGCGCATCGAGTGGGTGACCATCATCGTGGTGAGCTTGTGCTCGGCAACGATGCGCACGGTGAGTTCCAGGACGAAGGCTGCGGTGCGCGGGTCGAGCGCCGCGGTGTGCTCGTCGAGCAGCAGCAGGCGCGAGGGCTGCAGCGCCGCCATCAGCAGGCTGACCGCCTGGCGCTGGCCGCCCGAGAGCAGGCCGATGCGGTCCGAGAGGCGGTTCTCCAGGCCGAGGCCGAGCGTGGCCAGTTGCGCACGGAACTCCTCGCGCAGCGCCGGCTTGACCGCGAACGAGAAGCCGCGGCGCTCGCCGCGCATCTTGGCGAGTGCCATGTTCTCCTCAATGGTCAGGTCCTCGCACGTGCCGGCGAGCGGATCCTGGAACACGCGCGCGACGTGGCGCGCGCGCGCCCATACCGGCAGGCGGGTCATGTCGATGCCGTCGATCTCGATCGTGCCGCTGTCGACGCGCTGCTCGCCGGACACGGCATTCAGGAAGGTCGACTTGCCGGCGCCGTTGGAGCCGATCACGGTGACGAACTGCCCGGTCGGGATCTCCAGCGTCATGCCGCGCAGGGCCTGGGTCTCGATCGGCGTGCCGGGGTTGAAGGTCAGGCGCAGGTCGGTTGCTTTCAGCATCTCAGTTCCCCTTCTTTCCGGACCAGTGCGCGCGCAGCTTGGGCACCACCAGCGCGACCGTCACCAGCACCGCGGTGACGAGGTTGAGATCCTGCGCCTGCAGGCCGATGAAATCCGAGTTGAGCGCGAGCGCGATGAAGAAGCGATAGACGATGGCGCCGACGATGACCGCGATCGTCGCCAGGTAGAGCTTGCGCGAGGGCAGCAGACTCTCGCCGACGATCACCGCCGCGAGGCCGATGACGATCGTGCCCACCCCCATCGAGATGTCCGCCCCGCCCTGGGTCTGCGCGAACAGCGCCCCGGCCAGGCCCACCAGTGCGTTCGACAGCGCCATGCCGGCCAGCACCGCCAGCCCGGTATTGACGCCCTGGGCGCGCGCCATGCGCGCGTTCGAGCCGGTGGCGCGGATCGCCAGGCCGCTCTGGGTCGAGAAATAGGCATCGAGCAGCAGCTTGACCGCCAGCACCACGAACACCAGCAGCAGCGGGCGGAAGACGTAGTCGGCCAGCGCCTCGGGCTGCAGCAGGTTGAAGACGGTGGGCTCCATGATCAGCGGCACGTTGGGCTTGCCCATGATGCGCAGGTTGATCGAGTACAGCGCGATCATCATCAGGATGCTGGCGAGCAGGTCCATGATCTTCAGGCGCACGTTGAGCCAGCCGGTGATCAGGCCTGCGACCGCGCCGGCGATCGTCGCCACGATGGTCGAGGTGAAGGGATCGTAGCCGGCGGCGATCATGGTCGCGGCCACCGCGCCGCCGAGCGGGAAGCTGCCGTCGACGGTCAGGTCAGGAAAGCGCAGCAGGCGGAAGGAGATGTACACGCCGAGGGCGACCAGGCTGAAGATCAGACCGATCTCCAGCGCCCCGAGCAGGGTGTAGAGGGACATGAGGAATACCGTTGGAGGGAATACGAGGCGGACGCCCTCTAAAGAGCGCCCGCCGCGGCCGGCACCAGCCGACCGCGTGCGGGTCCGGCCGGACCGTCCTTACTGGACGACCTTGGAGGCGTCCTTGACGAGTTCGTCGGACAGGGTGACGCCCTGCTTCTGGGCCGCGCCCGGGTTCACGTGCAGCTCGACCTTGTTGCTGGTCTCGGAGGCGATGGCGCCCGGCTTCTCGCCCTTGAGGATGCGCACCACCATCTGCCCGGTCTGCACGCCCAGCGCCTTGTAGTCCATGCCGTACGCCGCCACCGCGCCGCGCGCGACGCTGTCGGTATCGGCCGCGACCAGCGGGATCTTGGCATCCATGCCGACCTTGACCAGGGCCTCGTAGGCCGACACGACGTTGTTGTCGGTGCTGGTGTAGAACACGTCGACCTTGCCGATCAGGCTGCGCGCGGCCGAACCGACGTCGACCGAACGCGGCGCCGCCGCATCCACCAGGCTCATGCCGTGCTTGGGCAGCAGTTCGCGCATCTGCTCCAGCACCACCACCGAGTTGGCCTCGCCCGGGTTGAACACCATGCCCACGCGCTTGGCGTTGGGGGTCACGCGCTTGATGAGCTCGATCTGCTTCTCGAGTTCGAGGGCGTCGGAAACGCCGGTGACGTTGGTGCCCGAGGCCGCCATCGACGGCACCAGCTTGGCCGCCACCGGGTCGGTCACCGCCGAATACACCAGCGGGATGTCCTTGGTCGCCGCGGCCACGGCCTGCGCCGAGGGGGTGGCGATGGCGACGATCACGTCCGACTTGTCGCCGACGAACTTGCGCGCGATCTGCGCCGCGGTGCCGGTGTTGCCCTGGGCGCTCTGGTACTGCCACTTCAGGTTCTTGCCGTCCTCGAAGCCGGCGGCGGCGAGCGCCTCCTTGACGCCATCGCGGACGGAATCGAGCGCCGGGTGTTCGACGATCGCGGTAATCGACACCGATTTCTGCTGCGCATGGACCGGCGCAGCCATCGCGAACGCCAGCGCCAACGCGCCGAACAGCACCTTGCGGGACGTGGTGAAGGACATGAAGGGCTCCTTTGCGGCCATCCAGGCCAGGCAGTGAGAACGCGCGCGGTCGGCGACCACGCCCTTGAGGAAGATACAGGGGCGGGATTTTAACAGCGCGCCAGCCTTGCGCGATTGCGGTGGACCCGAAACTTCTCCGCCGGCCGGGCGAAACCGGCCCGCCCTTGCCTTGATGACTGTATTTTTTTACAGTCAACCAATGGTCACAGAGTATGCCGAACTCCACTGCCTGAGCAATTTCAGCTTCCAGCGCGGCGCCTCGCACCCCGAGGAGCTGGTCGCGCAGGCGGCGGCCTTCGGCTACGCCGCGATCGCGCTCACCGACGAGTGCTCGCTGGCCGGCGTGGTGCGCGCCCATCGCGCGCTGCAGGCCCTGCCCGCGGCGCAGCGCCCACGGCTGATCATGGGCAGCGAGCTGCAGCTCGCGGACGGCCCCTGCATCGTGCTGCTCGCCACCGACCGCGCCGGCTACGGCCAGCTGTCGCGGCTGATCACCCGGGCCCGGCGCGCCGCCGGCAAGGGGGAATACCGGCTGACGCGGGACATGATCGACGACCTGCCCGGATGTCTCGCGCTGCTCGTGCCGCCACCCGCGTTCCCGCCCCGCGCCGGCACCGAGGCCGCCTGCGCAGGCCTGCAGGCGGAGGCCGAGTGGCTCGCCGGGCGCTTTCCCGGCCGCGCCTGGATGGCGGTGGAGTTGCGGGTGGATGGCCGCGACCGCGCGCGCATCACCCTGCTGCGCCGCGTCGCGCGCGCCGCCGGCATCCCGGCCGTGGCCGCCAGCGGCGCGCTGATGCACGACCCCGCCCGCCGCCCGCTGGCCGACGTGATGAGCGCGCTGCGCCTGCACTGCAGCGTGGCCGAGGCCGGGCTGGCGCTGGCCGCCAATGCCGAGCAGCGCCTGCACGACCGCGACACCCTCGCCCGCCGCTACCCGCCCGCGCTGCTCGCCGAAACCCTGGCGGTCGCCGCGCGCTGCACCTTCTCCCTGGACGAGCTGCGCTACGAGTACCCGGCCGAACTCGTCCCCGCCGGCGAAACCCCGGCGAGCTGGCTGCGCCGGCTGGTGGAAGGCGGGCTGAGGTGGCGCTACGGCCGGTTGGGCCTGCGCCACCCGACCTGCAGCGACTCGCCAAGGACCTGCTTCGAGCCCGCTCCGAGCGCGGACAGGCACGCCAGCCCGGCGCCGCGCATCGCCACGCCCGCCCCCACCGCAAGCCCGCCCCGGCCGGCCGACGACCCCGCGCCACCCCCGGTGCGCGCGCAGATCGAGCACGAACTGGGGCTCATCGCCGAGCTCGGCTACGAGTCCTATTTCCTCACCGTGCATGACATCGTCCGCTTCGCCCGCGGGGCCGGCATCCTGTGCCAGGGCCGCGGCTCGGCGGCGAATTCGGTGGTGTGCTGGGCGCTGGGCATCACCGAAGTCGATCCGACCCTGGGCATCATGCTGGTCGAGCGCTTCATCTCGCGCGAGCGCAACGAACCCCCGGACATCGACGTCGATTTCGAGCACGAGCGGCGCGAGGAGGTCATCCAGTACATCTACCGCAAGTATGGTCGCGAGCGTGCCGCGCTCGCCGCCACCGTGATCAGCTACCGCGCCCGCAGCGCGCTGCGCGACGTCGGCCGCGCGCTCGGCCTGGACGAGACGCAGATCGAACGCCTGACGCGCGAGCACCACTGGTTCGACGGCCGCCGCATCCTGCCCGAGCGCCTGATGGAGGCCGGGCTCGACCCCGCCAGCCCGGTCACCCGCCGGCTGGTGGCGCTGACCGAGGAGCTGATCGGCTTTCCGCGCCACCTGTCGCAGCACGTCGGCGGCTTCGTCATCGCCCGCGGCCGGCTCGACGAGCTGGTCCCGGTCGAGAACGCCGCAATGCCCGAGCGCACCGTGATCCAGTGGGACAAGGACGACCTCGATGCGGTCGGCCTGATGAAGGTCGACGTGCTCGCGCTCGGCATGCTGTCGGCGCTGCGCCGCGGCCTGGCGCTGGCCTCGGCGTGGCGCGGCCGGCCGCTGACGCTGGCCAGCATCGAGCGTGAACGGGACGAGGTGTACGCGATGCTGTCGCGCGCCGACTCGGTCGGGGTGTTCCAGGTCGAGTCGCGCGCGCAGATGACCATGCTGCCGCGCCTGAAGCCGCGCCGCTTCTACGACCTGGTGGTGGAGGTCGCCATCGTGCGCCCCGGCCCGATCCAGGGCGGCATGGTCCATCCCTACCTGCACGCGCGCGAGCGCGCAGCGCGCGGCGAGGATCCGCTCGACGACCTGAAGGAAGAGATCCGCCCGGTGCTCGCGCGCACGCTGGGGGTGCCGATCTTCCAGGAGCAGGTGATGCAGCTCGCGGTGGTGGCGGCCGGCTTCACCGGCGGCGAGGCCGACCAGCTGCGGCGCGCGATGGGCGCCTGGCGGCGCAAGGGCGAGCTCGAGCGCTATCGCGAGAAGCTGCTGCAAAGCCTGGCCGACAAGGGCTACGACGCCGACTTCGCCCAGCGCCTGTGCCAGCAGATCGAGGGCTTCGGCAGCTACGGCTTTCCCGAGTCCCACGCCGCCAGTTTCGCGCTGCTGGTCTATGCCTCGGCCTGGTTGAAGTGCTTCGAACCCGCCGCCTTCCTCGCCGCGCTGCTCGACAGCCAGCCGATGGGCTTCTACTCGCCCTCGCAGCTGATCCAGGACGCGCGCCGGCATGGGGTGGAGGTACGTCCGGCCGACGTCACGGTGAGCGGATGGGAGTGCACGCTCGAGCCCGCGAGCAGCCAGCCGGCGGTCGATGCCGGCCCCTCACCCGCCGAGCAGCCCGCGGTGCGCCTCGGCCTGCGCATGATCCGCGGCCTCGCCCGCGACGCC
>JARRBR010000157.1 GCA_029982755.1 Rhodocyclaceae bacterium
CCCGGGCCGCACGACACTGCCGCGCGCCCGGGCCGCCGGTCGCCGCCGAGGCGGCAACCCGCTCCGACGCGCTCAGCGCTTGGGCAGCGCGAAGATCGTCAGCGAACCACCGAGCTGGGTGTAGTTCTGCAGGTCACGATAGCCGCCGACCGCGCCCAGGCCGTCGGTATCCTGCTCCAGGCCCGCCGCCATGCCGATGCCGGCCCAGCCGCCGATGCCCGAGAACACGCCGAGGTACTGCTTGTCCTTGTGCGTGTAGGTGAACACGTTGCCGATGATGCCGGACGGGGTCTTGAAGCTGTACAGCTCCTTGTTGATGTCCTTGGCGTCGACGCACTTCAGGTAACCTTCCAGCGTACCGAAGCAGGAGATGCCGCCCGCGGTGTTGAGCGCGCCGCTCCAGACCGAGAACTTCTCCGGCTTGGTCTGCACGATCTTGCCTTCACCCGCGTTCCAGGCGATGAAGTTGCCCATGCCGCCATGGCTGTTCGGCGTCGGGTACATCGACACCGTGGCGCCGACATAGGGCTGGCCGGCGACGTAGTCGACCTCGAACGGCTCGTAGTCCATGCACACGTGGTTGGTGGGCACGTAGAACAGGCCGGTGTTCGGATCGAAGGACGCGGGCTGCTGGTCCTTGGTACCGAGGGCCGCCGGGCAGATGCCCTTCACGTTGACGTCCGGCCCGTGCTTGGGGTTGGTGTGCTTCGAGGTGGAGAAGTCGGCGACGACCTGCGGCCGGCCGGTTTTCATGTCGACGTGCGAGGCCCAGTTCACCGTCGGGTCGTACTTCTCGGCGACCAGCAGGGCGCCGTTGGTGCGGTCCATGGTGTAGGCGAAGCCGTTGCGGTCGAAGTGCACCAGCGCCTTGGTGTCCTTGCCCTTGACCTTGATGTCGGCAAGGATCATCTCGTTGACGCCGTCGAAGTCCCACTCGTCGTGCGGCGTCATCTGGTAGACCCACTTGGCGACGCCGGTGTTGAGGTCGCGGGCGAAGATCGTCATCGACCACTTGTTGTCACCCGGACGCTGCGAGGGGTTCCAGGTCGAGGGGTTGCCGGTGCCGTAGTAGACCAGGTTGAGCGCGGGGTCGTAGCTGAACCAGCCCCAGGTCGTGCCGCCGCCGATCTTCCACTGGTCGCCCTGCCAGGTCTTCAGCGACGAGTCCTTGCCGACCGGCTTCAGTTCGCCGTCGGTCCAGGTCATCGTCTTGTCGGGGTCGATCAGCATCTCGGCGTCGGGGCCGGTGCTGTAGCCCTTCCACGCCAGCTTGCCGGTGTTGATGTCGTAGGCGGCGAGGAAGCCGCGTACGCCCCATTCACCGCCCGAGATGCCGGTGATGACCTTGTCGCCGAACACGTGCGGGGCGTTGGTGTTGACCGCGCCGAGCTTGGGATCGCCGTTGACCACGCTCCAGATCTGCTTGCCGGTCTTGGCGTCGAGCGCGACCAGCGTGCTGTCGGCCTGCTGCAGGAAGATCTTTCCTTCGCCGTAGGCGAGGCCGCGATAGACGGTGTCACAGCACATCTGCGCGATGACCGACGGATCCTGCTTCGGCTCGTAACGCCAGACGATCTTCTGGGTGTCGAGGTCGATCGCGAAGACCTTGTTGGGGAAGGGGGTGTGGAGGTACATCATGCCGTCGATGACGAGCGGCGAGCCTTCATGGCCGCGCAGCACGCCGGTCGAGAAGGTCCAGGCGACCTGCAGGTTGCCGACGTTGTCCTTGTTGATCTGGTCGAGCTTGCTGTAGCGCTGGTTGTAGAAGTCCCCCGCCTGCGCGGCCCAGTTGCCCGGATTGTCGATCTTGCTCTTGAGGTCTGCGTTCGCGAGTGCGAGCCCGGGCAGGGCCAGCAGCACTGCGGCCAGCAGTTGGGGGCTGCGACGGGCGGGTTTCCCTGTTTGTTTCATTGTCGTCTCCTCACTTGTCAACACTGTGGTGTTTTGCCGCGCCAACCGAGCTTCCCCGCCGCGGCACACGAGGACTACTGCTGCAGCACGCCCGCCGTCGCCGGCAGGCCTCGGGTGCACTGAAACTGGCAGCAACGATGCAAAGCTTGTGCCAGGCCGCGTATGGCGGCGCCTGCACAGGGTCGGGTGGCTGGATGGGGCCGATCCGCCGGATGGGCTGTCGGTGCGCGGCCAGCCGGGCGACGGGCGTGGCGAATCGAAGGGCGCTGCGGACCTGTAACGGGCCGCTGCCGGCGCCGGCGCGCTGCGTAAATCTGGTGCAGGTGCTCAGTTTTGGGACAGCCGTTGCATGCGCCGCGCTGCGGGTGTCGGCCGCCGTGTGGCCACCGCCGCACGATGGCAGAATGCGGCGATGACGTCCGCTCCGATCCTGCATCCAGCCGCCTCGCATGAACCCGGAACGTCCGGGGTTGACCCGGGCCTGTCCGCTCGGGCGTCTTCGCCCCGGCGCCTGGCGTTCGCCGCGACCTCCGCGCGCAGCCTCGTCGAGTGCGCGCGCGCGAGCGGGATCGTTCCGATCGCGCTCGACGTGTTCGGCGACCTCGACACCCGTCGGCTCGCCGATGCGTGCGTCGCCGTCGGCGGCGGCGGGCTGGCAATGGATCGCGACGCCTTGCTCGCCGCGCTGGCTGGCCTGCGCGCGCGAGGCGACGTCGCGGGCTGGGTGGCGGGGAGCGGATTCGAGGCGCAGCTCGGGCTCCTCGCGGAGGGCGCGCTGCAGCTGCCCCTGATCGGCAACCGGCCGGAGACGGTGCGCCGTGTGCGCAGCCCGGCCGGGTTCGCCGCCCTGCTCGATGCGCAGGGCATTGCCCATCCGGACTTCAGCGCCGATCCGCCGGCCGATCCGCGCGGCTGGCTGGTCAAGGACGCGCATGCCTGCGGGGGCTGGCACGTTCGTCCGGTCGAAAAGATGAAGGCGTGCGCGCCGGGCGAGGGCCGTTATTTCCAGCGCCGGGTGGCGGGCGAGCCGTGGTCCTGCCTCTTCCTCGCCGCCGGGGACGATGTGCGCGTCGTCGGCTTCTCGCGCCAGATCGTGCGCGCGCTCGGGCGACGCCCCTATGTGTATCGGGGGGGCATCGGGCCGGTGGCCTTGCCGTCCGCGGTGCGGGAGCTGCTGAGCGCCACGGCGCTGAAGCTGACCCGCGCGCTCGGGCTGCTCGGGCTCAACGGCATCGACTTCGTGCTCGATGCCGCAGGGTGGCCCTGGGTGCTGGAGCTGAATCCGCGGCCGACGGCGGCGATCCAGCTCTTTGCCGACGCCTGCGAAGGCGGGCTGATGCGTGCTCATGTCGAGGCGTGTGCAGGCCGGCTGCCCGTGTCCGGCGAGACATCGTCCCCGGCGCTGGTGAGAGGCTTCGAGACCGTGTTCGCGCGCCGCGCCGGGCGGATCGGCGAGGCGGCTGCGGCCTGGCTGGCGGGGCAGGCGTGGTGCTGCGACGTGCCGCAGCCTGGCACGCGCCATGCATGGGGCGATCCGCTATGCACCGTGCGTGCGCAGGGCGAGTCGGTCGAAGCCGTGCTGCGGCGCCTGGGCGAACGCCGGCGCAGCGTGTCGCTGCGCCTGCAGCCGCCAATGGAGGATCCATCCCGATGAACATCGAATCGCGGCCCGCCGCGGGGCTGACGGCGAAGGCACGCGCCGCCTTCCTGTGGGCGTGCGCGCTGGACGTCGCGGTGCGCAAGCCGGGCAACGTCAGCCTTCACTCGGCTGGGCACGACATGCGCGCGCGCCAGTTCCTCGACAGCGCGCAGGCTTCCGCGCCGGCGCTGTTCGCCAGCGGGGTCGCGGTGGGCGCGCGCATCGAGGCCGCGGTGCGGGCGACGCGCGCGGTTGCGGGCTGCAACACCAACCTCGGCATCCTGCTGCTGTGCGCGCCGCTTGCCTGCGCGCTCGAGCGCCTGGACGGCCGCCAGCCGCCATCCACCGGGCAGCTGCGGACGGCGCTCGAGGCCGTGCTGCAGGACCTCGACATCGACGATGCGCGCGCCGCCTACCGCGCGATCGCGACCGCGCATCCGGGTGGCCTCGGTACCGCGCCGGAGCAGGACGTCGCGGACGAGCCCGGCGTCGACCTGCGCGCGGCGATGCGCCTGGCCGCCGACCGCGACCTCATCGCCCGCCAGTACGCCGATGGCCATGCCGAGGTGTTCGGACTCGGGCTCGCCGCCTTCGCCGGGCCGGCGGGTCAGCCGAACATGTCCCTCGCCCAGCGCGTGCAGCGCGTCTATCTGGCCTGGCTGGCGACCCATCCCGACTCGCACATCGTGCGCAAGCAGGGGGCGGCAGTCGCGCATGCGGTGGCGGTCGAAGCCGCGGCCTGGCGCGAGCGCCTGGCGCGCGACCCGCAGGCCGGCGAGGGCGCCGACTTCGCCGCCTGGGACGAAGCGCTGAAGGCGCGCGGGCTCAATCCGGGAACCAGCGCGGACCTCACGGTGTGCACGCTGTTCGTCGCCGCGCTGCTCGAACCGGCGCTGGCGGCGCAGGGCGTGGCGGGCATCGACGCGCTGTTCCCCGGTGCAATGGAACGAAGCTTGCTAACCCCGTAGGCGATCAGCCGCCCGCAGGCCTTGCGCCACTGCGGGCCCCAAGCCTGGAGCCTTCCCAATCACGCCATGAAAATCCATCATGCCCCCGCCGAAAGCCGTGCGCCTGCCGACACCGTCATCCGCGTCGATGCGCCGTCGCGGCTGCACCTCGGCTTCCTCGATCCCAATGCCAGCCTAGGCCGTCGCTTCGCCAGCCTGGGCCTGGTGATCGACGCCTTCCCGACCCGGCTGGAGCTTGCTCCCGCGCGGGAGACGGCGGTCGCCTCCGACGACCCGCGGCAACAGGACGCGGTGCGCCGGCTCGCCCGCCACCTCGACACCTTGCAGCGTGCGACCGGGCGCTTCCAGCCGATGCGGCTGCGCCTGCGCAGTGCGCCGCCGGCGCATTCGGGCTTCGGCTCCGGCACCCAGCTCGCGCTCGCGCTCGGGCGTGCGTTCTGTGCGGTGCATGGACTCGATCTGCCCACCCGCAGCCTGGCGGCGATGCTCGGCCGCGGTGAGCGTTCGGGGGTGGGCATCGCCGGATTCGACCAAGGTGGCCTGCTGCTCGACGGCGGCCCCGGGCCGGGCGGCACCCCGGCGCCGGTGCTGGCACGGCTGGATTTTCCTGCCGCGTGGCGGGTGCTGCTGGTGCTCGACGAGCGCATCGATGGGCTGAGCGGCGCCGCCGAGCGCGCGGCGATGGACCAGCTCGCGCCTTTCCCGCGCGAGCTGGCGGCCGACCTCTGCCATCAGGTCCTGCTCAAGGTTCTGCCGGCGGTCATCGAACAGCGCTTCGAGCCCTTCGCCGAAGGCATCAGCCGGATCCAGAGCCAGATCGGCGATTACTTCGCGCCCGCGCAGGGCGGCTCGATGTACACCAGCGCGGAGGTCGCCGCCTTCATGGGCTGGCTGCGCGCGCAGGGTCCGGCCGGGGTCGGGCAGAGTTCGTGGGGGCCGACCGGCTTCGCGATCCTGCCCTCCGAGGCCGAGGCCCGACGCCTGATCGCGCTCGCCCGGGAGCAGGGGGCGATCGATCCCGCATTGCGCGTGGTGGTGTGCGGCGGCGACAACCGCGGTGCGCGCGTCGGCGTGGGGACGCCGGCACTGGTGCGCGCCTGAGCGCGGCCCGCGAACGACAGAAACGAGACCACGGAAGCGATTTCCGCACAGGAGGAGGGCGCTCATGGAGCGAAGCTACATTCTTCACATGTTCACGCCGGGCAAGCAGATGAGCCCGTTCGACATCAACATGGCGGTCGATGCGGGCTACCAGGTGGTGGTGCCGTATTGCGGCGTGAGCCTGGGCGAGATCGCCGGCCTGACCCAGGACGCGATCTTCTCGCGCGGCCCCAAGGGCGTGAAGGCCACCGGCATCTTCATCGGCGGCCGTGACGTGATGCTCGCCGCCGACATGCTGGATGCCGCACGCAAGGCCATGGTGCCGCCTTTCGAGGTGTCGGTGATCGCCGACCCCAGCGGCTCCTACACCACCGCCGCGGCGCTGGTCGCCTGCGTAGAGCAGCTGCTGCGCAGCGCCCATGGAACCGACTTCGCCGGCAAGCGGGTGCTGATCCTGGGCGGCACCGGCACGGTTGGCCGCATCGCCGGCGTGCTCGCCGCCGGGCTGGGGGCGCGGGTCGTGCTCGGCAGCCATCGCGATCAGGCCAATGCCGAGAAGGCCGCGGCCGAGACCGCGGCGCGCTTCGGCTGCGAGCTGCACGGCGCCGGCACCGGCAGTGCCGAGGCGCGCCGCGCCGCGCTCGCCGAGGCCGACGTGGTGCTGGCCACCGCCG
>JARRBR010000036.1 GCA_029982755.1 Rhodocyclaceae bacterium
GCCGCGAATGCGCCCTGCCCGCCGCCGCTCTCCCGCGCACGACCCGCCGGCCCCGGCTGCACGCCCGGCCCGCCGAGCGCCGCCGGCTGCTCGGGCCGGAAGGCATGCAGGCGCAGCAGCGTCATCGTGAACCCGGTGTATTCGTCCGGCGCCAGCGGCAGCTCGTCGCGGCCGTGGATCGCGATCTGGTAGGCGAGTTGCAGGAATTCCGCGTCGAAGCGCTCGACGTAGGCCAGGATGCGCGCGCGCTCGAGCTCGTCGCCGATCGCATCCGGCGCGTACTGCGCGAGCGCGATCCGGTGAAGCAGGGTCGCCAGCGCCTGCAGCGCGGCGTCGAAGGACAGGCTGCGCGCCTCCATGCCGTCGGCCACAGCCAGCAGCGCCGCCACGTCGCCGGCGGCGAGCGCGTCGAGCACCGCGTACAGGTGATCGTCGCCCACCGTGCCCAGCATGTGGGTGACCTGCTCCTCCTCGACCTTGCCCGCGCCGTGCGCGATCGCCTGGTCGAGCAGCGACAGGGCGTCGCGCATCGAACCCGCCGCCGCCTTGGCCAGGTGGCGCAGCGCGCCCGGCTCGAAGGGCACCGCCTCGGCCTGCAGGATGCGGGTCAGGTGGTCCACGATGTGCCCCTGCGGCATCTGCTTGAGGTTGAACTGCAGGCAGCGCGACAGCACCGTCACCGGGATCTTCTGCGGGTCGGTGGTGGCGAGGATGAACTTGACGTGCTCGGGCGGCTCCTCAAGCGTCTTCAGCATCGCGTTGAAGGCGTGCCCGGTGAGCATGTGCACTTCGTCGATCATGTAGACCTTGAAGCGCCCCTGCACCGGCGCATACACCGCCTTGTCGAGCAGCGCCGCCATGTCGTCGACGCCGCGGTTGGAGGCCGCGTCCATCTCGACGTAGTCGGGGAAGCGGTCGGCATCGATCGCACGGCAGGCGTCGCATTCGCCGCAGGGCTCGGGCGTGATGCCGGTCTCGCAGTTCAGCGCCTTGGCCAGGATGCGGCTGATCGTAGTCTTGCCCACGCCGCGGGTGCCGGTGAACAGCCAGGCGTGATGCAGCCGCCCGGTGGCGAGCGCGTGCGTCAGCGCACGCACGACGTGCTCCTGACCGACCAGCGTGCCGAAGGACTTCGGCCGCCACTTGCGTGCGAGGACCTGATAGCTCATGGCGGGCGATTCTAGCAGAGCGGCAGGCCGCGGCCGGGCCCCATCGGCAGCGTCGACAGCCCGCATCATGAATGCCGCCAATGACCGGCATGGCCTCGATCGATTGGATCGATCCACGGCTGCGACCTATCCTGAGCATGTCGGGCGGCGTAGCAGCGCCCGTACTGGAGGATCACATCATGAACATGAACGCCGGCGACTTCGACGCCCTCTTCGAGCTGCTGTGCGAGGTCTGCGCCGAGTACGCCCAGAGCCACTGAGTCCGTGCCGGCGCGAATGGGGAACACGCCAGCCACACCCGGATCCGGGGCTACGCGGCCCCCGTCGGCACAGGGCGCAGGCGAGCGCGGGGATGCCCGGTCGCAGCCGCGCCCGCGTCTGCGACCCCTGCCGCACGCGTCGAACGACGACCCCGCGCTGCGCGCGATGGCCGCGCTGCTGGCCGAGGCGGACGTCGGCATCGACGGCGCCCGGCCGTGGGACATGGTCATCCACCACCCGCAAACGGCCGATCGCATCCTCGCGCGCGGCAGTCTCGGGCTGGGCGAGAGCTACGTGGACGGCTGGTGGGATTGCGCGCGGCTCGACGAATTCATCGCCCGCGTGCTCCGCGCCCGCCTGGACGAGAAGGTCGGCAGCACCGCGCTGCTGGTGCAGGGCCTGCGCGCGCGCCTCTTCAACCTGCAGAACCTGCGCCGCAGCTGGCAGGTCGGCGAGGCGCACTACGACCTCGGCAACGACTTCTTCGAGTCCATGCTCGGACCGTCGATGGCCTATACCTGCGGCTACTGGAGCGCCGCCGACACGCTCGACGACGCGCAGGCCGCCAAGCTCGACCTCGTATGCCGCAAGCTGGGGCTGCAACCCGGCATGCGCCTGCTCGACATCGGCTGCGGCTGGGGCAGCCTGATGCGCTTCGCCGCCCAGCGCTATGGCGTCGACTGCCTCGGCCTCACCATCTCGCGCGAGCAGGCCGAATACGGCCAGGCGCGCTGCGCCGGCCTGCCGGTGCGCTTCCGCCTGCAGGACTACCGCCAGTTCAACGACGGCGGCGGCGAGCGCTTCGACCGCATCGCCTCGCTCGGCATGTTCGAGCACGTCGGCGCCAAGAACCACCGCGCCTTCTTCGCGATGGCGCGGCGCAGCCTCGCGGCCGACGGCCTGTTCCTGCTCCACACCATCGGCAAGAACCTGCGCCGCACCCCCACCGACCCCTGGATCGACCGCTACATCTTTCCCAACGGCGACCTGCCCGCGCTCGGCCAGATCGCCGACGCCTGCGAAGACGATTTCGTCATCGAGGACGTGCACAACTTCGGCGCCGACTACGACCGCACGCTGATGGCCTGGCACGCCCGCTTCGAGGCCGCGTGGCCGCGCTTCGCCGAGCGCTACGGCGAGCGCTTCCGCCGCATGTGGCGCTACTACCTGCTCGCCTGCGCGGGGACCTTCCGCGCGCGCACCAACCAGCTCTGGCAGATCGTGCTGTCGCCCAGCGGCGTTGCCGGCGGATACCGGCGCCCGCTGTAGGCCGCCATCACCTGCGGAGGCCCGCCGTCCGACCGGGCGGAATGCACCGGCGCGAGCGGACGGGAGGAAATCGACCGCGCCGGCGTGGCGTACTGCCGTTGTGATCGGACGTCCGGGGCGCTAACCTCCTTCAGCGTAATGCCACGGGCCGGTTCGCGAGCGTGCGGACCGGTCGCCCTCCAGTCGATCCGGCCGCCATGAACAACACCACCCTGCTCCACCACCTGATCGCCGCCTCCGCCCGGCGCACGCCGGACGCCCCGGCGCTGAGCTTTTCCGGCGCCACGCAGCGCTACGCAGAACTCGACGCCGCGGTCGGCCGCTTCGCCTCCGGTCTGCTCGGTCTCGGCCTGGAGCGCAGCGAGCGCGTCGGCATCTATCTCGACAAGCGCCCGGAAACGGTCACCGCCTTCTTCGGCACCAGCGCGGCCGGCGGCGTGTTCGTGCCGGTCAATCCGATCCTCAAGCCCGAGCAGGTCGGCTACATCTTGCAGGACTGCAACGTGCGCGTGCTGGTGACCTCGCCCGAGCGCTTCGCCACCCTGCGCGACACGCTGGCGGGCTGCCACGACCTGCGTCACGTCGTGCTCACCGGCAAGGTCGACGTGCTGCCCGAGCTGCCCGGCGCCAGCGTGCTGCGCTGGGACGAGCTGTGCGCCGCCCCCGCCGCCGCCGGCCACCGCGTCATCGACACCGACATCGCGGCCATCCTGTACACATCGGGCAGCACCGGCCGGCCCAAGGGCGTGGTGCTGTCGCATCGCAACATGGTGGCCGGCGGCAAGAGCGTCGCCCAGTACCTCGGCAACCACGCCGGCGACACCCTGCTCGCCGCGCTGCCGCTGTCCTTCGACGCCGGCTTCTCGCAGCTCACCACCGCCTTCCACACCGGCGCGCGCGTGGTGCTGCTCAACTACCTGATGCCGCGCGACGTGCTCAAGGCGGTCGAGAAGGAGCGCGTCACCGGCCTCACCGCGGTGCCGCCGCTGTGGATCCAGCTCTCGCAGCTGCAGTGGCCGGAAACCATCACCGAGCACCTGCGCTACATCGCCAACACCGGCGGGCGCATGCCGCTGGAGACGCTGACCACGCTGCGCCGCGTGCTGCCGAAGACCCGGCCGTTCCTGATGTACGGCCTCACCGAAGCCTTCCGCGCCACCTTCCTGCCGCCCGAGCAGGCCGACGTGCGCCCGGACTCGATCGGCAAGGCCATCCCCAATGCCGAGATCATGGTGCTGCGCGAGGACGGCAGCGAATGCGCACCCAACGAGCCGGGCGAACTCGTGCAGCGCGGCGCGCTGGTCGCGATGGGCTACTGGAACGACCCGGAGAAGACCGCCGAGCGCTTCAAGCCCCTGCCCGCCAAGGCCCCGGGGCGCCAGAGCGGGCTGGTGCTGCCCGAAATCGCGGTGTTCTCCGGCGACACCGTGCGCCGCGACGAGGAAGGCTATCTCTACTTCATCGGCCGCCGCGACGAGATGATCAAGACCTCCGGCTACCGCGTGAGCCCGACCGAGGTCGAGGAGATCCTCTACGCGACGAAGCTGGTCGGCGAATGCGCGGCCTTCGGCGTCGCCCACGACACGCTCGGCCAGAGCATCGTCGTCATCGCCACCCCGCCCGCCGGGGGCACGCTCGACACCGACGCGCTGCTCGCCGAATGCCGCGCCCGCATGCCGGCCTACATGGTGCCGGGACGCATCGAGGTGCGCGACGGCCCGCTGCCGCGCAACCCCAACGGCAAGATCGACCGCAAGGCGCTGGCCACGGAACTCACCGGCTGAGGCCGCGAGGTCGTCACCGAGGATGCGGACGCCATCGTCCCTGCCTATGATGATCTGCATGAAAGCGCTCGTCCTGGCCCTCGGCTGGCTCGCCCCCTTCGCCGCTGCCCAAGCGCAGGCCGCGGTGCTGCGCGTCGGCCCCGGCGAAGCGATCACCCGCATCGCCGACGCGGCCAAGGTGGCCCAGGACGGCGACGTCGTCGAGATCCTGCCCGGCGAATACCACGCCGACGTCACCGTCTGGGAACAGAAGCGCCTGGTCATCCGCGGCATCGGCGAGCGTCCGGTGCTGATCGCGGACGGCAGCATCGCCGAGGGCAAGGCGATCTGGGTGATCCGCGACGGCGACTTCCTGATCGACAACGTCGAGTTCCGCGGCGCGCGCGCTGACGACGAGAACGGCGCCGGCATCCGCTTCGAGCGCGGCCGGCTGGAGGTACGCAACAGCGTCTTCCTCGACAACCAGAACGGCATCCTCACCGCCAACTTCGGCGACGCCGAACTCGTGATCCGCGACAGCGTCTTCGCCCAGGCGCCGCGCAAGGAAGGCGCGCTGCCGCATCTGCTCTACGTCGGCCGCATCGGGCGCTTCGAGGTCAGCGGCAGCCGCTTCCACAACGGCTACCGCGGCCACCTGCTGAAGTCGCGCGCACGCTACAACGACATCCGCTACAACCTGATCTACGACGGCCCCCAGGGCGAAGCCTCCTACGAGATCGACCTGCCCAACGGCGGGCTCGCCTTCGTCGTCGGCAACATCGTCGGCCAGAGCGCCGGCACGCAGAACCCGGTGGTGGTTTCCTACGGCGCCGAGGGCAATGCCTGGCCGGAGAGCGCGCTCCATCTCGCCCACAACACCCTGCTCAGCGACCGCCACACCGGCACCCTGTTCCTGCGCACCTGGCCCGACAGACTGCCGGCGGACGTGGAGATCGTCGGCATCAACAACCTGAGCGTCGGGCTCGGCAGCCTCACCCTGGTCAACGGCGGCGACTACCGCGGCAACCTGCCGCTGCCGCCGGGCGCGCTGCAGGACCCGGCCACGCTCGACTTCCGGCCCCTCGGCGCCGCCCTGCTGCGCAAGCTCACCGCCCCCGCCGGCAGCGCGCGCGGCGTGTCGCTGCAGCCGGACGCAGAGTTCGCCCTGCCCATCGGCACCCGCCCGCTGCCGCCGCCCGCCGAATGGTTGCCTGGGGCGGTGCAGCAGGGCTACTGAGCCGGCCCCGCAGGCGCGGCCGCCGCCGGGTTGCAGCCAGTCCTGCATGCGATCGGCCCCGGCTGCCGACGTCGTTCCAACCCTCCCGGAGCCGCAGCCTGGGCCAGGTTCGCGCTTCCCCGGCCGCGGCGCACTGACAATCCCTGCGGCATGGGGCATCATCAGGGCACATTCGGATCAGATGCGGCCCGGCGTCCGGGTCGAGGGAGAGAGTCGTGCGCGAACGATTTAGTGGGGTTCTCGGCACGCCGGAAGCGGCTGCCGCCCTGCCCGGGGACATGGCGCGGCTGCAGTTTCCCGCCGGTGCAGTGGCCTGCCGGGCCGAGGTCGGCACCTACCAGGAAGGCGGACGGCTGTGCCTCGCGCTCGGGCGGCCGCGCTTCCATGACAACGCGCTGCAGCAGATCAACGCCCGCCAGGGCGCCGCAGCCGCCTGGGCGCAGGCCTTCGCCCGCTTCGGCGACGAGGCCGCACTCCAGGCCGCCGGCCGCTTCTGCGTGGCGATGATCGCCGACGACGGCCGCGAAGCCCTGCTCGCCACCGACCGCTTCGGCACCTGGCCGATCTGCTACGCCGAGCGCGACGGCCGCCTGCACTTCTCCGACCGCGCCGACACGGTCCCGGGTGTGGAGCGCCGCATCGCCCCGCAGTCGGTGTTCGAGTACCTGTTCTTCCACATGATCCCGGCCCCGGCGACGATCTTCGACGGCATCGCCCGCCTGCCCCACGGCCACCTGCTCAAGTGGCAGGACGGCAAGGCCCAATGCCGGCGCTGGTGGACGCCGCGGTTCGACGAGGACGCCGCCCCCGGCTTCGACGAGGCCAGGGCGCGTTTCCTGCAGATCGTCGAGGACGGCGTGCGGCGCGAGGCCCAGGGCGCCAGTGTGGGCTGCTTCCTGTCCGGCGGCACCGACAGCTCCACCGTCACCGGCATGCTGTGCAAGGTGCTCGGCCGGCCTGCGCGCGCCTACTCGATCGGCTTCGACGCCAGCGGCTACGACGAGATGGAATACGCCCGCCTCGCCGCGAAGCGCTTCGGCGCCGAGCATCACGAGTACTACGTCACCCCCGCCGACCTGGTCGACGGCATCCCGAAGGTCGCCACCCACTACGACCAGCCCTTCGGCAACTCCTCGGCGCTCCCTGGCTGGATCTGCGCCAGCCGCGCGCGCGAGGACGGCGTCGAGCGCATGCTCGCCGGCGACGGTGGCGACGAACTCTTCGGCGGCAACAGCCGCTATGCCAAGCAGCGCGTGTTCGGCTGGTACGACGAGGTGCCCGGCCTGCTGCGCCGCGGCCTGCTGGAACCGGCGCTGGCGCTGCCCGGCATGGACCGCATCCCGGTCGCGAAGAAGGGCGTCAGCTACGTCGAACAGGCGCGCGTGCCCATGCCCGACCGCATCCACATGTACAACATGCTGCTGCGCCTGGGCACGGAGAACGTGTTCGAGCCCGACTTCCTCGCCCGCGTCGACACCGGCCGGCCGAACGCCGAGCAGCGCGCGGTGTGGCGCGCGACCAACGCGCGCTCGCACATCAACCTGATGCTCAACTACGACTGGAAATACACGCTGGCCGACAACGACCTGCCCAAGGTCATCGGCACCACCCAGCTCGCCGGGGTGGACGTGGCCTTCCCGCTGCTGTCGGACGAGCTCACCGATTTCTCCACCGGCCTGCCACCCGACTGGAAGCTCAAGCGCCTGACCCTGCGCTGGTTCTTCAAGGAAGCGCTGCGCGGCTTCCTGCCCGACGAGATCATCGCCAAGAAGAAGCACGGCTTCGGCCTGCCCTTCGGCGTCTGGGCCTGCCAGCACGCAGGGCTGAAAGCGCTCGCCGCCGACGCGCTCGGCAGCTTCCGCCAGCGCGGCATCGTGCGCCCGGGCTTCATCGACGAGCTGCTCTCCACCCACCTCCCCGCCCACCCCGGCTACTACGGCGAGATGGTGTGGATCCTGATGATGATGGAGTTCTGGATGCGCGAGCATGCGCCGGGCTGAGGCGAGGCCGGATTGAACGATACCGGCCGCTCGCCGACAATGCCGCGGTCGCGGGACGATCACCGCACACAGACAAGAAGCCCATGAATCCCCTCCCCACCCCCGACACCGAAGCGATCCGCAGTGCCCTGCGCCTGGTCATGGACCCCGAGGTCGGCATGAACATCGTCGATCTGGGCCTCATCTACAAGATCGAGAGCCAGCCCGGCGCGCTCTACATCGAGATGACGATGACCTCGCCGGCCTGCCCGATGGCGGACATGATCCTCGACGACATCGACCGCATCCTCGACCCCATGGTGCCGCCCGAGGTGGACATCCGCGTGGAGATCGTCTGGGATCCGCCCTGGAGCCCGGAGAAGATGGCGCCCGAGGCGCGCGAGCACTTCGGCTGGAAGCGATGAACACCCTGCCGCCGCTCGCCCGGGTGCCGCTGCTGGTGCTCGGGCTCGCGTCGCTGGTCACCGGCGTGCTCGCCGGGCTGGCGCGGGTGGGCGTGAGCGTGCCGGATTTCGGCGCCATGCAGGCCGGCAGCCATGCGGCACTGATGATCGGCGCCTTCTTCGGCACGGTCATCAGCCTGGAGCGCGCGGTCGCGCTCGGCGGCCTGTGGCCCTACCTCGGGCCGGCGCTCGCCGGCGGCGGCGGCGTGCTGTTGCTGCTGGGCGGTCCGCTGGTGGTCGCGCAGAGCCTCCTGCTGTTCGCATCCGGCGTGCTGGTCGCCGGCAGCCTCGTCGTGACCCGGCGGCAGCTGGCGCCGTTCACCGTCATGCTGGCCGTCGGCGCGGCGTGCTGGCTGACGGGCAACCTGGTGTGGATTGCCAGCGGCAACCTGCACGCCGCCGTGCCCTTCTGGCTCGCCTTCCTGGTGCTGACGGTCGCCGGCGAACGCCTGGAGCTCACCCGCTTCCTGCCTGCGCGCCCCGCGGCAGCACCCAGCTTCGTCGTCGTCAGCGGCGTCATCCTCGCCGGCGCGCTGATCGCGTCCTTCGGCACGTCCGCTTCCGGCACGGATACCCTCGGGCTGACGCTGTTCGCCGCCGGCCTGCTCGCCCTCGCGATCTGGCTGCTGGTGTTCGACATCGCTCGCCACACCGCCGGCCAGCACGGACTCACGCGCTTCATCGGCATCTGCCTGCTCACCGGCTACGTCTGGCTCGGCGCCGGTGCCATCGCCGGCCTCGCCGGCGGCTTCGCGCCCGGCCATGCACTGCACGACACCGCGATGCACGCGATCGCGCTCGGCTTCGTGTTCGCGATGGTCTTCGGCCACGCGGCGATCATCTTCCCGGCTGTGCTCAAGGTGAAGATTCCCTATCACCCCTTCTTCTACGTTCCGCTCGCGCTGCTCCACCTCTCGCTCGCGCTGCGCGTGTTCGGCGGCGTGTCCGCCGATCCGGCCGACGGCCTCGCGCTGCGCCAGTGGGGCGCGCTCGCCAACGCCGCCACGCTCGCGATCTTCATCGCCACCATGATCGCCAGCGTCATCCGCGGCGCCCGCCAGCCGGCGGCCCGCAGCACGCGTCGGCGCATGAAGTAAACAGAGAACTCACGCTGCATGCGCGAGGGCGGCGAGCGCTGCTGCCCCCGCCGCCCTCGCTACCACCTGTGCCGAAGTTCAGTCACCTTCTGCAGCAGGTACGTCCGGGACGGCGGCGAGCGCAGCCTCGAAGGCGTCATCATCGGCTCGTTCCGCACGCTTGCGGATATAGTCCTCCGCCGCCAGTGCAGCGAGTTTCTCGGCGAGCGCCGTTGCCACGAGCTGATTGAGCGAGGTCCCCTCCCGCTCTGCATAGAGACGCGCGTTGCGATGGATCGAGTCGGGCAGCCGAACACTCAAGGTACTCATGATCACTCCTCACCCAGCAAAGCCAGGAGCCGTGCCGGGGTGACGACTTCCAGCCCGCGGAACCGGACCGCGGAGAAATCCGCAAGATTGTGGGTCACCAGATAGGCAGCGCTCGCGTTGACTGCAGCCTCCAGCACCATCTCGTCCTTCGGGTCGCGTAACTGCGGACGCCACAGGTAATGAACGGTTTGCTGATGCGCCTCGCGGCAAATCATGTCGATGATCGCATCCACCTGTGTCTGACTTACCGGCACCATCCCCGGCCTGCCGAGCACGTCTGCATATTCCATGACCAGGGGCACCGTCACGCATAACTCGTAGCGCCTCGCTCGAAGCAAGCTGAGCAGGCTAAACGATGCGCCACGCCGCGAGCGCAAGGCCGCAACGAGAACGTTCGTATCGACAACGACCTTGGGGCATAGGTTCATGGTTGCATGGATAGTACCAGTTAGCCGGCCGCCAGGTGGTGAAGCCACTCATTTCCCACCATGGCCCATTGCGCAGCGCTCGCCTTCGTCGCCCGCTAGAATCGCGGACGGATTACATACAATCGAGCACGCCATGACCGATACCCGCCAGCCGCCCGTCCATGCCCCGATGTCGCAGTTCCGCAGCGCGGGCGGCGAACTGCTGATCAACGGCCAGCCGATCGGCCGCATCGCCGCGCGCGTGGGGCGCACGCCCTTCTACGCCTACGATCGCAGCCTGCTCGACGCGCGCGTGGCGCAGTTGCGCGCGGCCTTGCCGGCGGCGGTCAAGCTGCATTACGCGATGAAGGCCAACCCGATGCCGGCGGTGGTGTGCCACATGGCGCGCCTGGTCGATGGCATCGACGTGGCCTCGGCGGGCGAGCTGCTGGTCGCGCTCGACGCCGGCGCCGATCCGCACGAGATCAGCTTCGCCGGTCCGGGCAAGACCGAGGCCGAGCTGCAGCAGGCGGTCGCCGCCGGCATCCTGGTCAATGTCGAGTCCTTCCGCGAGCTGCCGATCCTGACCGCCGCGCAGCAGGCGCTCGGACTGCCGGCGCGGGTCGCGGTGCGCGTCAATCCGGATTTCGAGCTCAAGGCCTCGGGCATGAAGATGGGCGGGGGGCCGAAACAGTTCGGCGTCGATGCCGAGCAGATCCCCGCGCTGCTCGCCGAAATCGGTCGCGCCGGGCTCGCCTTCGAGGGCTTCCACCTCTTCGCCGGCTCGCAGAACCTCAAGCCCGAGGCCATCGTCGACGCCCAGCAGAAGAGCTTCGCCCTTGCCTGCCGGCTGGCGGAACACGCCCCGGCGCCGGTGAAGTTCCTCAACCTCGGCGGCGGCTTCGGCATCCCCTACTTCCCGGGCGAGCAGCCGCTCGACCTCGCGCCGATCGGCGCCAATCTCGCGGACATCGTCGCGCAGGCCGGCACCGCGCTGCCGCAGGCGGAAATCGTCATCGAGCTCGGCCGCTACCTGGTCGGCGAAGGGGGGCTATACGTCGCGCGCATTCTGGACAAGAAGGTCTCGCGCGGCCACACCTACCTCGTGACCGACGGCGGCCTGCACCACCACCTGTCGGCCTCGGGCAACTTCGGCCAGGTCATCCGCAAGAACTACCCGGCGACAATCGCCAACCGCATGGACAGCGGCGAAACGGAGAACGTCTCGGTGGTCGGCCCGCTGTGCACCCCGCTCGACCTGCTCGCCGACCGCATGAACCTGCCCGTCGCCCAGCCGGGCGACCTGGTGGCGATCTACCAGTCCGGCGCCTACGGCGCCACCGCCAGCCCGCAGCGATTCCTGGGGCATCCCGGGGTGGTCGAAGTGCTCGTCTGATCAGCAGCCGGGTTCGCGGGCGGACCTGCGAACCCGGCTGCGCGCCTTCAAAGCTTGCGCGACCGGGAGCCGGGCGGAACGCGAACCCCGCCCCGCTGCTCGCCCGCCGACGAGGCAAACCGCGATGCACCATCCTTGAACGGCATCAGCACCCGGCAGACCACCTCGAAGGGCACCCCCGCCGACTCCAGGGTCTCAGCCGCTTTCGGCAGGGACATCATGCCCCCGCCGACCGCCCTCGTGGTCAGCTCGATCAAGCGCCGCAGCGTGTGCCGCGTCCGCTGTTCCATCAGCCAGCCCCTTCACAAAAGACCGAACCGATCGACCGGCCGGAGCAAGTCCAGCCGGCAATCATGCAGAAGGCGTGTTTCTCGTCTCCCTTGTACTGAGACGACATGCAAGAATCGTTCGCGGGCGCTCTGAACTGACAGTAAAAGTCGTTAAATCATGTAGTTGCACGCAAAGCAAAACCCAGCCAGACGCGGCAAGCGGCGTACCGAGATCGAAAATGTAAAAATTTCCGACACCCGCCAGCCGGCGCCACCCTGGGCTACGCGCTACCGAAAAGGATACGGCGCGCTTTTCAACCGTGCCAGGCCCGCCCGCGATGTCGTCGCGATCAACCAAGGACGTGGCTTCATCGAGCCGATCACCCGGCGCCGGACGCGAGCTGCACCGATTCGATCGACGCCTGCCGCCCGCGCGCGCCCCTCACCCCCAGCGCCGTGAACATCAACAGGAACGCCAGCATCGCCAGCCGCGGCGCATCGACCAGGCTGTCGAAGGCGCCGACGATGAAGAAGGCGGTGAGTCCGCCCAGCAGGGGCGGCGCCAGGGGATGCGCGGCGCCCCGCCCCAGCGTCAGGCGGAACAGCGCCGCCGCACACAGCAGCAAGAACGCCGCCAGCCCCAGCCAGCCCTGCTCCACGAAGAAGTGCAGCCACAGGTTCTTCGCGTGCCAGGGCAGGTGATGACGGTCGCTGGTGAAGAACCAGCGGTCCGCACCGCGTGCGAAATGCCCGTTGCCCAGCAACTCCCGCCCGTGCGCATCGACCAGGCTGATGTCATCGACCTCGAGCAGTGCCCGGCTTTCGTTGGCGATCGAGAGCACCGTCAGGCGCGGCAACACCGACCCCGACCCGCCCAGACGGCCCGGATCCAGCACCAGGTGCTGGGTCGTCCACGCAGCCCCCTTCGGCACTCGAACGCCCCCGGCCGCGCAGCCCGCCTCGTACAACAGATGCTTTCGGCATACCTCCACGTTCAGGTGCGCGTCGGCCTCGGGCGCGCGCACGCGTACCGCCAGTTGCAGGGGTGCGACCACGCCCGGCGACACCCGCTGCGACACCCGGTACAACTCGCCGAAGCCCAACACGTGCCGCGGCGCGCCGAGCTTGAGATAGGGATTGCCTGCATCGAAGCCCAGGCCGTGCGAGCCGGGAAACACCCCCTCCGGCGCCTGCCAGAAATAGGCCTCGGCGAACCGGCCCACCCCCACGCCCAGCCACTGCGCCCCCTGCCCAGAAGGCAAGGATGCGGCGTAGGACCAATGGCCGAGGCGGCCCTCCAGGTCGGCGGCAGCGCGCTCCATCCGGGTCGCCGCGTAATAGGTGTTCAGGCTCACCACCGCGATCGTGATCGCCCCCAGGCACATCGACACCAGCACCCAGCCATGCAGCGTCGGCCGCCAGCACCGCGCGGGCCGAATGTGCACCCAGGCCAGGGGCAGCAGCAGCCACAGCACGCAGAACAAGGCTGGCAGGACGCCGCCCGACTCGGCCCAGTACTGGCTCACCAACACCGCATTCACTGCCAGCCAGCCCAGCAGGGCGATCACCACGCCCGTCGCCCAGCGCTCGAGCCCGCCCGGCCAGCGGCTGAACAAGGCCGCGCCCAGCAGCACCGCATTGAGCGCATACGCCAGATAGACCCCCTTGGGGATCATGAGCATGGCCACCACACTCGCCGCCGCAGCCGCAAAGGCCAGCACCACCGCCCCGCCCAGCGCGTGCGCCGACGCCACCGCCACAACCGGCGCCGCGCCGAAAACCGCCAGCGCCAGGCCCAGCATCGCCCCGGCGCCGCGGTAGCCGCCGGTCTGGAACACCCCGGCCAGCAGCCACAGCAGCACGCCCGCATAAACCAGCCACGCCAGCAGGTTCGTCACCGACACCCGCCACGTGCCGCGCCGCAACATCGCCAGCAGCAACACGACCACCCCGACCGCCAGGCCCAGGTACAGCCCGCGCGAGAACGTCGTGAAGCTCGCGTACGCCAGCAGACCCAGCACCGCCAACCCGATCCACAGCACCGGCGCCTCCCAGCCCACGTCCCGCTGCCGCAGCACCCACCACAGCGCCACCGGCACAGTCAGCGCCAGCCAGCCGTCGAGCGTCGCGCCGCCCACGTTCATTTCCCAGAACAGCGCCGTGGTGCGGTAGTCGCTCGCGAAGTCCGACAGCCCGGTAAAGGCCCAGCGCTCCCAAACCGCCGCCAGCGACACCAGCACCGCCCCCGCCACCAGCCCCCACACCAGGCAGCGCGTCGCCGCCTGCGGCCGATCGCGCAGGGCCTGCGCCAGCAGCGGCAGCAGCAATACCGCCCACACGAAACCCTTGGCCACGCGCGGCCCGTTCAGCGCCGTGCCGTAGCCCATCCACAGCGCCGCATCGTGCGCCGCCATTACCATGGCCGACCACTGCGTCGACACCAGGTAGCTCAGCCCCAGCAAACCCACCACGGCAATCTGGACCACGCCGAAGCGCCACGCCCGCCCGCCGCCCGCCTCCACCGCCACGCCCATCCGCCCCGAGGCCGCCGGCATCGCCTGCACGCTGCCCGCGAGCAGCGCGCTCATCACCAGCGCATCGCTCTCCGTCAGATGGATCGCACCCGACCATCCGGCCAGATCGACCACCGGCGCCAAGGCCGGCACGCACAGCAGCCAAGCGTCGCGCCGCGCGCTCATCAGCGCAAGGAAGGCGATCGCGATCCCGCCCCCAATCGCCACGCCAAACGGATGCCGCAGCGCAAACACCGCCAGCCCCAGCACGCCGCACAGCGCAAGCAGGATCCAGCCCGCCAACACCAGGAAACCGCCCCCGCCCCTCGAATCCGTCCGCATATGCCGTCGCCCGCGCCTTGTTCGACCGGCTCTCAGTCTAGCCAAGATTTCAAGCCGGGCCGCCGTGGGAGCGGGCTTGCCCGCGAAGCCTGCGGTTCAATCGAATCTGGCTATAGCGATTTCGTGCCCCTCGCAACACCTCCATCACACTCCCGTAACGTCGGTTTCATCCCGCCCGCCTAGCTTGGCCCGCATACACCACTGCGGAATCGAAGCAGATGAAACTCAGCATCTTCGGCACCGGCTACGTCGGCCTCGTCACCGGCGCCTGCATGGCGGAGGTCGGCCACACCGTGGTCTGCATGGACGTGGACCAGGCCAAGCTCGACAAGCTCAAGGCCGGCGTCATCCCGATCTGGGAACCGGGCCTGCAGCCCATCGTCGAGCGCAACATCGCCGAAGGGCGGCTGCGTTTCACCACCGACGTGGAAGAGGCGGTCAAGCACGCCGAGGTCCAGTTCATCGCCGTCGGCACCCCGCCCGACGAGGACGGCTCGGCCGACCTGAAGTACGTGCTCGCGGTCGCCGAGGGCATCGCCCGCCACATGCCGCGCTACCGCGTCATCGTCAATAAATCCACCGTCCCGGTCGGCACCGCCGACAAGGTGCAGGCGAAGATCGAGCAGATCCTGGCCGAGCGCGGCGAGCAGATCCCCTTCGACGTCGTCTCCAACCCGGAATTCCTCAAGGAAGGCGCCGCGGTCGGCGACTTCCTCAAGCCCGACCGCATCATCATCGGCACCCGTTCGGCCAAGGCGCAGGAGCGCATGCGCGAGCTCTACGAGCCCTTCAACCGCAACCACGAACGCACCCTGTTCATGGACGTGAAGAGCGCCGAGCTCACGAAGTACGCCGCCAACGCGATGCTCGCCACCAAGATCAGCTTCATGAACGAGCTCGCCAACATGGCCGAGCTCCTCGGCGCCGACATCGAGGAGGTGCGCAAGGGCATCGGTGCCGACCCGCGCATCGGCTACCACTTCATCTACCCCGGCTGCGGCTACGGCGGCTCGTGCTTCCCGAAGGACGTCCAGGCGCTGGGCCGAACCGCCGAGCAGATCGGCTACGAGGCCCCGCTGCTCAAGGCCGTCGAGGCGGTCAATAACCGCCAGAAGACCACCCTCTTCACCAAGCTCGCCCGCCACTTCGGCGGTGCCGAAGCCCTGAAGGGCAAGACCATCGCCGTCTGGGGCCTGGCCTTCAAGCCCAACACCGACGACATGCGCGAAGCGCCCAGCCGCACGCTGATCGAGGCGCTGTGGGCCGCGGGCGCCAAGGTGCAGGCGTACGATCCGGTGGCAATGGACGAAATGCGGCGCATCTACGGCCCGCGCGACGACCTGGCTCTGGCCAGCAACAAGTACAACGTGCTCGAGGGCGCCAACGCGCTGGCGGTCTGCACCGAGTGGCAGCAGTTCCGGGCGCCGGATTTCGAGGAGATGGAAAGCCTGCTCCGGGGCAAGGTGATCGTAGACGGCCGCAACCTCTACAACCCGGCGCGCCTCAGGGACGACGGCTGGAACTATTACGGCGTGGGACGCGGCGAGCCAATCCATGCCGCGTGAAGTGGTCAATAAGCCACTTCAGGGGGCGCGAGCGGGGTGGGATTATCGGGTGGCCGACACGCATACCCATCGGCTTCCTTCGCCGCGTTCCGCAAATTCGCACACGCCTGCTGCAAGCGGCTGATCATCAAGATGATCTGAACACCCTACTGACAACCCACTGAGCATCGGTCATGATCAAACGCCCGCTCCGGGTGGCCCCGCGTGTAACAGCTGATGCTCTTCAACTCGGACGAGTTTCTCTTCCTTTTCCTGCCGATCACACTCGCCGGCTACTTCTGGATTGCCCGGCGGGGGCATGAGCCTGCCATTGCCTGGCTGGTACTGGCGTCGCTGTTCTTCTACGGCTGGTGGCAGCCGATCTACCTCCTGTTGCTACTCGTGTCGATGATCGCCAACTTCGGGCTCGGAAGCTTGCTCGGGCAGGCTCATCAGCAAGGTCGCCAGCGCAGCGGAAAAGCCTGGTTAATCGCCGGCGTTGTCTTCAACCTGGCCCTACTCGGCTACTTCAAATACGCCAACTTCACCGTCAACAGCCTCAATGCCCTCACCGGCCCTGATTTCCACCTCGAGACCATCGTCCTCCCGCTGGCGATCTCGTTCTTCACTTTCCAGCAGATCGCTTACCTGATCGACGCCTATCAAGGGCAAGCCCGCGAATACCGCTTCGCCCACTACGCCCTCTTCGTCACTATCTCTTTCCGCAACTAATTGCCGGCCCGATCGTGCATCACCGCGACATGCTGCCGCAGTTCATGCAGCCCGGCGCGCTCACCCCTCGGGCGCAGAACATGGCCGTCGGCCTCAGCATCTTCGCCATCGGCTTGTTCAAGAAAACCGTCCTTGCCGACGGTGTCGCCCAGTATGCCACCCCCGTTTTCGCCGCCGCGGCCGCGGGTGACACGCTCAGCTTTTTCGAAGCCTGGGGCGGCGCGCTCGCCTACACGCTGCAGCTCTATTTCGACTTCTCGGGCTATTCCGACATGGCGATCGGCGCCGCGCGTATGTTCGGCATCGTCCTGCCGGTGAACTTCCACTCGCCTTACAAGGCCACCAACATCATTGAATTCTGGCGGCGCTGGCACATGACTCTGTCGGCCTTCCTGCGCGACTACCTCTATATCGCGCTCGGCGGCAACCGCGCCGGGCGGCTCATGCGCTACCGCAACCTCATGCTCACCATGCTCCTCGGCGGCCTTTGGCACGGCGCGGGGTGGTCCTTCGTCGCCTGGGGCGCTCTGCACGGCCTGTATCTGTGCGTCAACCACGCCTGGCGGCACACCACCACGCGCCTCTTCCCCAAGGAGCTGCTCCCCGCTGCACTCGCCAAGGCCCTGTCGTGGCTCGTCACCTTCATCGCCGTGGTCATCGGCTGGGCGTTCTTACGTGCGGGCAGCTTTGACGCCGCCATCGCGGTACTCCAGGGCATGGCCGGCCTCAACGGCATCGCGCTGCCCAACGCCATCGCCACACGGCCCGATCCGGTGTGGCCCACGCTCGGCGGTCTCGGCTTTGGCACCTACCTCGGCGGGGGCGCGCAGTTCGTCTTCACCTTGTTATGGATCGTCGTACTGCTGCCGGTGGCGCTCATCCTGCCCAACACGCAGCAGATCATGCGCGACGCGCAGCCCGCCCGGTCACCGTCATCGCCGGCAACTCGCGACCCGAGTTCGGTCTCGACCCGCAAAGCCCCTGCTGGCCCGCCGACCACAAGCCCGTCTTCAACACCGGCATTCCCGGTGCTAGCTTCTACATGCAAACCCAGTACGCCAAGCACGCCCTCATGGCCGGCGGCGGCAAACGCGTGCTGCTGGCGGTCGATTTCGTGGACTTTCTCGAAGACACCAATGCACCGGCCAGCACGCCCAACTGGCCCGCGCTGGCGCGCAGCTACGCCGGCCGCCTCCATATCCCCGGCGAGGACGTTTCCACGTGGCAGGGCCTTCATCTGCAAGCGCAGGACAAGCTCGGCGCACTGTTCTCGCTCACCTCGCTGGCCGACTCGCTCGGCACCGTAGCCCGCCAGCGCGCACCCTTCACAGCCGACCGTCGCGCAGCCGGTTTCAACCCGGGGCGCGACTACCAGGCCATCATCCGCAGCGAAGGACAGCATATGTTGTTCGAGCAGAAGAACGCCGAACTGCGCGCCCGCCTGTCCAGCCCCGCGCTTGTCCTCTACCACCAGGGCCAGCAAAGCTCCGAAAGCTTCGACTCCCTGCGAAATTTTCTGGACTGGGCTCGCCAGCACGACATCGCCGTCACCGTCTTCATCAACCCCCACCATGCCGACTACCACCGCATCATTGCCGAGTCGGGCTTGAGCGATACCTACCTGCAGTGGTCGAAAAAGGTCGCGGAGATCGTGACGACTGCAGCGATGCCTTCTTGGGACTTCAATGCGGAAGGGTTCGAGCTGGACGAAACGCCGCCGGGGCCGAGCGTGCGGGGCAAGCACATCCGGTGGTTCTGGGAGCCGGCGCATTACACGGCGGAGCTGGGGGAGGTGATGCTCGGGCGGATGCAGGAAAAAGACCTCGGATGCCGAGGCAGCACGGCCAACTGATCACTCCCGCGCTTCTATTCTTCTCAAGGCTCGCGCCACTTTCCTGCACGCTTGAGCTTGTTCTTCAAACCCGGCAACGGAAAGCCAGCTCCATACGCCCGATGTGCGCTCTCCAGCGCCTTGTCGTACTGGTTCAGATCGGCGTACGCCAGACCGAGGTTGTAGTGGACATTGGCATTCTGGGTATCGAGCTCTCGCGCGGCCTCCAGCTTGGCGATTGCACCCTTTGCTCGTCCGGACTGCATCAGGAACAGGCCATAGATCACCTTTACCATCGCGTCATCCGGCCGGAAGCTCTCGGCGCGGATCATGTAACACTCGACGGAGTAATTTGCCCGAGTCGCCTGCGCGCGCTTCTCCTTGGCGCCAAGCTTCATCATGGCCATCAGCGCACGATGATGATTCGGGAATGCACGCAACGTGTAGTCCAAGTCTCCGCCAAGCCCATCAGTGGCGCTCAGACTTTCTTGTGCAGGCCCAAAGTGGAACTTCTCGACGATCCCGAGTTTGTCCTTGTCTGTCCGGTAGTCATACGGTCCGTACGCGTTCTCAAGCGACCCACAGCCCTGCGCCCCAAGACCAGCCTGCGCATGCGCCACCGAAAACGGCAACCCCGCCAGCCCACACACCAAAGCCATCCAAGCAAGTTGCCGCTTCATCTTCGCTCTCCCTGCGATCATCCCTCAAGCAAGCTCCTGCACCCATGCATGTGTTGCCCGAGCCACTTCGTCTCGCCATTCACGCGATGAAAAAGTGTGATCGGCCGCATCGATTCGCAAAAGCTGTGCCGCGGGTAGAACTCGTCTCCAGCGTTCGGACGCTGCAGCGCGCTCGAACTCCCGAGCCACGTAGTCTCGGCCACTCAAAATCACCTGCACCGGCTTACCGCTTTTCACCACCGCCTCGGCCATCCGGTCCGGCAGCGCCAGGTCATTTTGCTCAGCACCTGTCGCCGCTTTCGCCGCGCCAAGCACCTCACCGGCAGAGCGCCCAATCGATACACCGCCGGAAAGCAGTTTCTTCCAGAAGGACATATCGAACAAGCGCTTGAGGTAGTAATGCCGGAGATAAGTGCTTGCCTCACCCTGCACAGTCTTGACCCACGGGTTGAGCAAGACCAATCCGGCGACTCGTTCATCTGTCGGCGCATAGAAGCAGGCCGCGCTCGCGCCGTCACACAGCCCCCAGAGCACCACCCGCCTGACCGCGGGCATGCGTGTCGTGAAGACGTCGATCGCAGCGCGGATATCCGCCCCGACATTCTCAAAGTCGCGCGGCACCCCGCCTGCGTCACCCATGCCGCGATAGTCGAAGCGCATGCACGACACTCCAGCCTCGGCAAGGTGCCGCGCCAAGAGCACAAACTGGCGGTGGCTCCCCACCCGGTACTGCGGGCCGCCGACCACGATAAGCACGCCCACGTCGCCACAAGGCTTGCCCGACTCGGCGATCACCCCTACGAGTTCATCACCCTCACACGCAAACAGCACTGCTGATTCACGAGCCGTCACGGCGCACAGCCCCGCAGGAATTGCACTGACGGCTCTATGGCAGCGGGCGCAAGCTCGATCTCCTGCGTCTGCCAGAAGGCTGGGCCTCGCACTGCGATCGCGTGCACATCGCCACCCGACGCCCGCCACTTGTCACAGAACTGCACGGCCACCGGCGAGGTCGCCGGCTGCTCGGACATGCTCAGCTCCATGATCATCAAAGGCCCTGCGCCGGTGTTCGGCGCCCGAAGCGCGCAGCCAACCAGTCCACTCGCCAGTCCGGGCGACAGCTCGTAACCCGCCACTTCAATCGCCCGCCCGGCAGCAATTTCGGCGCGCAGACTAGCGATCACTCCGCGCGCGTCTGCGTCACCCAACATCTCGTTTGCCGCCTTGATTCGCAAAAACTGCGTCAAGTGTTGCTTACCGTTCGCCACCGGCTGCCACATCAGACAAGGCACCGGCGACGGATGCGCCTTCAGCCACTCCGACACCAGCAGGCTCCCCGCACGCAGCGACCAAAACACTCTTGGCGCGCCCGGCAGCAGACGCTCGCCAAGCAGGGACCAGCCGGCATCGACATCGGCGAGCCAGTCCGCCCAAGCTGCGTCACCAAAATTGCCAGCACTGTCGCCACAGCCCTTGAGGTCAAACTGCAACACAGCCCATCCGGCTTCGACGAAGGCGCGCACCGCCTCCGCCACCATGCGCCGCGACTTGTTCAGCTCTTCCGCAAACGGCGGTACAAACAGCACACCGCCCTTCGCCTCAGCGACCGGGCGCGAAAGCAGACAGAACCGCGCGCCCCCTGGCGTCTCCACGAAAAACGCTTCGCGCACGCAGGCAGCCAGGCTCAACCGAGCTTGCCCTCGACAAACTCAACCAGCGAACCCACCGTGGCAAAGGCGGTGCCGTCGATCTCGTCATCCTCGACGATGAAGCCGAAGCGCTCCTCAAGCATGTTGATCACCCCCACCACAGCCATCGAATCGAGCTCGGGCACGGCCCCCAGTAGGGCAGTATCCAGTTCGAACGAAGCGGCACGGCCGTTCAGGCTCAGAACCTCATCGAGGATGGCCAACACTTCATTCTTGATATCCAACGCGCGACTCCCGGAGAGGAAATGTTTGTGTTTTCAACGACGTGACCAAATCGACCACGGCGTCACAATCGGGTCGCTATTATAGGCGGCGATTCCTCCGGTGCAGCGATAAAAGACCGCCCCTCCCGTGCGGCAAAACGATGCGAAAGCCATGAAACGACTCTTGATGATCGCGTACCATTTTCCACCGATACAGGGGAGCAGCGGGGTGCAACGCACCCTCAGGTTCGCACGCTACTTGCCCGCCTACGGGTGGGAGCCGATCGTCCTCACTGCTCACCCCCGCGCCTACGAGAACACAACAGATGATCAACTCGGCGACATTCCGCCGAACGTCAAGGTGATTCGCGCACAAGCATGGGACACCGCCCGGCACCTCTCCATAGCCGGCCGCTACCCCGGTTTTCTCGCGCGCCCAGACCGCTGGCAGTCCTGGTGGTTTAGTGCCGTGCTCGCTGGGATGCGCAGCATCCGCGAGGACAAACCCCACGCGATCTGGTCCACCTACCCCATCGCCACCGCTCATCAAATTGGCGCGACCCTTCATCGGCGTAGTGCCCTGCCATGGGTCGCCGACTTCCGCGACCCGATGGCCCAGGATGGCTACCCGGTAGACCCGGCGACTTGGCGCAGCTTCGCAAAAATCGAAGCTCATGCAATCGAACAGGCCGCCATCAGCACCTTCACAACCCCCTCGGCGGCGCAACTCTACCGTAACCGCTACCCGAAGCGAGCCGACCGCATAGTGCTCCTCGAGAACGGCTATGACGAGGAGACATTCGCCGACGCACAAGCAGCGGGCCCGCTCAACGCCGGCAAGTTCACCGTGCTACACAGCGGAATCGTTTATCCAAGCGAACGCGACCCCACACAGTTGTTCGCGGCACTTGCGGCCCTCAAGAAACAGGAGCCTTCAATCGCCCAACACGTCATCGTGCGATTTCGAGCGCCGGTGCACACAGCATTGCTCGAAGATCTGGCTGCGCGCTACGAGGTTGAGGACCTTATCCAGATCGCAGTTCCGGTGGGCTACCGCGAAGCGCTATCTGAAATGCTCGGAGCGGACGCCCTGCTGATCCTCCAGGCGAGCAACTGCAACACCCAAGTGCCGGCAAAGCTCTACGAGTACCTGCGCGCACGCAAGCCCATCCTCGCGCTCACGGACCCGGTTGGCGACACAGCCGCCTGCTGTCGCCAAGCCGGAATCGACACCATTGCCCCCCTTGACGACGAGGGTGCAATTGCCGAGCTTCTCTCCAGAATCATCAGCAACCCGACCGGTAGTCTCGCAAGCGAAGCCGGAATCGCCGCGGCCTCACGCAAGGGGCGCACGAAGCAGCTTGCAGATCTCTTCAACCAGCTATGAATCCATCAACTGCAATTTGTGCAGCAAAGCCACACGGCGACCCTCACGTTACGGATGTCTGGTTCGAACTGCTCACGCACACCGCTCTGCCCGCTGGGGCAGTCGTCACGAAGCACGACATCGGCTGTGATGGCCGCCCTTCTCACCTCTATCTGCTTCAAACGCCAGAGTACCCGCACCAAGTGCGTGGCCTATCCAACTTCTACTCCCCAATCTACGGCCCCACAGACGACGCAAGCATCGACTCGGCAAAACTCACAGTTCTCTTCAAACAGATCCGCTCCCAAAATAAACGCCCAGCCACCATCCAACTCGCCCCGCTCGACACAGACAGTCGCTTCTTTGCAACCGCATCGAAAGCACTTCGAGACGCCGGCTGGATCACCGCCGATTATTTCTGCTTCGGCAATTGGTTTGCAGAACTAGCTGAACCCGGTTTTTCGGCCTATTTTTCCGAGCGTAGCTCCCAAGTTCGCAACACTGTCACACGCGCACGAAAGAAACTGGACAAAGACCCATCCTTCAGCATCGCGGTACTCACCACTCAAGGCCCCGCACTTGAGCAGGCGATTGAAGACTTCACTGCCGTCTATAACGACAGCTGGAAAAAACCGGAACCCTTTCCTGCATTCATACCAAGCCTCTGTCGTTTAGCAGCCGATATGGGCTGGCTAAGGCTAGGCATTCTCGAGCTTGATGGTCAGCCAGTCGCAGCACAGTTGTGGCTGGTTTCTTCCGGCACCGCATACATCGTGAAGCTCGCATACCGTCAAGAGTATGCGAAACGTACTGTTGGCTCTGTGCTTACCGCACATCTGATGCAATATGTAATCGACACCGACAGCGCCCATACTATTGACTATCTCATCGGCGACGACAGCTACAAGCGCGACTGGACGCCGTTGCGACGTGAACGGCGTGGCATCGTCGCTTTCAACCGATCGCACCCCCGCGGCTTTGTTGCTGCGGTGAAACATATCGCTGGCCGTCAGCTCAAACGCATTCGCACCAACCGACCGTTCGATAGTGCGCCATAGTTCACTACTTAAGGTCTTAATCCGAAATGCAATCAGATAAGCCCGAACTCGACGTCACGGTCGTCATACCAACCTTCAATCGAACGACTCTGATCACTCGAGCACTAAAAAGCCTTCTGAATCAACACCACCTCCCAGCGGGCATTATCGTCGTCGATGACGCCTCTTCAGACGGTACGCCCGACGTCGTCCGACGCTGGGCCACCGAAACCGCATTCCCGGTCACGATCGAAGTGCTCCAACAAAACGGCGGCCCCGCAAAAGCACGCAATCGCGGCATCGAGTTGGCCAACACCGAATACGTCGCCTTTCTCGACTCCGACGATGAACATCTGCCCAATACGCTGGCCCGCCTAGTGGCACCGCTCGAGCGCCTACCGGACGCTGTGCTGAGCTTCGCTGACGCAACGATCGTCAGCCCGAGCGGCGTGGAACCCCACGGGCTGTTTCGCCCCCATATCGACCTGAACGCTGCCACAGAGCCATTGTTTCTAGACGGCCTCGAAGTCCATGCACTGTGCGACGCCACCAGCGCCCTGCTCAAGGCCAGCATCATCCCCACGTCGGGCACCTGCTTCCGCCGCCGTGCCGCACTCGCCGCCGGCTTGATGCCGAGCGACTTCCGCGCAGGCGAAGACTGGCTCTTCTGGCTCCGCCTCGCAGGACAAGGTCTCTTCGTTTTCCAACTCGACGACTTGGTCCGCCATCACCGCCACGACGATAACCTGACCCACCCGCGCGCATCCGAGTTCATGGCCCGCGAAAAGCTCCGCGGCTTTCTGGCTCTTCTCGACGGCAGCATGCGAGTTTCATTAACGCCAGAAGAAACCAGCCGAGCACGCCGGTTAGCTAAGCAGTGCCATGCAAACTGGCTTTACCACCTCTCAAGGCTAGGTATGCGCCCTTACCTTTCCGGCCTGCAGTCAGATTTGGGCAAGCAGACTGGCGGGGGCTACCGGCAGATCCTGAGCGATCCCAGGAGTTTAATGCGCAGCATAGCCTGCTCCTTGCTCCGACCATAACCCTTTCCCAGGATCAACAATGAGCGTCCGTCGCGCCCTGCGCTTCACCACCCTGGCCACTGTGCTCAATTTTTTCCTGTCATTCATTAGTGTGGTCGTCGTCTCACGGCTCCTGAAGCCAGAGGAAATTGGCGTATTCTCGGTTGCCGTATCGCTGGTGGCCTACACGCTCATCCTCCGGGATTTCGGCGTCGGCCAATATTTCGTGCAGTTGAAGGAGCTCACCCGCGAACATATTCGTGCGGGCTTCACCGTTATGCTGCTTATCTCGTGGGCGATCGCCGCCCTCCTGCTCCTGGCACGCGGCCCCGCCGCCAGCTTCTATGCACACCCAGGGCTCGCCGAAATATTCAGCGTACTCGCGTTCAACTTTGTGATCCTGCCTTTCGGCTCGCCCATCCTCTCGATCCTGAAGCGAGAGATGCAATTCGGCCGACTCGCAATCATCAGCGTCTCGAATACGGTAATCCAAGTGACCGTCACCATCTCGACAGCACTCGCGGGCGAAAGCTACATGAGCATGGCCTGGGGATCGATCGCGGGCAACCTCACCAACGTGCTCATGCTTTCGCTCATGCGACGAGACGTCGCTCTCCTGATGCCCACCTTTCAGGGTCTAGGCGCCGTCCTCTCCTTTGGAAGCAAAGCGAGCGGAAGCTCGCTAATCAACCAACTCGGTGCTAGCGGACCAGACCTCATACTTGCTAAGACACTAAGTTTCGAGGCCGTAGCAAACTTCAGTCGAGCATCCAGCCTAAACAACATGATTCTAGGCAAGGTAAATGAAATTGTCGGGCAGGTATTTTTCCCTGCCTTTGCCCAGAGCATCAGAGAGGGTAAGTCCTCGGCAGGAATGTACTGTGATGCCGTAAAGCTGATAACCGCAATCAACGTACCACTGCTTGGTGTACTCACGCTTCTTGCCCAATCTTTAATCCTGCTCTTTTTTGGACCCCAATGGCACGAGGCTGCCTACCTCGCTACTTTTTTATGCTTGTACCAACTGATGCGGGCACCCGTCGCTTTTGCGGGTAACGCACTAATGGCAGGAGGCCACGCGGGAGCAGTCTTACGCAATGAGAGCATCGTCCAGAGCGTGACCCTCTGCATCCTCGCACTCTCTATCTGGCTTGATCTCGAACAAGTCGTACACCTGTTGCTAATTGTACCGCTGATTAATCTTGCAGCCTTTTGTCGCGCCCTAGCAAAGCACTATAACTTGCATCCACTGCTACTCGCTCGAGCAGTCGGCCCAAGCTATTCGCTTCTACCCCCAACTCTTTTCGGCCCCTTCCTCGTTCTGGGCGCCTCACATTACAAGGTTTTGACAATCACCCCCGCATTACAAACCGCTGCTTCCGGCATCCTTGCAGCACTTGGGTATATCGTTGCACTGCGAATCACCAACCACCCAGTACGCGAAGAGTTAGTAAGACTTTCACCCCCACTCGCCTGGATACTTGGTCCCATCCAGCGCACTCCCGGTTGATGCACTGGCCGTGTCATGCAATCACCACATTCCCTCCCATAAAACAAAAACATATAATCAAATAAATCATATCCAGCCCACATTTAAAAACGCATGAACGATTTCTTTTCCACCCTGCACTTGGAGCATAGATCTCCTTGGTTACTATCAAAATCTGCTTAAAGTAGCGAGCAAAGAGATTGCCGGAGTTCACTAAACCAAACAAAAGACCATAGAAGGAACAAAGTGAAGCTTTACTACTACAAGGCTGAAAAAGGAAATTTCGGGGACGACTTAAACCCGTGGCTATGGAACCGCCTAATTCCCGGAGTCCTCAACAACGACGAGAGCGAGGCTCTGTGCCGTTTCCAGTGGAAATTGACTTCTCAGCAGACATGACGGTAGCGCCCGTAGTCGCGGGCGATGGCCGGCACCAAGGGGTTCTTCGGT
>JARRBR010000158.1 GCA_029982755.1 Rhodocyclaceae bacterium
GAGCGGGTCGTCGTTGGCGGCATCGACGCCCTGGGCGATGTCGGGCGACTGGCGGTTGATCGCCGCCAGCACCGCGCAGCTCTTGTAGTCGAAGCCGATCTCGGAGTTGTCGTAGCCGATGCGGCGGATGACTTCCTGCGCGATCTCGCGGTAGTTGGGGTGGGCGGTGGTGGTGATCTCGCCCGAGATCACGACGAGGCCGGTGGACACCAGCGTCTCGCAGGCGACGCGCGCCATGGGGTCCTCGGCGAGGATGGCGTCGAGCACGCCGTCGGAGACCTGGTCGGCGACCTTGTCCGGATGGCCTTCGGAAACCGACTCGGAGGTGAAGAGAAACTCAGCCATGGTGCTGCTCCTTGAAAGACAAAAATCCCCGTAAGCCGTGGCCTTGCGTCTGCGGCCAGCTCCGGGGATTTCGTCGAGCAGCCGACGCTTTAGCAGTATTTGTCGGCAACTTCCGGCTGCCGTTCCGCCCTGCAAGTTGTCGAGTTAACTCGGCGGTAAGGCCGCGATTATAGACCGGGACGGCCGGGTGTGTAAGCATTCGGGCTCGACCGTGATTTATTTTCGTGGGCGCGGGCAAGCCCGCGCCCACCGTCTCGCTCCGGGGCTCTCCGGGCACTTCGGGCTTTCCTCGGGGCGTCGGGTCGTCACGGCGTTTGCGTGCCCAGGCACTTTAAGCGGATCCTGTTCGTGCTTTTTCAATCCCTTTTCCGGCTGTTGTCCCGCCTGCCCCTGTCCTGGCTGCACCGCATCGGTGGCTGGGCGGGCTGGCTGACCTACAAGGCCTCGCCGTCCTACGCCCGCCGTCTGCGCGAGAACCTGTTCAACGCGCTCGGCCGCGAGGACGAGGCGGTGCTGCGCGCGGCGGTCCTCGAGGCCGGGCGCCAGGCGCTCGAGCTGCCCTTCATCTGGGGGCGGCCGGCGGCCGAGGTGGTGGCGAGCGCGGTGCGCACCGAGGGCTGGGAGCTGGTCGAGGCCGCGCGCGCCGAGGGCGCCGGCATCCTCTTCATCACGCCGCACCTGGGCTGCTTCGAGATCACCGCGCAGTGCATCGCAGCCAAGATCCCGATCACCGTGCTCTATCGTCCGCCGCGCAAGGAAGTGCTGCAGCCGCTGATGGAGGCGGGGCGCGCGCGCGGGCAGATGCGCACCGCGCCGGCCGATCTGTCCGGCGTGCGCAAGCTGGTCAAGACCCTGCGCAGCCACGAGGCGGTCGGCATGCTGCCGGACCAGGTGCCGGGCGCGGGCGAGGGCGTGTGGGCGCCGTTCTTCGGCAGGCCGGCGTGGACGATGACGCTCGCCGCGCGTCTGGCGGCGGTGAAGGGCGTGCGCGTGATCTACACCTGGGCCGAACGCCTGCCGCACGGAGAGGGCTACGTGTTCCGCCTGCAGGCGCCGACCGAGGCGCTGACCGGCGACATCGACACCGACGTCGCCATCATCAACCGCGAGGTCGAGCGCATGATCCTGCAGTGTCCGCAGCAGTACCTGTGGGGCTACAACCGCTACAGGGGCCCGCGCCGCGAGCGCGAGGACGAGGCGGCGGCGGGCGATGGCGAGCGCGGTGCGGAGCGCGCGTCGTGAGCCGCATCGTCGTCGCCCTGATCTGGCTGCTGCACTGGCTGCCCCTGTCGCTGCTGGCGCCGATCGGCAGCGGTTTCGGCCGCCTGCTGTACTGGGTGATCGTGCCGCGGCGCAAGGTGGTGCTGATCAACCTGCGCCTGTGCTTCCCGGAGCTGTCCGAAGGCGAGCGCCGTGCGCTCGCCAGGCGCCACTTCGCGGTGACCGGGCGCAGCATGCTCGAGCGCGGCCTGGCGTGGTGGGCGAGCGCCGAGCGCCTGCGCGCCATCGTGCGCATCGACGGCCTCGAGCGCCTGAACGCGCTGCGCGCCGCGGGCCGCCCGGTGCTGCTGCTGGCGCCGCACTTCGTCGGTCTCGACATGGCAGGCACGCGGTTGTCGATGGAAGGCGACTTCGTCAGCGTGTACTCGCCGCAGAAGGACAAGGTGATCGACCACTGGCTGCACCATGGCCGCAGCCGCTTCAACGACCAACTGCTGCTGTCGCGCCACGACGGCGTGCGTGCCACGGTCAAGGCGATGAAGTCCGGGCGTCCCTTCTACTATCTGCCCGACCTCGACTACGGCCGCAAGGAGTCGATCTTCGTACCCTTCTTCGGCGTGCCGGCGGCGACCATCACCGGCCTGCCGCGCCTGGCGCGCCTCGCCGGCGCGGCGGTGGTGCCCTGCGTGGTGCGCATGGGCCCGGGCGGCGAAGGCTACGTGCTCGAGCTCGGCGAACCGTGGGCCGACTACCCTTCGGACGACGTCGAGGCTGACACTCGGCGCATGAACGCCTGGCTCGAGGGCGTGATCCGCACCATGCCCGAGCAGTACTACTGGGTGCACCGCCGCTTCAAGACCCGCCCCGAGGGCGAGCCGCGGATCTACTGAAACACTGGACTGACAAGATGAAACTGCGCTTCACCAAGATGCACGGCCTGGGCAACGACTTCGTCGTCATCGACGCCACGCGCGCGCCGGCCGAGCTCACCCCGGCGCGGGTGAAGGCGATCGCCGACCGCCACTTCGGCGTCGGCTGCGACCAGCTGCTGGTGGTCGAGCCGGCCTCGCGCGCGGACGTCGATTTCCGCTACCGCATCTTCAACGCCGACGGCGGCGAGGTCGAGCAGTGCGGCAACGGTGCGCGCTGCTTCGTGCGCTTCGTGCACGACAAGGGCCTCACCGCCAAGGACCAGATCCGGGTCGAGACGAAGTCCGGCGTGATCGCGCCGCGCCTGCGCGCCGACGGACTGGTCACGGTGGACATGGGCGTGCCGGAGCTGGCGCCGGCGAAGATTCCCTTCGTGTCCGATTCCGACGCGGTGGTGCAGCCGCTGCAGGTCGGCGACAGCGTGGTGGCGATCACTGCGGTGTCGATGGGTAACCCGCACGCGGTGCAGGTGGTCGCCGACGTGGATGCGGCGCCGGTGGCCGAGCAGGGCGCGCTGATCGAGCGCCACGAACGCTTCCCGGCGCGCGTCAATGCCGGCTTCCTGCAGGTCGTCGATGATCACACCGTGCGCCTGCGCGTGTTCGAGCGCGGCGCGGGCGAGACCCTGGCCTGCGGCACGGGCGCCTGCGCCGCGGTGGTTGCCGGCATCCTGCGCGGGCTGGTGGAGTCTCCGGTGCGGGTGCACACGCGCGGCGGCGAGCTGGAGATCGCATGGGCGGGGCCGGGCACGCCGGTGCTGATGACCGGGCCGGCGGTCACCGTTTTCGAAGGCGAGATGGAACTGGAGTGACGAGCATGAATGCCCAAGACATCGCGCGCTACCTGCGCGAGCATCCCGAGTTCCTCAGCGAGCACCACGAGCTGTTCACCGAGCTGACCGTGCCGCATCCGCAGCACGGCGGCCAGGCGATCTCGCTCGCCGAGCGCCAGCTCCATGCGCTGCGCGACAAGATCCGCCAGCTGGAGCTCAAGCTCGCCGAACTGATCCGCTTCGGCGAGGAAAACGACGACATCAGCACCAAGGTACACCGGCTTTCGGTCGCGCTGCTGCAGGCCGGCAGCGTCGATTCGGTCCGCCAGGCCCTGATCGACGGCCTGCGCGACGACTTCTCGGTGCCCTATCTCGGCCTCAAGCTGTGGGGCGTGGCGGCGACCGACGACGCCGACGGCGTGGCCCGTCCGGACGCCTTCGGGGTCAGCGAGGCGGCGCGCCGCCATGTCGAGGGCCTGCGCCATCCCTACTGCGGCGCACCGGAGAGCATCGAGGTGGCGAGCTGGTTCGGCGAGGCGGCGCCGCACGTCCGCTCGCTGGCGCTGATGCCGCTGCGCGACCAGGGCGCCTGTTTCGGCCTGCTCGCGCTGGGCAGCGCGGAGAGCGAGCGCTTCTATCCGGAGATGGGCACGCTCTACCTCGGCCGCATCGCTGAACTCGCCGCCGCGGCGCTGGCCGCGCGCGGGCGCTGAGCCGGGCCGTCGAAGGCGCCGCGTGAACCCAGCGCCGATGTCCGCACCGCTCGCGCCCTCCTCGCCGCTGCCGGCCGAGTTCGAGGCCTGGCTGGACTGGCTCGCCACCCAGCGCCGCGCCTCGCCGCTGACGCTCAAGGCCTACCGCGCCGGGCTGCATGCGCTGCTGCGCCTGGCCGACGGCCGCCCGGTGGTGGTGCTGGAGGTGCAGGACATCCGCCGCTTCGTCGCCCGTCTGCACGGCGAGGGCCAGCAGGGGCGCTCGATCGCCCGCCACCTGTCGTCCTGGCGCGGGCTGTACCGCTGGCTGATCCGCCACCACGGCGCGCGTGCCAATCCGGTGCTCGGCGTGCGTCCGCCCAAGTCGCCGTCCACACTGCCGCGGGTGCTGTCGCCGGAGCAGGCCGGCGCGCTGCTCGATCCGGAGGCGGAGAGCCTGCTCGAGCTGCGGGACGTCGCGATGTTCGAGCTGTGCTATTCGTCCGGTCTGCGCGTGGCGGAGCTGGCCGGCCTCGACGTCGACGGCGGGCTGGATCTGGCGGAGGGCATGGTCACCGTCGCCGGCAAGCGCCAGCGCACGCGCAGCGTACCGGTCGGCAGCAAGGCGGTGGCGGCGCTCGCCGCCTGGCTCGCGGTGCGCGACCGGCTCGCGCGCGCGGGCGAGCGCGCGCTGTTCGTCACCCGCAGCGGCGGACGCCTGAGCACGGGCGGCATCGCCAGCCGGCTCGGGCAGCGCGCGCGCCGGCTCGGGCTCGGCGTGCACGTCCATCCGCACATGCTGCGCCACAGCTTCGCCAGCCATCTGCTGCAGTCCAGCGGTGACCTGCGCGCGGTGCAGGAACTGCTCGGCCACGCCAGCATCCGCAGCACCCAGGTCTACACCCACCTCGATTTCCAGCATCTGGCAAAGGTCTACGACGCCGCGCATCCGCGGGCGCGAAAATAGCTCACGTCGTGCATGAATTTCCCCAAGTTGGGGATTCCCGCCGACGGCAGTCAGTGCGCTCGGCTATGCTGGCTGCTTCATAGCAGACGACGAACCATCGAATAACGCCGCTAGCTCGCAAGACAGCTCGACTCGGGTGAAGCGCGACCGGAAACGCATGGCCCCAACAGTTCAAACTCCTCCCACGTCCGGCGTGCCTGCGGCCGCGCAACACGAGCAACCCTCTGCCCGCCGCGTCCTGAAGTCGGTGGCGCTGCTCCTCGCCCGTCACGAAATCCGCAGCCTGCGGCGCTGGTTCGAGGACTTCGATCGCGACATCCTGCTGCCCATCCTGCTCGGCGAGATCGCGCTGCACAACATCGGCGCGCTGCAGAACGGCGTCGCCCGGCGTTCCGCGACGCGCAGCACGCGTGCGCTCACCGGCGGCAACGAACCGAGCGAAGGCGCACTGCGCGACCTCAAGCCCTGCAACGCCTACTCGATCGCCGCCGCCACCGGCCTGCCGCGCGAGACCGTCCGCCGCAAGATCGTGCGCCTGGTCGAGCTCGGCTGGATCCACCGCCGCGGCAACGGCCATCTGTTCATCACCGACGACGCGCTGGAGCAGTTCGGCGCGGTGCTGAGCTCGCGTGCGCTGACCGAACTGCTGGAAACCGCCGACCACGCCCGTCGCCTGCTCGGCCAGAAGGGCGAGTGAGCACTTGCCCGCGGTAGGCGCGACGGCAGCGGCGCCGCGGCACCCGCTGGTCTGAAGCTCAGGCCTCGAACAGGGCGCCGCCGCTGCGCGGCGGCGCCAGCCCGAAGTGCTGCCAGATCGAGTGCGTCGCCATGCGCCCGCGCGGCGTGCGCTGCAGGTAGCCCTGCTGGATCAGGTAGGGCTCGATGACGTCCTCGATGGTGTCGGTGGATTCGCCGATTGCCGCGGCGATGTTGTCCAGGCCGACCGGGCCGCCGCCGAACTTCTCCAGCATCGCTGACAGCAGCTTGCGGTCCATCAGGTCGAGCCCGAGCGTATCCACGTCCAGCATCTTCAGCGCGGCATCGGCGACGCCGGCGCTGATGTGGCCGTTGGCCTTCACTTCGGCGTAGTCGCGCACCCGGCGCAGCAGGCGGTTGGCGATGCGCGGCGTGCCGCGCGCGCGGCGGGCGATCTCGAGCGCCCCGCTGTCGTCGATCTCGACGTTGAGCAGGCGCGCCGAGCGGCTGACGATGAAGCCGAGCTCCTCCGGCGTGTAGAACTCCAGCCGCGACACGATGCCGAAGCGGTCGCGCAGCGGGTTGGTGAGCATGCCGGCGCGGGTGGTGGCGCCGACCAGGGTGAAG
>JARRBR010000159.1 GCA_029982755.1 Rhodocyclaceae bacterium
GCGCCCGCCGCGCCGCGAGCTGGGCCGCGGCCACCTCGACCTCCTGCAGCGCGGCGGCGAGCGCCTGGCGCAACTGCACGAAACCGGCGTCGGCCTGGGCGTCGGCGAGGTCGATGGCGGCGCGGCGCGCGCCGAAGTCGAGCCACGGAAAGCCGACCTGCACCGCGAGCTGGCGGAGGTCCGAGGCCGCGGAGAGGTCGTCCAGACCGAAGCCGCTGCGGCCGGCGGCGACGCTGGCCCCGATCTTCGGGAACAGGTCGCGGCGGCTCGCCAGCGCCGCGAGCTCCGCCCCCTCCAGGGCCGCGGCCGCGGCGATCACGTCCGGGCGACGGCGCAGCAGGTCGAGCGGCTGGCCCTGGGGGATCTCGGCATCGGCGAGCGGAATGCGCCCGTCGTCGCCGAGGCGCGCGCGTACGCTGCCGGGCGGGAGGTCGAGCAGCGTGTCGAGGGCGAAGGTCGCCTCGGCGAGGGCGGCGTCCAGGTCGCCGCGCTGGGCCTCCAGCGATGCACGCTGCGCAGCGGCGGCCTCCACGTCGAGGCGCGTCGCCTCGCCGAGACGGAAGCGTCCCTCGGCGACGCGCTCGAACTCCCGCGCCAGCCGCAGCGCGTCGTCGAGCAGGCTGCGCTGCGCCAGCAGGGCCCGCGCCTGCACGTAGCCCTGCGCGAGGTTGGACGCGACCGCCAGCCGCACCGCGACCAGCTGCGCCTCCGCGGCCTGCGCCTGGCGCGCGGCGCCGGCGCTGCGCAGGCGGTTGGCGCCGAACAGGTCGATCTCCCACTGCGCCTGCAGGGCGAGCTGCCAGGTCTCCACGCGCGCCTCGTCGTCGATCCCCAGCGCCTGGCCCGGCGCGCTGTCGGCGAGCTGGCCGGTGTCGATCCACTGCCGGCTGCCCTGCCCGGCCAGGTCGAGCTGCGGATACAGCGCCGCGCGCGACTGCCGCAGCTGCGCGCGCGCGACCCGCAGCTCGGCCAGCGCGGCCTGCAGGTCGAGGTTGCGGGCGAGCGCGGTGGTCGCCAGTTCGGCCAGCAGCGGATCGTCGAAGGCCTCCCACCAGCGCGCCAGCGTCGCGGCGTCCACGGGGCGCGAGCCGCCCGCGGCATCGGTGTAGTAGGTCGCCGGCAGCGGCGCCGGCGGGCGCACCGGCGGCGTGCCGCAGGCCGCGACCAGGGCGACGGCCACGACGGCGGCGATACGGCGGAACCTCATGCGGACGCCTCCCCGGTCTCGTCGTCGCGCACCCGGAACAGCAGCGCGTAGAGGCAGGGCACGACCACCAGGGTGAGCACGGTGGCGAAGGCGAGGCCGCCCATGATGGTCACCGCCATCGACGCGAACAGGTCGTCGAACAGCAGCGGCACCATGCCGAGCACGGTCGTGCCGGCGGCCATGGTGACGGGCACCAGGCGGCTGGTGGTGGCCTCCACCACCGCATCGCGGCGCGGGTTGCCGGCACCGATCTGGCGGTCGATCTCCTCCACCAGCACGATGGCGTTCTTGATCAGCAGGCCGGTGAGGCTGAGCAGGCCCAGCAGGGCGACGAAGCCGAACGGCTGGCCGCTGACCGCCAGTCCGATGGCGACGCCGCAGATCGACATCGGCACCACCAGCCAGATCACCACCGGCTGGCGCACGCGCGCGAACAGCAGCACGGTGACCAGCATCATGCCGAGGTAGGGCAGCGCCAGGGTCTGCATCAGCGCGGTCTGCGCATCGCCGGCGTCCTCGTACTCGCCGCCCCAGGCCATGGCGTAGCCCGGCGGCAGCGGCATGGCCTCGACCGCATCGCGGATGCGCGCGTGCGCGTCGCTGGCCTGCACCCCGACCACCGGCTCGGCGCGCACGGAGATGGTGCGCACGCGGTCGCGGCGCTGGATCACCGCCTCCTCCTGCACCGCCTCGACGCCGTCGGCGACCTGCCCGATGGGGACGTAGCGCGCGGCACCGGCGCTCCAGGCCAGGCGTTCGAGCAGGGCCTCGGGCGCGGGGCGCTCGGCCTCGGGCGCCCGCAGCAGCACCTGGCGCTGTTCGTCGCCCTCGCGCACCACCGCCAGCGGCACGCCTTCGGTGGCCATGGCCAGGGCCTGCGCCACGTCCTGCCGGCCCAGGCCGGCTTCCGCCATGCGCGACAGGTCGAGACGGGGCCGCAGCACCGTCTCGCGTTCGCGCCAGTCGTTGCGGACGGCTTCCAGCGTGGGCTCGTCGCGCAGGATCGCCTCGGCCTGCTGCGCGATCCCGCGCAGCACCTGCGGCGACGGGCCGCTGAAGCGCACTTCCACGCGCGCCTCCGAGGCGGCACCGAACATCAGTCGCGAGGCATGCACCTGCAGCTCGGGGAAGCGCGCCGGCGCCTCGCGGTTGAAGCGCCCGGTGAGGTCGTCGAGCACGTCGGCATCGTCCACCAGCACGATGATCTGCGCGAACGAGGTGTCGGGCTGCTCCGGGGCGTAGGTCAGCATGAAGCGCGAGGCGCCCTGGCCGACGAAGGCGACGCGGCTGGCGATCTCGGGGAAGGCCTCGTCGAGATAAGCCTCGACCTCGCGGGTCGCGGCGTCGGTGGCGCGGATGTCGCTGCCCTGCCGGGTGTTGATGTCGATGAAGGCCATCGGCGTGGAGGCCGGCGGGAAGAAGGACTGCGGCAGGAAGGCGAAGCCGACCACGCACAGCACGGTGAGCCCGGCGGCCAGGGCCACGGTGAGGCCTGCCCGCCCCAGCCTGCGGTCGAGCACGTGGCGGAAGCGTTCGTAGACGCGGCCCTGGTAGGGGCTCTCCGCGTCCTCGCCGGCGCCCTCGGCCTCGTCCTCCTCGCGTTCGCGCGCCTCGGGCGAGGCCAGCCACCAGTAGCCCAGCAGCGGCACCACGGTGATCGCCAGCACCCAGCTCAGCAGCAGCGAGATCAGGATCACCGAGAACAGCGAGAACAGGAACTCGCCGGTGGTGTCCTGCGACAGGCCGATGCCGGCGAAGGCGAGGATGCCGATCACCGTCGCCCCCAGCAGCGACCACTGGCTCGCCTTCACCGACTCGCTCGCCGCGCGCAGCGCCGGGCGGCCCTGGCGCAGGCGCACCTGCATGCCGTCGCAGATGACCACGGCGTTGTCCACCAGCATGCCCATGGCGATCACCAGGGCGGCGAGCGACACGCGCTCGAGCTGCAGCCCGAGCATGTACATGGCCAGCAGGGTGCCGCCGACCGTCAGGAGCAGGACCGCGCCGATGATCACGCCGGCGCGCCAGCCCATCACCAGGCACAGCACGCCGATCACGATCGCCAGCGAGGTGGCGACGTTGATCGCGAAGCCGGTGACCGCCTCGTCCACGACCTGCGCCTGCTGGTAGATGGGGTGCAGCTCGACCCCCAGCGGCAGGGTCGGTTCGAGCCGCGCCAGGGCAGCCTCGACCGCGTGGCCCACGTCGACGATGTTCACCGACGGCAGGCCGGCGATGCCGATGGTCAGCGCGTCGCGGCCGTCGTGGCGGATGATCTGGCGCGGACGCTCCTCGAACTCGCGGCGGATCTCGGCGATGTCGCCCAGCACCACGCGCGCCTCGCCGCGCCCCACCGGCAGCGCGCGCAGCGCTTGCAGCGAGTCGTAGGCGCCGCCGGTGCCGATGCGCAGGAACAGGTCGCCGCTGCGCAGCCCGCCGGCGTACAGCTCGGTCTCCGCGTCGGCCAGGGCCCCGGCGATCTCCTCGGGGGCGATGCGCAGCGCCGCCAGGCGCGCCTGCGGGATCTCGACGACGAAGCGCTCCGCGACCGCGCCGGCGATCTCGACCTTGCCGACGCCCTCGACCGTCAGCAGGCCGCGGCGCAGCGCCTTGGCGGCCTCGTGCAGCTCGGTGCGCGTGAGCCCGTCGCCGGTCATCGCGTAGTAGATGCCGAACACGTCGCCGAAGTCGTCGTTGACCACCGGCGCCTGCGCGCCCGGCGGCAGTTGCCCCGCCGCGTCGCCGATCTTGCGCCGCAGCTCGTCCCAGATCTGCGGGATCTGCGCGCTGCTGTAGCTTTCCCGGATCTCCAGCCGCAGCTCGGAGTAGCCCGCGATCGATTTGGTGCGCACCCGCTTGAGCTGGTCGAGCTGCTGCACCGCGCTTTCGAGCACGTCGCTCACCTCGCGCTCGACCTGCTCCGCGCTGGCGCCGGGGTAGACCGTGGTGACCACGGCCTCCTTGATGGTGAACTCCGGGTCTTCCAGGCGTTCGAGGTTGAAGTAGGCGAACACGCCCCCGACGAGGCAGGCCAGGATCAGCAGCCAGACGTTGACCGGGTTGCGGATGGCGTAGCGCGCGACGTCCATGCGGGACTACTGGCGGATCCGCGGCTCGACCGCCTGCCCGTCCAGGAGCAGGCGCGCTCCCGCCACCACGACCCGCGCCGACGCGTCGAGCGGGCCCTCGACCAGAGCGTGGTCGCCCTCGATGGCGAGCAGGCGCACCGGCACCGGGCGGGCGGTGTCGCCGTCGTCCACCGTCCAGACCACGGCGCTGCCGGTCGGGTCGCTCACCACCGCAGAGACCGGCACCCGCGCCTGCCCCGCCGGCATCGCCGGCGGGCGCGGATCGTCGATGGTCACCCGCACCGCCATGCCCGGCAGCAGATTGATGCCCTCCGGCGGCGCGCCGCGCAGCACCAGGCGATAGGTGCGGGCCTGGCCGTCCGGCGTGGTCGCGTGTTCGTGGTAGCGCAGCGCAAGCTCCGGGCCGTCGCGCAGCGAGAGCACGCGGCCGCGCGCGGCGAGCTGCGGGCCGAAGGCCATGCGGGCCGCGTCGGCCTCGGGCACGTCCACCGCCACTTCGACCACGCCGGCATCCTGCATGCGCAGCACCGGCTCGCCGGCGGGCACCACCACGCCGGCCGCCACGAGACGGCGCCCGACCACGCCGTCGTAGGGCGCCGTGAGCCGCGCGTAGCCCACCTGGCGCGCGGCGGCATCGCGGTTGGCGCGCGCGCTCGCGAGCTGGGCCTCGGCCTGCTCCACCGCCGCCGGCGCGAGGATGCCCTCGTCGCGCAGCGTGCGACGGCGCGCCACGTCGGCCTCGATCGTGCTCAGCGCGACCTCGGCTTCGCGCAGTTGCAGGCGGTAGTCGGTGTCGTCGAGCTCGGCCAGCACCTGCCCGCGCCGCACCGGCTCGCCGTCCGCGACCGCGATGCGCTGCACCCTGCCCCCGGCCTGGAAGGCGAGATCGGTGCCTTCGGCGGCCTCGACCCGACCCGGGTAGGTCAGGACCCGCGGCGCGCTGCCCGCCGCCTCGACCGGCTGCACGATCACCGGCCGCGGCGGCGGCGGTGCGCCCGGCTCGCCGCCGCAGGCGGCGAGGCCCAGCGCGGCGGCGAGGGGCAGAAGAAGGGATCGACGGTGCATCGGCCTGCGGGTGGGTGCAAAGCGACTATCGTAACCGACCGGCGAGTCAGTCGCAAGTGAACGGCCGCCGCGAGGGCCGCCGCGCGGACACGGGCAGGGCGACGCGCCGCCGCGCCCGCGACGGCCGTCGTCCCGGCTGCGCGCCTTACTTGATGAGGCGCAGGGTGAAGGGGTAGCGGTAGGCCACGCCCTCGTTCGCCTTGATGGCGGCGACGATGGTCAGCACCAGCCACGCCACGCCGACCGCGAACGCGGCCAGGTAGAACAGGACGCCGATCAGCACGATCAGCAGCACGGTGCCGACCGCCGACAGCGCGAGGATGGCGATGGCGACGGTGATGTTGAAGTTGAGCGCCTCCTTGGCCTGGTCGTCCACGAACGGCATGGTGTCCTTCTTGACCAGCCACACGATCAGCGGGCCCAGGATGGCGCCGATGACCGAGATCAGCGCGGTGAGCGCGACGATGTGGGCGATCATGGCCCACTGCCGTTCCTCGGGCGTCGGGACGCCCGCCACCGGCGGCGGCGTGCTGCCGTAGGGCGGCGGCGTCTGCGGGGGCGGCGTGGCGCCGGGAATGTGTTCGGACATGACAGGCTCCCTGGGGTGGTCGGGGCGGCAGCGCCGCAGTGCCCCGAGCGTCGGCGCCCCTTCCGGAGGTGTCAATACGCCGGACGGCACGGGTACCGGCCTGCCGGCTTGAGGCCGCCTTCAACCGGCCTGCCGCGTATAGGAAGTTCAAACGCCCTTTTCGGGCAGTCTGCTGGGTAGGCGGCGGTCGCGCAAGCCCCGTTTTGGGCACGGATCGGACGTCTGTGAGTGGG
>JARRBR010000037.1 GCA_029982755.1 Rhodocyclaceae bacterium
CGCCGGGGCGCTTGCCGCCGTGGCGGCGCGCGCGGGGCGGGCGGCGCCGGCCGGCGGCAGCTGCAGGTCGACTTCCAGCGGCACGCCGGCGAATTCCTCGCCGAGTTCCTGGATGCGGCGCAGGTAGCGCTCGCGCACCCACTGCAGCACGAAGCGGTTGGGTGCGATCAGCGACCATGCCGAACCCTCTCCGGATTCGGCCCGCAGGGTCTTGATCCAGGTGTTGAATTGCTGCTGGGGCAGCTCCTGTTCAAGGCGCGACAGGCAGAAGGACCAGAAATCTTGAGTCACGGCGTGGGTGGCAGGCGAGGTTGACGGCGATCGGGTTTGCGCTTCGATGTACGGCAATAGTGTGTGCTCATGGCGGCAGGGCGCCGGAACGGCAGGCATGCCGGGTGGTGCTCGTGTCGGAGTCGTGTGCCTGCATTGCGCTCGGACGGCGGCATTCGCTGGCGGCGTGGCCTGCGCAGCGCGCAGGGAGCCGGAGGCACGAAAGCAAGCATTGTAATGCGCGCGACCCGACTTATCCACAGGGGTGGGCAAAAATTGTTCTTGACAAACATGGGATTATCCATTTAACTCTCGCGTTTGACCTAACACTGGCAGTCCGATCATGAAACGCACTTATCAGCCCTCCGTTGTCCGTCGCAAGCGCACCCACGGCTTCCTGGTCCGCATGAAGACCCGTGGCGGCCGTGCGGTCATCCGCGCACGTCGTGCCAAGGGCCGTCATCGCCTCGCTGTCTGAGGTGACGCTGCCCACGGGCGCTGACCAGGGTTTCCGCAGCGCTCACAGATTGCACAAAACGGATGAGTATTCATCCGTTTTTGCTTTTCGGCGGGCGTTGCGCGGGCGCTTCTACATGTTGCACTACCGCCCCAACGGTCTCGAAACCGCCCGTCTCGGCGTGGTCGTGGCCAAGAAGCTCGCGAAGCGCGCGAATCTGCGCAATCTGGTCAAGCGCATCGCGCGCGAGACCTTCAGGCGTCATCGCGAGGTCCTGCCGGCCATGGATCTCGTCGTGCGCCTGCACGCGCCGGTCGCGCAGGCGACCCGCGCCGAACTGAATTTCGACCTGCTCGCCTTGCTGCAGAGGTTGCCCCGCACATGAAAACCGTGTTGATCGCCCTGGTGCGCTTCTACCGCTACGCGATCAGCCCGATGCTCGGGCGCAACTGCCGTTTCCACCCGACCTGTTCCGAATACGCGATCGAGGCCATCGAACGCCACGGCGCGCTGCGCGGCGGCTGGATGGCGGCGAAACGGGTGGGGCGCTGTCACCCTTTCAATCCGGGCGGGTATGATCCCGTTCCCTGACCTGAGACAGAACGAATCCGATGGATCAACGCCGCCTCATCCTCTTCCTGGTTTTCTCCTTCGCCATGGTCATGCTGTGGGAGGGCTGGATCAAGCACAACCAGCCGCCCGCAGCCCAGCAGCAGGCTGCCGCGGGTGCCGCGGCGACAGCCGACGGCGCCGTGCCCACGCCCACGCTGAGCGCCGCACCGGGCCAGCCGGTCGTCCCGGGTGAACAATCCGCCGCGGCCACGGCCGCGCCGCGCGTGGTCGTCGAGACCGACATGCTGCGTGCCGAGGTGTCCGCCCAGGGCGGCGACATCGTCCGTCTCGAGCTCAAGCAGCACAAGGCGAGCGGCGAGGCCGGCGGCAATTTCGTGCTGTTTGACGACGGCACCACCCGCCACCAGTACGCGGCCCAGTCCGGCCTGATCGGCGAAGGCCTTCCCACGCACAAGACCCTGTTCCAGCTCCCCGAGGGCGCGGTCCAGCTCAAGGATGGCGAGGACAGCGTGACGCTGCGCCTGCAGGCCCCGGAGCAGAACGGCGTGCAGGTCACCAAGGTGATGCGCTTCAACCGTGGCAGCTACCTGGTCGACGTGTCCTACGAGATCCGCAACGGCTCCGGCCAGGCGATCGCGCCGCACGCCTACTTCCAGTTCACCCGCGACGGCAACCCGGCCGAGCAGGTCGAGGCCTTCGGCGTCACCACCTTCACCGGCCCGGCCTTCTTCACCGACGCCAGCAAGTTCCAGAAGGTGCAGTTCGCCGACATCACCGACGGCGACGCCAAGTTCCCGAAGACGGCGAGCGACGGCTGGGTGGCGATGGTGCAGCACTACTTCGTCGGCGCGTGGCTGCCCGAGCAGGGCGCGCAGCGCGAATACTTCGCCCGCGCGCTCGGCAACAACCTGTTCTCCGCCGGCGTGATCCTGCCTGTGGCCTCGATCGCCCCGGGCGCGGAAGGTGCGGTGGCCACCCGCCTGTACGCCGGCCCGCAGGAGCAGGACAAGCTCAAAGGCATCGCGCCGGGCCTCGACCTGGTCGTCGACTATGGCTGGCTGACCGTGATCGCCGCGCCGCTGTTCTGGGTGTTGTCGTGGTTCCACAAGCTGACCGGCAACTGGGGCTGGGCCATCATCCTGGTCACCGTGGCGATCAAGGCGATCTTCTTCCCGCTGTCGGCCGCGAGCTACAAGTCGATGGCCAAGATGCGCGTGCTCGGCCCGCGCCTGCAGCGCATGAAGGAGATGTACGGCAACGACAAGGCCAAGATGCAGCAGGAGATGATGAATCTCTACCGCACCGAGAAGATCAACCCGCTCGGCGGCTGCCTGCCGATCCTGGTGCAGATCCCGGTGTTCATCGCGCTGTACTGGGTGCTGCTGGGCAGCGTCGAGATGCGCCACGCGCCGTGGCTGGGCTGGATCACCGACCTGTCGGCCAAGGACCCGTACTTCATCCTGCCGATCATCATGGGCGCCTCCATGCTGATCCAGATGAAGCTGAACCCGACTCCGCCGGATCCGATCCAGGCCAAGGTCATGATGGCGATGCCGATCATCTTCACCTTCATGTTCCTGTGGTTCCCGTCCGGCCTGGTGCTGTACTGGGTGGTGAACAACATCCTGTCGATCGCCCAGCAGTGGCAGATCACGCGGATGATCGAAAGTGCAAAGTCGGCCGGCAAGCCCGCCTGACACGATCGCCGCGATCGCGACGGCACCGGGGCGCGGCGGCGTCGGTGTCGTCCGCGTCTCGGGCGCCAGCCTGAGTGACTTCGCCTTCGCCCTGTGCGGGCGCGCGCCGAAACCGCGCACCGCACACTTCGCGCGCTTCCTCGATGACGAGGGGCGTGCCATCGACGAAGGCATCCTCCTCTATTTTTCCGCTCCGGCGTCCTTCACCGGCGAGGACGTGCTCGAGCTGCAGGGCCATGGCGGCCCGGTGGTGATGCAGATGCTGCTCGAGCGCTGCGTGCAGCTCGGCGCGCGCCTGGCCGAGCCGGGCGAATTCACCCGCCGCGCCTTCCTCAACGGCAAGCTCGACCTGGCGCAGGCCGAGAGCGTCGCCGACCTCATCGAGGCCTCCACCGCCGCTGCCGCGCGTTCGGCGGTGCGCTCGCTGTCCGGCCGCTTCTCGGAAGAGGTGCATCGCATCGTCGATGCCCTGATCGACCTGCGCATGCTGGTCGAGGCGACGCTGGACTTTCCCGAGGAAGAGATCGATTTCCTCGAGCGCGCACGCGCGCTGCCGCGTCTCGAGGGCATCCGCAGCGAGCTCGAGGAGCTGCTCGACCGCGCCCGCCAGGGTGCCCTGCTGCGCAGCGGCCTGAACGTGGTGCTGGTCGGGGAGCCCAACGTCGGCAAGTCGAGCCTGCTGAACCAGCTCGCCGGCGAGGACCGTGCGATCGTCACCGACATCGCGGGCACCACGCGCGACGCCCTGCGCGAGACCATCCAGATCGAAGGCATCCCGCTGCACATCATCGACACCGCCGGCCTGCGCGAGACCGCCGACACCGTCGAGCGCATCGGGATCGAGCGCACCTGGCGCGAGATCGAGCGTGCCGACGTGATCCTGCGCCTGGTGGATGCGGCGCAGGGGGAGGGCGGCGATGACGACATCGACCGCCGCCTGCCGCCGGCGGTCGAGCGCATCATCGTGGTCAACAAGATCGACCTCGTCGGCCTGGCGGCCGGGCGCAGCGAGATCGACGGTCGGGTGCGGCTGCAGGTGTCCGCGCGCGGCGGCGAAGGGGTCGAGCTGGTGCGTCGCGAGCTGTTGCGCATCGCCGGCTGGCACGCGCATGGCGAGGACGTGATCCTCGCGCGCGAACGCCATCTGCTTGCACTGCGCCAGGCGCTCGCCCATGTGATCGAGGCGGGCGGGCAACTCGGGGCGCTGGAGCTGTTCGCCGAGGAGCTGCGCCTGGCGCAGGAGCAGCTGGGCGAGATCACGGGCGAATTCACCGCCGACGAGCTCCTCGGCGTCATCTTCTCGCGGTTCTGTATCGGGAAGTAGCTCGCCGCGCGCCCTTGCGGACGATCGTCCCGCCAGACCGCGAGCAGCGGACGAGGGCGCCGGGATCATCCTCTCGCGCGGCGGTGCTTCCGGTGTGCTGCACTTCGAGCCGGCAAGCGGCTTGTTTCACGTGAAACCGTTTTCATGGATATCGACTTCATCTTTCTTGCGCTCGGCCTGGCCGCGCTTTTCGCCGGCTTCGTGGACTCGATCGTCGGCGGCGGAGGGCTGATCCAGCTTCCGGCGCTGTTCACCGCGTTCCCGGGAACCGCGCCGGCAACGCTGTTCGGTACCAACAAGCTGGCGAGCATCGTCGGCACCGGCACCGCAGCCTTCCAGTACAGCCGTCGGGTTGCCATTCCGTGGGCAGTGGCGGGGCCGGGCGCCGTGGCGGCACTCGTAGGCGCCTGGTACGGCGCCAAGGCCGTGGCCTATATCGACCCGTCCATCCTGCGCCCGCTGATCCTGGTGCTGTTGATTGTGGTCGCCATCTACACCTTCATGCGCAAGGAGCTGGGGGCGGTGTCCACCGAGCCGGAGCATGGCCGGCGGTCGGTGGTGCTCGCGATCGCGATTGGCGCCGTGATCGGCTTTTACGATGGCTTCTTCGGGCCGGGGACCGGCAGCTTCCTGATCTTCCTGTTCATCCGCCTGCTCGGCATGGATTTCCTGCGCGCCTCGGTGTCCGCCAAGATCCTGAACGTGGCCACCAACCTGGCCGCGATCGCCTTCTTCGCCGGGAACGTGGAGCTGATGTGGAAGCTCGCCGTAGTGATGGCAGTGTGCAATCTGGCCGGCTCCATCCTGGGCTCAAGGATGGCGCTGAAGCATGGCACCGGCTTCGTCCGCAAGATGTTCCTCGGGGTCGTGTTGGTCCTGATCGCGCGCCTCGCCTACGACACCTTCCTGCGCTGAGCGGCGCGCGTGTTCCACGTGGAACAGCGCCGTAAGGGCTGAGGCGGCGTTCCCAGACTCGGGCACGGCGACGCCTGCCGTACCGGCGTGAGCCGGGTCGCCGGGCGCCGACCGCTTCACCCGCGATGCGTCGAGCATTCGAGACGATATCTTTGCCGAAATATTGCATTGGCGCTGCATGCTACAATCGGCCGCTTCGTTCACGTTGGCATAACTGGGGAAATGAACGGACTTCATCTGATCGCCGATATCTATCGCTGCCGTCCCGACGGCGCGCTCCTCACCCGACGCGCGGCGCTCGAAGCCCTGTGCGTAACGGAATGCCGCAAGGCGGGCCTCAGTCCGCTGGGGGCCTACTTCCATCAGTTCGAGGATGAGCAGGGGCAGCCTGCGGGCGTGACCGGCACCGTGGTGCTTGCCGAATCCCATCTCGCAATCCACACCTGGCCGGAGACGGGCGACGCCACGCTTGACGTCTATGTGTGCAATTTCTCGCGCGACAACAGCGGTCGTGCCCGCAAGGTGTTCCAGTGCGTCATCGACGCCCTGGCGCCGGAGGAGATCGTCCGTCACGAGGTCGTTCGCGGCCGGTTGCCAACGGAGGCCTGATTCATGAGCGATGTCGATAGCGATCTGCCCGCGGGCGTGCTGGCCGAGGATCTCTGCGCGGATGCGGGCTACTTCCTGCGCGGTGCGCAGCTGCTCGAGGCAGGACGGTCGCCTTGGCAGCGCTATGAGGTCTGGGATACGCCGCGCTTCGGCCGCCTGTTCCGGCTCGACGGCTGCTTCATGACCTCGGAGCGCGACGAGTTCCACTACCACGAGAACCTCATCCACGTCCCCGGCATCGCCCATCCCGGGCCGCGCAGCGTGCTGATCATCGGTGGCGGCGACGGCGGGTCGGCCGAGGAACTGCTGAAGTACCCGAGCATGGAGCGGATCGTGCTCGCCGAACTCGACGAGCGGGTGGTCGACCTGTCGCGGCGCTACCTGCAGGCGGTGCACCACGGCGCACTCGACGATCCGCGGGTCGCCATCCGCATCGGCGACGGCATGAAGTACGTGCGCGAGGACGGCCCCGCGGCGGGCGAGCGCTACGACATGATCGTGCTCGACCTGACCGATCCGGTCGGGCCGGCCGAGGCACTCTATGCGGCCGACTTCTTCGCCGCCTGCCGTGCGCTGCTGGCCGAAGGCGGGGTGCTGAGCCTGCACATCGGCACGCCGGTGTATCAGCCCGAGCGCGTACAGGCCCTGGTCCGCCGCCTGCGCAGCGTGTTCGCCTGCGTGCGTCCTTACTTCCTGTACATCCCGCTCTACGGTAGCCTGTGGGGGCTGGCGTCCGCCTCCGATCGCGTGGATCCTGCCGCCCTGTCCGCCGACGAGGTGGACCGGCGCCTGCTTGAGCGCGGGATCGCCGGCCTGCAGCATCTGAACGGCGCCGTGCACAGCGCACAGTTCGCGCTTCCCAATCACCTGCGCGCCTTGCTGGCCTGAGCCGGCCGGGCGTGCCAACGCCCATTTTCCTCATCGTGACCTCCCCGTCCCGCTCCGAACGCCGCGCCCCGCGCGCCTCTCATGGCCGCCCGGGGCACGCCCGTCCCGCGCCGCAACGGCCCGCCAGCCTCGCGCCGGACAGCCTGGCCCGTTCCCTTGCCTGGGCCGCCGAACTCGTCGCCGGCGTGCTCGAAGGCGGCAACCTGACCGATGCCTACGAGCGCATGCAGGCCGCGCATCCGCAATGGCCGGAAGCGACGCGCGGCGCCGTCCGCGATCTCGCCTGGAGCACGCTGCGCGAGTTCCGCCGCGGCGGCGTCGTGCTCGACCACCTGCTGCAGACGCCGCCCGCGACCCTGATCCATGCGCTGCTGCTGGTGGCGCTGACGCGGCTGCGCCAGCGTCCGGAGCAGTCGCACACCGTGGTCGATCAGGCGGTGCAGGCCGCGGCAGTGCTGATGCCGGGGCTGAAGAATCTGGTCAATGGCGTGCTGCGCAATGCGCTGCGCCAGCGCGAGCAGTGGGAGACCTGGGTGGAGGGCGATCCCGAGGCGCGTCAAGGCTTTCCGGCGTGGTGGATCCAGCGCGTGAAGACGGCGCATCCCGCCGGCTGGGAGGCCGCACTCGCGGCTGGCAACGCGCGTCCGCCGATGGCCCTGCGCGTCAATCTGCGTCGCGCGACGATCGAGCAGGCGCGGGCCGAACTCGAGGCGGCCGGCTGCGCCAGCCGTCGGCTGGCGAACGATGCGCTCCTGCTCGAGCGCGCGCTGCCCGTCGCGCGCCTGCCGGGCTACGCGGAGGGCAGGGTGTCGGTGCAGGACGCCGGGGCGCAGTGGGCGGCCCGCCTGCTCGATCCGCAGCCGGGCGAGCGCGTGCTCGACGCCTGCGCGGCGCCGGGCGGAAAGACCGCGCACCTGCTCGAGCGCGCCGACGTCGAGCTGCTCGCACTCGAGCTCGATCCCGTGCGGGCGCGCCGGATCGAGCACAACCTCGACCGTCTCGGCCTGCATGCCGAGGTGAAGGTGGCCGACTGCCGCGAGCGTGCGCGCTGGTGGGACAACCGTCCCTTCGACCGCATCCTTGCCGACGTGCCGTGCTCGGCTTCGGGCGTGGTGCGCCGCCATCCCGACATCAAGTGGCTGCGGCGCGACACCGACATCGTGCAGTTTGCCGCGCAGCAGGCGCAAATCCTGGAGGCGCTTTGGCACACGCTGGCGCCGGGTGGCACAATGCTTTACGTCACGTGCTCGGTGTTCGACGAGGAGAATGCCGGGCAGATCGCCCGCTTCTGCGCTCGCCACGCCGATGCAGTCCGCCTGCCGATCGAGGGGCGCCCGGATCTTCAACTGCTGCCCGATGCCGAACATGACGGCTTTTATTTCGCGCTGCTTCGCAAGCAGGCCTGAGCGCCTGCTGCGCTGGATCCTGTGCATGCTGACCGCCGTCCTGGCCTCGGCAGCACAGGCCGAGGCGGTGATCCGCAGCGCGGAGATCGTTCCCGGTGACGGCGGCTACGTGCTCAATGCCGACATCGACCTCGAGCTCAACCCGCGCCTGGTCGATGCGGTCTCGCGCGGCGTCTCGCTGTACTTCACCACCGAGCTCGTGATCGAGCGTCCGCGCTGGTACTGGCTCAATGCCACGGTGGTCGAGCGCAGCCTGGAGTACCGCATTTCCTACCACGCCATCACCCGCAGCTACCGGCTCTCGATCGGCAGCATCCACCAGAGCTTCGACAGCCTCGAAGGCGCGGTGCGCACCATGCAGCGCGTACGCAACTGGCAGGTCGCCGATGCCGACGCGCTGCAGGCGGGCGTCTCGCACGAGGTCGCGCTGCGCTTCCGCCTCGACACCAGCCAGTTGCCCAAGCCCTTCCAGGTCACCGCCATCGGCAGCAGCGACTGGAACATCGGCACCGACTGGGTGCGCTGGACCTTCCTGCCCGGAGCGCCTGGTTTCCGATGAAGCGCATCCTGCTCGTCGTCGCCGCCGCGCTCGCCGGCATCTCGCTGTTCCTGCTGACCTCGGCCAGTGCAAATACCGAGCTGTTCGCCAGCAGCTATCCCTACCTGCTCGCCCTCAACGGCGTGATGGTGGTCGTGCTCGGCGCACTGGTTGGCGTGCAGCTGCGCCAGCTGTGGCGCGAATACCGCGCGCGCCAGTTCGGCTCGCGGCTCAAGTGCCGCCTGGTGCTGCTGTTCGCGCTGATGGGGGTCGTTCCCGGGCTGGTCATCTATGCGGTGTCGCTGCAGTTCGTCGTGCGCAGCATCGAGTCCTGGTTCGACGTGCGGGTGGATTCCGCGCTCGAGGGCGGCATCGCGCTGGGCCAGAATGCGCTCGATTACCTGGTCACCCAGGTGCGCGACAAGGCCGACGACATGGTCATCGACCTGGAAGGCGCGACCCAGGGCGCGGCCACCCGCCTCAACCGCCTGCGCGAACAGGCCGGCATCAGCAGCGCCACCATCCTGTCGCCGAACGGGCAGGTGCTGGCGACCGCGTCGGATTCGGGCCAGACCCTGATCCCCGACCTGCCCGACCCGGGGGAGCTGCGCCAGGCGCGCCAGGTCCGCCAGTTCCATTCCGTGGGGAGTCTGCCCGATGGCCGCCTGGTGATCCGCGTGACCACCGCGATCCCGATGCGCACCCTGGCCGGCGAGGCGCGCCTGCTGGTGCTGAGCCAGCCGGTGCCGGAGTCCTTCGGCCGGCATGCCGAGGCGGTGCAGAAGGCGTATCGCGAGTATCAGCAGCTGACGCTCGGGCGCAGCGGCCTCAAGCGCATCTACACGGTGACGCTGAGCCTGACCCTGCTGCTGGCGCTGCTCGGCGCGCTGGCGATGGCCGTGCTGATCGCGCGCCGACTCGCGGCACCGCTTCTGATCCTCGCCGAGGGCACGCAGGCGGTGGCCCAGGGCGACTTCAGCCCGCGCCAGGCGCTGCCCGCCAACGACGAACTGGGCGTGCTGATCCAGTCCTTCAACCGCATGACGCGCCAGCTCCAGGAGGCGCGCGCCGCGGCCGACCGCAACCGCGCCGAAGTCGAGGCCGCGCGCGCCTATCTCGAGTCGGTGCTCGCCAACCTGTCGACCGGCGTGCTCGCCTTCTCGCCGGACGGCCACCTGCGCGCGGCCAACCATGGCGCACTGCAGATCCTCGACGACGACCTGGCCGGCTTCGAGGACATCACCCTCGACGCCTGGCCGCGCCATGGCGAGCTGCGCGACGCGCTGCGCGAGGGCTTCGCCGCCAACGAGGGCGACTGGCAGAAGCAGATGGACCTGCCGGTCAAGGACAGCACGCCGCGCACGCTGCTGATCCACGGCTCGCGCCTGCCGCCGAGCACTGGTGGCGGTCTGGTGGTGGTGTTCGACGACATCTCCAGCCTGGTCGCCGCGCAGCGCACCGCGGCCTGGGGCGAGGTCGCCCGCCGCCTGGCGCACGAGATCAAGAACCCGCTGACCCCGATCCAGCTCTCGGCCGAGCGCCTGGCCTTCAAGCTCGCCGACCGCCTCGACGACAGCGGCCGCGAGATGCTGGAGCGTGCGACCACGACCATCGTCAATCAGGTCGAGGCGATGAAGAACCTGGTCAACGCATTCCGCGACTATGCGCGCCTGCCGGCGCCGAACCTGACGCCGATCGACCTCAACGCGCTGATCCGCGAGGTGCTGAACCTGTACGAGAGCGCCAGTGTGCGCATCCGTACCGAACTGGACAGCAATCTGCCGCCGGTGCAGGGCGATCCGACGCAGATCAGACAGGTGATCCACAATATGCTGCAGAATGCGCAGGATGCGCTCGCCGCCCAGGACGACGGCGAGATCGGCGTACTCACCCGGCGCGACGGCGAACGCGCGGTGCTGCTGTTCCGCGACAACGGCCCGGGCTTCCCGGCCGAGGTGCTGGCGCGGGCCTTCGAACCCTACTTCACCACCAAATCGCGCGGTACCGGCCTCGGCCTGGCCATGGTGAAGAAGATCGTGGACGAACACGGCGGCGACGTCCGCTTGAGCAATCGCGAGGGCGGGGGCGCGGAAGTGCGCATCCGGCTGCGGCTTGCCGAACACAATGAGATTTGAAGAAACACAATGGCGAAAATTCTGATCGTTGACGACGAAATCGGTATCCGCGAACTGCTGTCCGAGATCCTGCGCGACGAAGGCCACGACGTGCTGCTCGCCGAGAACGCGAGCGCTGCGCGTGCGGCGCGCAATGCGGTGCGGCCCGACATGGTCCTGCTCGACATCTGGATGCCCGACACCGACGGCATCACCCTGCTCAAGGAGTGGGCGGCCAACGGCCAGCTCAACATGCCGGTGGTGATGATGTCCGGCCACGGCACCATCGACACCGCGGTCGAGGCCACGCGCATCGGCGCGATCGACTACCTGGAGAAGCCGATCGCGCTGCAGAAGCTGCTCGCCGCGGTCAAGCGCGGCCTGCAGCGCCCGCAGGCGCCCGGCGCACCGGCGCCGCTGACGCTGGCGGCCTTCACCCGCTCGGTCCCGTTGCGCGAGCTCAAGCGCCGCGTCGAGCAGATCAGCGGCAGTTCGCGCGTGCTGCTGCTGCGCGTCGGTGCCGGCACGCTGGCCGAGCTGGTCGCGCGCAGCGTGCAGGCGCCGAACGCACCCTGGCTGGACCTGGCCGGCATCACAGCCCCCCTCGACATCGGCCAGCTGCAGGCCGCGCATGGCGGCGTGCTGTTCGTCGGTGAGCTCGCGCGCCTGTCGCGCGCGCAGCAGAAGAACCTCGCCTTCGCGCTCGACCGCCTCGACCGCTACGACCTGCGCCTGGTGGTGGCCACCGACCGCAGCGTGGAAGGCCTGATCGGCGAGGGCTGGGAGGAGGGGTTGCTGAGCCGCCTGTTCGAGGTCAGCCTGGCGCCGCCCTCGATCGCCGACGTGCGCGACGACCTGCCCGAGCTCGCCAGCCAGCTGCTGCTGCACCTGGTCGAGGCCGGCGAGGTGCCGCTGCGCCGCTTCTCGACCGCGGCGCTGAACCAGCTCCGCAACCTCCCCTGGCCGGGCGGTTACCCGGAGCTGCGCGCAGCGGTGAAATCGCTCGCGCTCGGCACCCTGGAAGAGGAGATCGGCGCCAGCGAAGTGCGCCGCCTGCTGCCGCCCGACCTGGCCGCGGGGGCGTGCGGGGTCTCGCTCGACCAGCCCCTGCGCGAGGCGCGCGAGGCCTTCGAGCGCATGTACTTCGAGCACCACCTGCGCCTGGAGGGCGGCAACATGACGCGCCTGGCGGAAAAGACCGGGCTGGAGCGCACCCACCTCTACCGCAAGCTCAAGCAGCTCGGCCTGCAGGCCGGCCGCCGGCACGAAGAGAACTGATCCGACGCTGCCTGCGGCGGCGATTGCTGCGCTGCACAATCCGCTTTGTCGGCATGCGTGCCACGCGTAGAATCATTCTCTTACATTCAGTCGGGAATACAGGGTGAAGATCATCATTCTCGGTGCCGGTCAGGTGGGGGCATCGGTCGCGGAAAACCTGGTGTCGGAGGCGAACGACATCACCCTGGTCGATACCAGTGACGAATGTCTCGCCGTGCTGCGCGAGCGCCTGGAGATCCGCACCGTCTGCGGCAATGCGGCCTCGCCCAGCGTGCTGAAGGAGGCGGGCGCCGAGGATGCCGACCTGCTGATCGCGGTCACCCAGTCCGACCAGACCAACCTCTGCGCCTGCCGCATCGCCAAGGCGCTGTTCAACCTGCCCACGCGCATCGCCCGCCTGCGCTCGACTGATTACGTCGACCACCCGGAGCTGCTCAATGACGACAACTTCGCGGTCGACTTCTCGATCTGTCCCGAGCAGGTCGTCACCGACTACATCAAGCGCCTGATCGCCTTCCCCGAGGCGCTGCAGGTGCTCGAGTTCGCCGACGGCGTGGTCAGCCTGATCTGCGTGCGCGCCTTCGAGGGCGGCCCGCTGGTCGGTCATCCGCTCAAGGCACTGCGCTTCCATCTGCCCAACGTCGAGGTCCGCATCGCCGCGATCTATCGCAACGGCGAGCCGATCATGCCCGAGGGCGACACCATCATCCTGCCCGGCGACGAGGTGTTCTGCCTCGCCGCCACGGTGCATATCCGCCAGGTGATGCGCGAGCTGCGCCGCTCCGACGGCCCGATGCGGCGGATCATGATCGCCGGCGGCGGCAACATCGGCTTTCGCCTCGCGCAGTCGATCGAGGACAACTACCACGTCAAGATCCTCGAGCTCAACCGCACCCGCGCCGAGATGCTCGCCTCGCAACTGTCGCACGCGCTCGTGCTGCGTGGCGACTCGACCGACGAGAAGCTGCTCGAAGGCGAGGGTATCGACGAGACCGACCTGTTCGTCGCGCTGACCAACGACGAGGAAGACAACATCATGTCGGCCTCGCTCGCCAAGCGCATGGGCGCGCGCCGTACGCTGGCGCTGATCAACCGCAAGAGCTACGTCGACCTGGTGCAGGGCGGCCCGATCGACATCGCGATCTCGCCCGCGCACACCTCGATCGGCACGTTGCTCGCCCACGTGCGCCGCGGCGACGTGGTGGCGGTGCACAGCCTGCGCCGCGGCGCGGCCGAGGCGCTCGAGATCATCGCCCACGGCAGCCGCAAGGATTCCAAGGTCGTCGGTCGCGCGATCGAGGAGATCACGCTGCCGCGCGGCACCAGCATCGGCGCCATCGTGCGCGACGTGCACAACGAGGAAGGGCGGGTGATCCGGCGCGAGGTGATCATGCCGCACCACGACACCGTGATCGAGGAAAACGACCACGTGATCGTGTTTTGCACCAGCAGGAAGCTCGTGCGGAAGGTCGAGAAGCTGTTCCAGGTCGGCTTCCACTTCCTCTGACATGCAGACGGCCCTGCGCGCTTACCATCCGGCGCTGAACGCGCTCGGCCTGATCATCATGATCTTCGGCCTGCTGATGGGCTTTCCGCTCGTCGTGTCGGCCTGGGTCGGCGACGGCGCCACGCTGGCCTACGACCAGGCGCTGTTCGTGACCTTCGTCGCCGGCCTGCTGCTGTGGGCGACGACGCGCAGCCAGCGCCGCGACCTGCGGGTGCATGACGGCTTCCTGCTGGTGGCCTCGACCTGGGTGGTGCTGCCCCTGTTCGGCGCCCTGCCGCTGCTCGCCTACATCCCCGAGCTGCGCTTCACCGACGCCTATTTCGAGGCGGTGTCCGGACTCACCGCCACCGGGGCGACGGTGCTCACCGGGCTGGACCAGCTGCCGCTGTCGATCAACCTGTGGCGCACCTTCATGCACTGGGTCGGCGGCATGGGCGTGATCGTGCTGGTGGTGGCGATCCTGCCGCTGCTCGGCATCGGCGGCCGCCAGCTGTACAAGGCCGAGGTGCCGACGCCGATGAAGGATGCGAGCCTGACGCCGCGCATCACCGAGACCGCCAAGGGGCTGTGGCTCACCTACGTGCTGCTCACCATCGCCTGCGGGTTCAGCCTGTGGTGGGCGGGGCTCGAGGGCTGGGATGCGGTGATCCACGCCTTCAGCATCGCCGGCCTGGGCGGGTTCTCGAACAAGGACGCCTCGCTCGGGCACTTCGCCAATCTCAACGTCGAGCTGGTCACCATCTTCTTCGCGCTGCTCGCCGGCCTCAACTACGCGACCCACTACCTCGCGCTGATGCGGCGCTCCTTCCGCCCCTACGCGCGCGACCCCGAGCTCCCGTTCTACTTCACCGTGCTGGCGCTCAGCATCGCGATGCTGACCGTCTATCTGCTGGTCCAGGGCGTGTTCACCGACGTCGGCGAGGCCCTGCGCTACGTCGCCTTCCACGTCGTGTCCATCTCGACCTCGCTCGGGCTGGCGACCCACGACTACACGCTGTGGCCGATGTTCGCGCAGATCTGGATCCTGTTCCTCGGCAGCTTCATCGCCTGCTCCGGCTCCACCGGCGGCGGCATCAAGATGATGCGGGCGATGATCCTGTACAAGCAGGTGTTCCGCGAGATCGTGCGCTCGCTGCACCCCAACGCGGTGCGCCCGGTGCGCATGGGCACGAATCCGGTGCCGGAGAACATCCTGCACGCGGTGCTCGGCTTCAGCTTCATGTACATGGTGTCGATCGTCAGCCTGACCCTGGTGCTGTCGGCGACCGGGCTGGAGCTCATCACCGCCTTCTCCGCGGTGGTGGCCTGCCTGAACAACACCGGGCCGGGGCTGGACATGGTCGGTCCGGCATCCAATTACCAGGCGCTCGAAGCCTTCCAGAAGTGGGTGCTGTGCTTCGCGATGATCCTCGGCCGCCTGGAGATCTTCACCTTCCTGGTCGTGCTCACCCCGACCTTCTGGCGGCGCTGAGCGCGGCCGCCCGGCCCGCTTGACCGCCGACAACCCCCGAGTCCGCCCGGACAGGCGATAATCGCGGCTTGAGCACGATTGCCCGCACTGATTGCCTGCACTGAAGGACTCGCCGTGAGCCGACTGAAAAACGATACGTTCCTGCGTGCGCTGCTGCGCCAGCCCACCGAATACACCCCCGTCTGGCTGATGCGCCAGGCCGGGCGCTACCTGCCGGAGTACTGCGAGACCCGCCGCCGCGCCGGCAACTTCCTCAACCTGTGCAAGAGCCCGGCGATGGCCTGCGAGGTCACGCTGCAGCCGCTGGCGCGCTACGACCTCGACGCCGCCATCCTGTTCTCCGACATCCTCACCGTGCCCGACGCCATGGGCCTCGGCCTGTACTTCGCCGAAGGCGAGGGCCCGCGCTTCGAGCGCCCGCTCAAGGACGAGTGGGAGATCCGCAACCTCTCCGCGCCCGATCCCCATGCCGAGCTGCAGTACGTGATGGACGCGGTCAGCGAGATCCGCCGCGCGCTCGACGGCAGCGTGCCGCTGATCGGCTTCTCCGGCAGCCCGTGGACGCTGGCCTGCTACATGGTCGAGGGCGGCTCGTCCTCCGATTACCGCAAGGTCAAGAGCCTGGCCTACAGCCGGCCCGACCTCATGCACCACATCCTCGACGTCACCGCGCAGGCGGTGGTGAAGTACCTCAACGCCCAGATCGAAGCCGGTGCGCAGGCCGTGATGGTGTTCGACTCCTGGGGCGGCGTGCTGTCCGAGGCCGCCTACAAGGAATTCTCGCTGCGCTACCTGGAGCAGGTGGTGTCCGGCCTGATCCGCGAGCGCGACGGCGAGCGCGTCCCCAGCATCGTGTTCACCAAGGGCGGCGGGCTGTGGCTGGAGTCGATCGCCGCCATCGGCAGCGACGCCGTCGGCCTCGACTGGACCATGGACATCGGCCGCGCCCGCCAGCTGGTGGGCGACAAGGTGGCGCTGCAGGGCAACCTCGACCCCAACGTGCTGTTCGCGCCGCCCGAGGCGGTCGCCGCCGAAACCCGGCGCGTGCTCGACGCCTTCGGCAACCATCCCGGCCACGTCTTCAACCTCGGCCACGGGATCTCGCAGTACACGCCGCCCGAGAACGTCAGCGTGCTGGTCGACACCGTGCACAGCTACAGCCGCGAGCTCCGCGCGCGCGGCTGACGCGCGGCGCGCAGGCGGCGATCCGGTCCGGTTCCGGGCGCCGCCTGTCAAGCACAAAATTGCGCATTCGGTGCTTGACTTATGCACATCCAGCGGTTCCAGGCGGCCTTTCGTCGGTGGAATCGCCGCTTATGCGATGATTTGTTCAAGTCATTGAAAAATAAAGAATAATAAATAGCGCAATGTTAAGGCAATGTGACGAAAAGCCTTATGCGGCGCCGGTTTGAGGCGCATTTACCCAGCTTTCCCACAAACTTATCCACAGGATTTGTGGACAAGCGCAGTGGCCCATTTCCGGCCAGAGACTTGACCGGCGTTTTCTCCATCCGGTCTCACCAAAGTTTCGCAAGTCGCTGAAACAAAAGCATTTTCGAGAAACGCTCCGCCGCACCATGGCCATCGTCCGCGTCGCCCTGCCCATTCCGCTGCCGCAAGTCTTTGATTACGTTGCGGCAGATGCCGGCGCGGCGGACGTCGGGCGGTGCGTGAAGGTGCCGTTCGGGCGCGGCGACCGCAACGGGCTGATCGTCGCGCTCGGCGACGAGGCGGAGGTCGACGCCGCGCGGCTCAAGACGGTGCACCACATCCAGCGCGCGGTGCCGCCGCTGCCGGCGGACTGGCTGGAACTGGTCGGCTTCGTCGCGCGCTACTACCACGCCCCGCTCGGCGAGGTGGTGGCGCTCGCGCTGCCGCCCGGCCTGCGCCGCGCCGACGGCGTCAGCGACGCGGACGAAGATCCCTTGCTCGATATCGCGCCGCCAGGCCGTGAGGCGCTCGCCGGCGCGAAGCGGGCGAGCAGGGCGCTCGCGCTGCTGCAGGCGCTCGCGGCCGAGACCGGCCCCTGGCGGCGCAGCGTGATCCGCGCGCTGGACGGCGGCGAGGCGGTCGGCGAGCTGCTGCGCCGCGGCTGGCTGGCGGAGACGGAAGGCGAGGGTGGCGGCGCAGCCGGCACCGGTGCGCTGCCCGAGCTCACCGCCGAGCAGGCGGCGGCGGTCGATGCCATCCTCGGCGGCGGGGCGGGCTTTCGCCCCTGGCTGCTGCACGGCGTCACCGGCAGCGGCAAGACCGAGGTCTACCTGCGCCTGGCCGCGCACATGCTGGCGCAGGGCCGCCAGGTGCTGATGCTGGTGCCGGAGATCGCGCTCACCCCGCAGCTCGAGCAGCGCGTGGCGCAACGCTTCGCCGCCGCCAACGTGGTCAGCCTGCACTCCGCGCTCGCCGACGGCGCGCGCTCGCGCGGCTTCGTGCAGGCGCTCAGCGGCCGCGCCGACATCGTGCTCGGCACCCGGCTGGCGGTGTTCGCGCCGCTGCCGCGGCTCGGGCTGATCCTGGTCGACGAGGAGCACGACGCCTCCTACAAGCAGCAGGAGGGCGTGCGCTACTCGGCGCGCGACGTCGCGGTGTGGCGCGCGCGCCAGCGCGACGTGCCGGTGGTGCTGGGCTCGGCCACGCCTTCGCTGGAGACCTGGTACCACGCCAGGAGCGAGCGCTACGCGCTGCAGACCCTGAGCCAGCGCGCGGTCGCCGCCACGCTACCCGTGGTGCGCTGCATCGACACCCGCCGCATCAAGCTCGACGAAGGCCTCAGCCCCGGCCTGCAGGCGGCGATCGCGCAGCGCCTGGAGCGCGGCGAGCAGAGCCTGGTGTTCCTCAACCGCCGCGGCTACGCGCCGGTGCTGTCGTGCCCGTCCTGCGGATGGGTCAGCCGCTGCCCGCATTGCACCGCCAACCTCGTCGTGCATCTGGCCGATCGCCGCCTGCGCTGCCACCACTGCGGCTGCGACGGCCCGATCCCGCACGCCTGCCCGAGCTGCGGCAACCAGGACATCCAGCCCTTCGGCCGCGGCACCCAGCGCATCGAGGCGCGCCTGGCCGAACTCTTCCCGCAGGCGCGCGTGCTGCGCGTCGATCGCGACGCCGCGCGCACCCGCAAGCAGTGGGAGAGGCTGCTCGACACCATCGCCGCCGGCGAGGCCGACATCCTGGTCGGCACGCAGATGATGGCCAAGGGTCACGACTTCCCCAAACTCACGCTGGTCGGCGTGATCGGCGCCGATTCATCGCTGCACGCCGCCGACTTCCGCGCCCCCGAGCGCCTGTTCCAGCAGCTGATGCAGGTCGGCGGTCGCGCCGGGCGCGGCACGCTGCCCGGCGAGGTGCTGATCCAGACCGAGTACCCGATGCACCCGCTCTACCTGCATCTGGCCAGGCACGACTTCGACGCCTTCGCCCGCATGGCGCTGCAGGAGCGCCGCGCGGCGGGCTTCCCGCCCTTCACCCACCAGGCCATGCTGCGCGCCGATGCGCCGGCGCTGGAGGATGCGGTGGAGTTCCTGCGCCATGCCCGGCGGCTCGCCGAGGAGCGCGCGCCGGAAGTACTGCGCCTCTACGACCCGGTGCCGATGCGCATGACCCGGCTGGCGCGGCGCGAGCGCGCACAGCTGCTGGTCGAGGCCGACCAGCGCGGGCCGCTGCAGGCCTTCCTGGCCGAGTGGATGGCGGTGCTCTACCGTCAGCGCACCGCGCGCGAGCTGCGCTGGCAGCTCGACGTCGATCCGCTCGACGTGTGAGTGCGGGGCCGGCTCAGCCGGCGTTCGGCGGCCACAGCCAGGCCGCGCCGCGCACGCCCGAGGCGTCGCCGTGCGCCGCCGGTACCAGCCGCGTCACCACCTGGTCCGAGAACACGTGCGCGCCCCACAGCTGCGGCACGTTCGCGTACAGGCGCTCGATGCGCGACAGCCCGCCGCCGAGCACGATCACGTCCGGGTCGAGCAGGTTGATCACGCCCGCCAGCGCACGCGCGAGGCGGTCTTCGTAGCGCGCCAGCGTGGCCGTGCACGCGGCGTCGCCGTGCGCGGCGCGGGCGGCGATGGCGGCCGCGTCGAGGGCCTCGCCGCCGTGGCGCAGGTGGTCGGCGGCCATGGCGGGGCCGGACAGCCAGGTCTCGATGCAGCCCGCACGCCCGCAGTAGCACGCGGGCAGCGGCAGCTCGTCGGCGCCGGGCAGCGGCAGCGGATTGTGGCCCCATTCCCCGGCCACCGCGTTGGCGCCGACCAGCAGCCGGCCATCGACCACGATGCCGCCGCCGACCCCGGTGCCGAGGATGGCCGCGAAGACCGTGCGCGCGCCGGCTGCTGCGCCGTCGGCGGCCTCCGACATCGCCAGGCAGTTGGCGTCGTTGGCGAGCCGCAGCGGACGGCCGAGCAGGGCTTCGAGGTCGCGCTGCAGCGGCCGGCCGTTCAGGCAGGTGGAGTTGGCGTTGCGGATGCGGCCGTCGCGCGGCGAGGGCGAGCCCGGCGTGCCGATGCCCATCGTGGCGGTGCAGCCGGTGGCCGCCTCGGCGTCATGCACCAGCGCGGCGATCGTGCGCAGGGTGGCGTCATAGTCGCCCTGCGGGGTGGGCACCCGCCGGCGCCAGTGCACGCCGCCATCCTCGCCGAGCACGACGAGCTCGATCTTGGTGCCGCCGAGGTCGATGCCGATGCGCGCGGCCATGGCGCTGCGGTGGCGGTCAGTCGCGCTCGGCGGCGTCGCGGTAGCGCTCGACCGCTTCCTCGCGGCTGCCGGCGCTGACGCCGAGGTCGCGCACGAGGCCGTCCTGCAGGCTGTAGCACCAGCCGTGCACGGTCACGCTCTGGCCGCGCTGCCAGGCCTCGCGCAGCACCGAGGTCTGGCACACGTTCACCACCTGGTGCATGGCATTGAGCTCGCACAGGCGGTCGGCGCGCGCCACCGGGCTGTCGATGCGCTCCAGGCGGTCGAGGTGGCGGTCGCGCACGTCCTGGATGTGGCGCAGCCAGTTGTCGGTGAGCCCGGTGCGGTTGTCGTTCATCGCCGCCTTGACCCCGCCGCAGCCGTAATGGCCGACCACCAGGATGTGCTTCACGCGCAGCATCTCGACCGCGTAGTGGATCACCGACAGCGCGTTGAGGTCGGTATGCACGACGACGTTGGCGATGTTGCGATGCACGAAGACCTCGCCCGGCGCCAGGCCGACGACCTGGTTGGCGGGCACGCGGCTGTCGGAACAGCCGATCCACAGGTATTCGGGCGACTGCTGGTTGACCAGGCGGGTGAAGAACTCGGGGTCTTCCGCGTGCATGCGCTCGGACCAGTTCTTGTTGTTGGTGAAGAGGTGCTCTATGGCGTTCGGCATGGTTCGGATATGGGCAGAGGCTGGCCCGGCGGGCGGGCGATGCGTGATTATGGAGAGGCGGACGGCCGTCTGCCAGCCCGTCGCCATCGGCGCCGGTGCCCCGGGCCCCTGGTGGAACCTTTGGCCAGGGCGGCGTTCAGCTCGGGTTAAGGGCGCTGCGCATAGTCTCGCGGTCGAACGATCGGCCGTGGTCGCCGTGTGCCCGGTTCCGCATTCAACGCATCCAGCAGGAGTTCTCCCCGCATGAACACCCTACAAGCCCGCTCCCTCGTCGCCATCTGCCTGATGGCCGCCTTCGCCGACGGCCGCCAGGACGCCGGCGAGCGCGAGCACGTGCGCAAGGTGGCCGAGTCGCTCGGCCGCGACATCGACATCGACTTCATCCCGCTCTACCAGGACGTGCTGCTCGGTCGGCTGAGCCTGGAGGCGGCGGTCGCGGAGCTCGGCGAGCCCGGCCTGCGCCAGCTCGCCTTCGAGATCGCGGTCGGCGTGTGCGAGGCCGATGGCCGCCACAGCGCCGAGGAAACCGCCTTCCTGCACCGCCTGTCCGCGCTGCTCGGACTGGAGGCGGGGGCCGCCGACGCCTTCATCCACGAGGCCGAGGCGGTGGCCGAGGCGCCCGCCAGCGGTGCGCTGACCGGGCTGCCCGGCTTCGACGGCCCGGCCACCGAGGCGTCCACGCCGGCCGCCGCCCGTGCCACCCCGGACGAGGCCGAGCTCGACCGCATGATCCTCAACGCCGCCATCCTCAACGGCGCGCTGGAGCTGCTGCCGCAGTCGATGGCCTCGATGGCGATCATCCCGCTGCAGGTGCGCCTGGTGTATCGCATCGGCAAGGCACACGGCTACGAGCTCGACCGCGGCCACATCAAGGACTTCCTCGCTACCACCGGCGTCGGCATGACCGGGCAGTACGTCGAGCAGTTCGGCCGCAAGCTCATCGGCGGCCTGCTCGGCAAGGTGCTCGGCGGCGCCGGGCGGGCGATCGGCAGCCAGGCCACCGGCTCGGCCTTCTCCTTCGCCACCACCTGGGCGATCGGCAAGGTCGCGCGCCAGTACTACGGCGACGGCCGGAAGCTCGACGCGACCGCGCTGCGGCAGTCCTTCGCCGGCCTGTTCGAGCAGGCGAAGACCCTGCAGGGACGCTACGCCCCCGAGATCGCCCAGCGTGCGCGCACGCTCGACCTCGGCCGCCTGACCGCCGAGTTGCGGGCATCATAGCGGGCGCCATTCATGTCCCGTTCAGGCGCACGGACCGACTATATTGACCGTACGCGCTTCACGGTGACCGCCCGCGGCAGGACTGCCGCGGCGGTCGTGTCCTTCAGTCCTGGAATCGAGGAGTCGAACATGCTCAGGAAGACCATGGGAGTGTCAGCGCTGCTGGCGGCCCTGCTGCTCGCCAGCGGTGGTGCGATGGCGGCCGATCCGCCACAGGAGCCGATCTTCGGCAGCCAGCTGATGACCGAGCAGGAGCGCACCGTATTCCGCGCCCGCATGTGGGCGGCGGAGAACGAGGAGGCGCGTGCGGCGATCCGTGCCGAGCATCACGAGCAGATGCGCGCGCGCGCCCAGGAGCGCGGGCTGACCCTGCCCGACGTGCCACCGCCGCGCGGCGCGGGCATGGGACCCGGGCGCGGCATGGGGCCGGGCGCCGGGCAGGGGCCTGGACCGGGCGCCGGCAAGGGCATGGGGCCGGGCCGTGGCATGGGGCCGGGGCAGGGTATGGGACCGGGGCAAGGCATGGGCCCCGGTCGCGGCATGGGGCCCGTTCCCGGATCCGGCGCGGGTCCGGGAGCGGGTCCGGGAACGGGTCCTGGACGGGCCCAGTAAGCGGAGTCGCGAACGATGTCCTTCAAGCCGATGCGCAGGCGGGTCGCGCTCGCCATGGTGGCCGGCGTGGCGGCGGCGCTGCTGCCCTTGGGCATGGCGGCGGCCGACGAGCCGGCCGACCATGAGCGTGCCCGCCGCGCGCTGGAGGCCGGCGAGGTGATGCCGCTGCGTGCGGTGCTGGAGCAGGTCGAGCGCGATTACCCGGGCGAGGTCCTCGAGGTCGAGCTCGAGCGCGAGGACGGGCTCTGGGTGTACGAGATCAAGATCATCCGCCAGGGCGGCGACCTGCTCGAGCTCGAGCTCGACGCCCGCGATGGCAGCCTGCGGCGCATCCGCGGACGCGACGTGCGCGCGGCCGGCGGCAAGCGCGACAAGGGCACGCCCGCGCACCGCACGGAGGCGGGCTGATGCGCATCCTGGTGGTCGAGGACGAGCCCACGCTGGCGGCGCAGCTCGCCGCCACGCTGGGCGGCGCCGGCTATGCGGTCGATACCGCCGCCAACGGCCGCGACGCCGGCTACATGGGCGAGGTCGAGGCCTTTGACGCGGTCGTGCTCGACCTCGGCCTGCCCATCGTCGACGGCCTCACCGTGCTCAAGCGCTGGCGCGCGCTCGGGCGCACGATGCCGGTGCTGATCCTGACCGCGCGCGGCGACTGGCACGAGAAGGTCGCCGGCATCGACGCCGGGGCCGACGACTACCTCACCAAGCCCTTCCATATGGAGGAGCTGCTGGCCCGCGTGCGCGCGCTGATCCGGCGTGCGGCCGGGCAGGCGAGCGCCGAGATCGCCTGCGGGCCGCTGGTGCTCGATACCCGCAGCGGTCGGGTCAGCGTCGACGGCCAGCCGCTGAGCCTGACCAGCCACGAGTTCCGCGTCCTCGCCTACCTGATCCATCACGCCGGCGAGGTCGTGTCGCGCACCGAGCTTACCGAGCACATCTACGCCCAGGACTACGACCGCGACTCGAACACCATCGAGGTCTTCGTCGCCCGCCTGCGCAAGAAGCTGCCGCCCGGGCTGATCGAGACCGTGCGCGGGCTGGGCTACCGGCTCGCATGTCCGCAATGAGCCGGGGGCCGGGCGGCGGATCGCTGCGCCTGCGCCTGCTCGCCGGCACCCTGGTGTGGGTGCTGCTGACGGTCGTGGTCGCCGGCTGGGCGCTCGGGCGCATGTTCGCCGAACATGTCGAGCGCCAGTTCCAGGCCGAGCTCGCCACCCACCTGAACCAGCTCGCCGCCCATCTCGCCATCGATGCCGACGGCCGCCCGGGCCTGGGGGCCGCGCTCAGCGATCCGCGCTTCGCCCGACCGTACTCGGGGCTGTACTGGCAGATCGACGTGCTTGCCGATGCGGGGGCGGAAGGCGCGCGCGGGCAGGGCGGCGACGCCGTGGGGCGGCCGGGTGCGTTGCGCTCGCGGTCGCTTTGGGACGTGGTGCTCGCGGTGCCGCGCGACCTGCCCGCCGACGGCCAGCTCCATGCGCACGACACCGAAGGGCCGGACGGCGCGCCGCTGCGCATGATCGAGCAGGTGCTGCGCCCCGCCGAACGGCCCGACATGGCGCTGCGCGTGATCGTCGCCGCGAACGCGGCGCTGATCGCCGAGCCGGTGGCGCGCTTCCAGCGTCTGCTCGCGATCGCGCTGGCGCTGCTGGCCGCCGGCCTGGCGGTGGCGGCGCTGGTGCAGGTGCGCGTCGGCCTGCGTCCGCTGGCGCGGCTGCGCGACGGCCTGGCGGCGGTGCGCGAAGGCCGCAGCGGCGCCATCGACGGCCGCTTCCCGGCCGAGATCCAGCCCCTGGTCGAGGAATTCAACGCCGTGCTCGCGCGCAACGCCGAGGTGGTGGCGCGCGCCCGCACCCACGCCGGCAACCTCGCCCATGCGGTGAAGACGCCGCTGACCGTGCTCGCCAACGCCGCCGCGCAGACCCGGGACGACGCCCCCGAGGCCGCGCTGGCCCGCCTGGTGCGGGACCAGGTCGCGCTCGCCCGCACCCAGGTCGATTACCACCTCGCGCGCTCGCGCGCGGCGGCGGCGGTCGACGTGCCGGGCCTGCGCACCCCGCTGCGCCCGGTGCTCGAAGGCCTGCTGCGGCTGATGGACAAGGTGCATGCCGGACGCGGGCTGGTGGTCCGCCTGTGCGCCTGCCCCGAGGAGCTCGCCTTCCGCGGTGAAGCGCAGGACCTGCAGGAAATGCTCGGCAACCTGGTCGACAACGCCTGCAAGTGGGCCGCCGGGCGGGTCGAGGTGCGTGCCGCGCGGCTCGACCCCGGCGCAGCGCAGCCGCATCCCACCGCGCATCCGGCCGGCGCGGCCGCGGACCCGCACGGCGATGGTGAGCCCGGCGCGCGGACGCCGGCGCGCCTGCGCATCCTCATCGACGACGACGGTCCGGGCCTGGCGGCCGATGCGCGTGAGGCGGTGTTCGGCCGCGGCGTGCGCGCCGACGAGCGCACCCCGGGCTCGGGCCTGGGCCTGTCCATCGTGCGCGAACTCGCCCGCCTCTACGGTGGCGATGCGCGCCTGGAGGCGTCGCCGCTGGGCGGCCTGCGCGCGGTGCTGGAGTTGCCGCTGGCGCGCTGAGCGCCGAGGCGGGCGCGGGTGCCGTCGACCGCATCCAGGCGCGGGGCTCGTGCCGGTTCGGTGTCACTCGCGCACTCGGGCGCCTTGCCTGTCTTGAACCCGTCGACTAAAAGTGAGTAAATACTCACTTACTTTCTACGATCACAGATCACAGGATCGCCGCCCATGCCTGCCCGCCATCTCCCCGCCGACGAACGCCGCAGCGTCACCGTGGAAACGGTGCTGGCCCTCGCCGCTGAGCAGAACCCGAGCGAGATCACCACCGCGGCGATCGCCGACCGCATGCGCCTGACCCAGGGCGCGCTGTTCCGCCATTTCCCGACCAAGGAAGCGCTGTGGACCGCGGTGATGGAGTGGGTGGCCGAGCGCCTGATGCAGCGCATCGAACGCGCGGTCAGCGAGGCGCCGAGCCCGCTCGATGCGCTGCGCGGCATGTTCCTCGCCCACGCCGCCTTCGTCGTCGAGCATCCGGGCGTGCCGCGGATGCTGTTCGGCGAACTGCAGCGCGCCGAGGCGAGCGGGGCCAAGCGCATGGCGCAGACCCTGATCCGGCGCTACGGCGAACGCGTGCGCGCCCTGCTCGAAGCCGGCCAGGCGGGCGGAGAGATCGCCACCGACATCGACCTCGATGCCGCGGCGACCCTGTTCATCGGCACCATCCAGGGCCTGGTGATGCAGTCGCTGCTCGCCGGCGATCCCGATCGCATCCAGCGCGAGGCGCCGGCGGTGCTCGCGCTCTACCTGCGCGGCATCCGGAGGCAACCATGAAGACCTGGCTCGCCGCCAACCGGCGGCTGTTCGGCCTGCTCGCGGTGCTGCTGCCGCTGGCGGCGCTGCTCGTCTTCGTCGCGCTGCGTGCCGGCCCGCTGGCCGCGGTGCCGGTCACGGTGGCGACGGTGGAGTCGCAGGCGCTGGCGCCGGAGCTGTTCGGCATCGGCACGGTGGAGGCGCGCTACAGCCATCGCATCGGGCCGACCTTCGCCGGCCGCGTGGCGACGGTGTCGGTGCAGCCGGGCGACACGGTGCGCGCCGGCCAGGTCGTGGGCGAGATGGATCCGGTCGATCTCGACGAGCGCCTCGCCGCGCAGGAGGCCGCCTTGCGCCGTGCCGAGGCCAGCGTGCTCGCCGCCCAGGCGCAGGCGCGCGAGGTCGGCGCGCGGCGCAGCTTCGCCGATGCGCAGGCCACCCGCTATGCCCGCCTGCTGCAGTCGAACAGCGTCAGCGCGGAGGCCGCCGCCGCCAGGCGCCAGGAGGCGGACG
>JARRBR010000038.1 GCA_029982755.1 Rhodocyclaceae bacterium
TCGGGGCTGCGGTGAGCTGAGATTGGGAGTCAGGCAGCAGAAAAATCATGCGCTGGGGCTCGCGGAGCGGGTACGCGCTGAAGACAACACGGATTCAGGCGACTGCATGTTCTCGAACGAGGGTGTGTAGCCCCACACCTTGTCCAGACCCTCGGTGAGCTCGAAGGGCACGCCGACGCTGCCCATCAGCACCAGCCTGTTCACCCGCTCGGGGTGGGCGATCGCCAGCGCCAGCGCCATCGAGCCGCCGAAGGAGTTGCCGATCACGTGCACCTTGTCGAGGCCGAGGGCATCGAGGAAGGCGACGATCTGGTCGAGCCAGGCCTGGCGGCTGAACTGCATGTCGGCGGGGAATTCGCTGAAGCCGAAGCCGGCGAGGTCCGGCGCGAGCAGGCGGAACTGGCCCTTGAGCGCCTGCAGCGGCAGCCGCCAGTTGGCCCACGCGCTCACGCCCGGGCCGGAGCCGTGCAGCAGCAGCACCGGCTCGCCGCTGCCCAGGTCGTGATAATTGGTCAGGATCGGGCCGCACTGGATCTGCTTGCCGATCTCGGGGTTGGTCGTCTGGGTGCTCATTCGGGCTGTCCTCCTTTCTTGCGCCGCGCCCTGCGCAGCGTGCATGTGAGCGTCGCAGTATAAGCCGTGTCCTTGCCGGCTCCGGCTGGCCCGCCGCGGGACGCGCGGGTGGCGGACTCAAGCCCGCGCGGCCTCGCCTTGGCCGGACCGCGGCAGCACCACCCGCACCTCCAGCCCGCCGAGCGGACTGTCGCCGAGGCTGATCGCGCCGTTGTGCAGCTCGACGATGCGGGCCACGATGGCGAGGCCGAGACCCGCGCCCGACCCGCTGCCGGCGCGGAAGAAACGCTCGAAGACCTTGGCCCGCAGCGCTGGGGGCACGCCGGGGCCGCTGTCCTGCACGCGCAGGACGACCGCCTTGGCGTCGGCCTCGAGAGCCACCCGGATCCGCCCGCCCGGCGGGGTGTGCTGCACCGCATTGCCCACCAGGTTCTGCAGCAGGATGCCCAGGCAGGGGGCATCGGCCACGAGGCGGAAGTCGGCGCCCTTCTCCCGCCGTCCCTCCCGACCGCCCCTGTCGCCGCCCTCGCCCTGCTCGGCCTGCGCCCCCCCATCGGCCTCGAGCGCCAGCTCCTGATCGTGCTCCAGCACCAGCGGGGTGAGCTCGGCCAGCTCCTGGCGCGCCAGCGTAAGCAGGTCGACCTGCGCCATGTGCCAGTTGCCGGCATCGGGCTCCAGGCGGGCCAGCGTAAGCAGCTGCGCCACCACCCGGGTGGCGCGGTCAATACCGCCCTCGAGCTGGCGCAGCGCCGCGTCGCGGTCGGCGGGGTCGGGGGCCTGCAGCGCGTTCTGGGCATGGATGCGCAGCACCGCGAGCGGCGTGCGCAGCTCGTGCGCGGCATAGGCGAGGAAGCGCCGTTCGCGCGCGAGAAGTTCGGTCACCTGGAGCAGCAGACGATCGAGCGAGGCGACCACCGGCTCGAGCTCCTGCGGCACGTCGTCGACCTCGAGCGGCGACAGGCGATCGGGGTCGCGCTCCTTGAGGCGCTGCACCACCCGTCGCAGCGGGCGCAGCCCCCAGCCGATCGCCAGCCACACCAGCAGGGCGACCAGCGGCAGACCGACGAGATCCGGCAGCAGGCTGCGCAGGGTGATCCTGCCGACCAGCTCGCCGCGCACGTCCTGACGCTCGCCGACCACGATCCATTGCCGGTCGCGCGCGTCGCGCAGCACGAACAGGCGCCAGTCCCCATCGGGCATGGACACCGTGTGGTAGCCGGCGAGGCCCGCGTCGAGCCCCCGCGCTGCGGCGGGCGCGGCCGTCGGACCGGCAGCGTCGGCGGGCCGGTCAGCCAGCAGCCGTGCGAGCACAGCGACCGGCGCACTCGCCGAACGCAGCAGGCTGTCGCCGCGATCGTCCAGCACCACGAAGCCGAGCTTGCTTTCGTACTCGTGACCTTGGGTGCGCGCCGCATCGCCCTCCCCCTCGCCCGCCCCGGCGGTGCCGACCACCGCCTCGTCGAGCGCCTGCTGCAGGGCAGCGCGCGCAGCGGGCGCCATGTCGGCGGGGATCATGCCGGCCAGCAGGCGCGCCTGCTGGGCGAGTTCGGCGTCGAACAGTTCCTCGATCTCGTGGCGCGCGTCGCGATAGCTCACCAGCGAGATCGCACTCAGCCCCACCGCAAGCAGGCCGAGCACGAGCAGCAGGGTGCGGCTGCGGATCGAGCGCATCAGGCCTTGTCCACCAGGTAGCCGACGCCACGCACCGTGCGGATCAGCTCGGGGAACAGCTTCTTGCGCAGGTGGTGGATATGCACCTCGAGGGCGTTGCTCTCGGCCTCCTCGTCCCAGCCGTACAGGACCTGCTGCAGGCGGTCGCGGGTGAGCACGCGGCCGGGCTGGGCGAGCAGCTCGTGCAGCAGCAGGAACTCCTTCCTCTGCAGGACCACCGGCTGACCGCGATAGCTCACCTGCTGGGCGACCGGGTCGAGGCTGACGTCGCGGTAGTGCAGGACCGGCTGGGCGCGATTGAGGCTGCGGCGCAGCAGCGCGCGGATGCGGGCCTTGAGCTCATCGACGTCGAAGGGCTTGACCAGGTAGTCGTCGGCGCCGGCGTCGAGCCCGGCGATGCGGTCGGCGGTGGCGTCGCGCGCGGTCAGCACCAGCACCGGGATCGGGTTGGCGGCAGCGCGCAGCCGGCGCAGCACCTCGAGCCCGTCCATGCGCGGCAGGCCGAGGTCGAGGATCGCCAGGCCGAAGTCCTCATGGGTGAGCGCATGCAGCGCGCTGGCGCCGTCGCGCGCCCAGTCGACCGTATAGCCCTCGGGCTTGAGCGCGACGCGAATGCCTTCGCCCAGCGCCTCGTCGTCCTCGACCAGCAGAATGCGCATCAGGGGGGTTCCTCCTCGGGGGTGTATTTGACGCCTTCGACGGCGCGCGTGCCAGCCTCGCACGAAGCGCGGCGCGCGTGTTCCGTGGAAGCGGGCTCGCCCGCGAATGTCGGCTTCTCAAGCGCTGCATTCGCGGGCAAGCCCGCTCCCACGCGTGTGGCGCCAGGCGTGCGGCTTCAGGGTGCGGATTCAGCCGCACCCGCCCTCGCCCTGCGCCGCGGCGAAGCGCTTCACCGTGGGCAGCTGCTTGCGCAGCGCGCGATCGACCACGCGCGGCAGCAGGCGGTTCAGGCGCACGAAGAGCTTCTCCGGCCAGCCGAGCGCGCGCTCCGGCGCCTCGTCGCGCAGCGCCTGCACGATCTGCGCCGCCACCTGCTGCGGCGCGTCCATCGCCACGCCCAGCTCGGTGTTCATCGCCACCACGGCATCGGCGTTCATCGCGGTGCGGGTGGCGCGCGGCGCCAGGTACAGCACGCGGATGCCGCTGTCGGCCAGCTCGCGGCGCAGCGCCTCGGCAAAGCCGCGCAGGCCGAACTTGCTCGCGCTGTAGGCGCTGAAGCCCGGAAAGCCGATGGTGCCGAAGGTCGAGCCGACGAACATCAGCAGCGCGCGCCGCGGCTGGCGCAGCAGCGGCAGCAGGCGGCGGGTGAGCTGCATCGGCGCCAGCAGGTTGAGCGTGAGCTGCTGCGCGAGGGCGGCGTCGTCCTGCTGCTCGAGCAGGCCGAAGCGATTGACCCCGGCGGCGTGGATCACGCAATCGACCCCGCCCCCGGCCTGCGCCGCCGCGGCCACCGCGTCGAGCCCGGCCGCATCGGCCAGATCGGCGGCGACGTGGCGCACGCGCCCGGGAAAGCGCGCCATGAGCTCGGCAAGCGTGGCCCCGTCGCGCCCCACCGCCAGCACCTCGGCGCCGGCCGCGCACAGCTGCTCGACCAGCGCCTGGCCGATGCCGCCGCTGGCGCCGGTGAGCAAGACCTTGCAGTTCGCAAGCTCCATCGCCATCGCCCTCATTGCGCCAGCGGCAGGCCGCGGAACATGTCGCCGTAGAGGCGATACACCACGCGCGCGGTGTGCACCACCGCCGCGCGGTCGTCGGCGTCGTCGAGCCGGTTCATCAGCCCCTCGAAGAAGCGGATGTGCTCCTGGTCGAGGCTGCCGTGCGAGTTGAGATAGCTGAAGGCTGCCGGCGGCAGGCCGAGGCTGCCGCGGATCGCGCTCGCGGCGCGGGTGGCGAGCGCGATGCTGGTGCCTTCGAGCACATTGACCATGCCGAAGAAGCTCACCGGGTTGTGGCGGGCGATGCGGTCGTAGACGTAGGACACCATCAGCTCGGTCGCCAGCGCCGGCTGGCCGTGGCGCACCGCCTCGGGGTCGGCGCCGCAGGCGGCGAGGTCGTTGAGGATCCACTCCTGGTGGCCGAGCTCCTCCTCGATGTACTCGGCGATCGCGCTGCGCAGCCACTCGTGGCGCTCGGGCAGGCGGGCGCCGCAGGCCATCAGCAGCGGCACGGTGTGCTTGACGTGGTGGTAGGCCTCGGTGAGGAAGGCGACATAGGTGTGGCGCGGCAGCGTGCCCGCCACCGCGTGGTGCAGCACCGGGGCCGCGAGCAGGTAGTCGCGTTCGGCGGCGGTACGGTCCTGCAGGGTCTGGAAGAAGGTCATGCGTCGATCTCGTGTTCGATGGGAAGGAAGGGAGCGGGATCCGAGTGGTCGGGGGCGTCGGCCCCGGCGATGCGCGCCAGGTAGCGGTCGGCGAGCGCCGCGCGGCGCAGGCGGCCGTTGGCGGTAAGCAAGCCATTGGCCGGGGTGAAAGGCGCGTCGGCGCGCAGCCAGCGCTGCACCCGTGCGTAGTCGGGCAGCACCGCGTTGGCCTGTGCGATCGCTGCGTCGATCTCGGCATCGCTGCAGTCGGCACGACGCGGCACGATCACCGCGACGTTGGCGGCGAGCGCCTCGCCATGGACCCAGGCCTGGGCGATCGGCGCCTGCGCGGCGAGCTCGGCCTCCACCCATTCCGGATTGACGTTGCGGCCGAAGGCGGTGACGAACTGGTGCTTCTTGCGCCCGTGCAGCACCAGGAAGCCGTCCTCGAAGTGGCCGAGGTCGCCGGTCGGCAGCCAGTCGCCTGCGGGCGCCGGCTCGCCGAGATAACCGAGCATGCGCGCGCCGCGCACCTCGACCTCGCCGTCGGCCGCCAGGCGCACTTCGGCATGCGCGAGCGGACGGCCGACCGTGCCGATGCGGCGCGCGCCCGGCGTGTTCACGCACACCACCGAGGCGCATTCGGACAGGCCGTAGCCTTCGAAGGCCGGAATGCCGAGCACCTCGGCGCGGCGCAGCATGCCGGGCGCCACGCGCGCGCCGCCGACGGCGGCGAAGCGCAGGCTGGCCGGACGTTTGGCGCCCTGCTCCACCGCGGCGACCAGCGCGAGCAACAATTGCGGCAGCAGGATCAGGCTGTGCGGCTGGCGTTCGTTCAGCGTCTGCATGAAGCACGCCACATCGAAGCCGCTGGCGCCGCTCATGCCCAGCGCAGCCTGCGGTACCAGGTCGATGCAGGCGCCGGCCAGGCAGGCCGCATACACCCCGCCGACGTTCTCCAGCAGCGTGGCCAGCGGCAGCACGCACAGGTGGCGTTCGACCCCGCAGGCGCGGCTGACTTCGGCCAGGCTGCGCGCCACCGCGAGCTGGGCGACGGCAGCCAGGCACACGCCCTTGGGCTGGCCGGTGGTGCCCGAGGTATAGGTGATCTTGACCGTGCCGGCCGGCAAGGCGGGGACCGAAGGCGGCGTGCGGCGGAAGAAGGTCGCGCCCGCTGCACTGGCTGCCGCGCCAGTCGCAGCCGGCCCGGCTTCGGCCGCGCGACGCGTCGCTGCCCTGTCATCCGCCACCGCCACAAAACCCTCTACGCGCGCCGCCACCGCGGGGTCACCGATCAGGGTGTCGACGCCGGCGCTGTCGAGCACGTGGGCCTGCTGTTGCGGCGAGAAGAAGCCGGGCACCGGCACGCACACCCGCCCGCTGGCGAGCAGCGCCAGGTCCCACACCACCCAGTCGGCGCCGTTGTCGAGCGCCAGCGCCACGCGCTGCGCATCCAGTGCATCGAGCACGGCACGCCGCGCCTCGACCTCGGCGAGCACCCGCGCCCCGCTCCATTCGCCCGCCGCATCGCGCAGCGCAGTGCGCTCGCCGTAGCCCGCGAGCGCCGCCCACAGGGCCTCAGCCGCACAGGCCATGCATCGCCTCCTGCGCACCAAATTGCCGATAGGTGCCGGCCGTCGCCAGCGTGCGGTCCGCGCCCGGCACCTCGGCCACCATCACCTGCGGGCCGGCGTCGTAATAAGTGCCCCACTCGGCGCGCCACTGGTCGCGATCCACGCCGAGGCGGCGCGGATCGGCCGGCCCCAGCCGGTGCAGCACGATGCCGAGGCGGCGGAAGCTGTTGATCAGCGCCGGCGTGCCGGTGAAGCCCGCCCAGCGCACGCCTTCGGTCGCGAGCAGACGCGTCAGTGCGACGATCAGCAGGCGCGACAGGCCGGCGCCGCGGGCGGCGAGGTTGCCGACCTCCACCACGTCGGCGCGGTCCACCGTGGTGCCGGCGCGGGCGGCGATGCGGTCCTCGATGGGTTCGTCGAGGTAATGCTCGAGGAACAGCGGCTGGGTCGCCGCACTTCGGCAGCCGACCGCGCCGTGCAGGCTGCCGTCGTCGGCTTCGAGCCCGAACAGGCAGGGCATGAAGTGGCGCACGTCCGCCTGGTAGTGTGCGGCGAAGCGCTCACGGATGAAGTCCTGCACCGCCGCGCGGCGGGCGGCACCGACCGGCACGAGGTGAAGGCTGCGCGGCACCTGCGACGAGGCGGCCTCGCGTGAAAAGGGGTGGTCGAGCCACGGCAGGTCCATGCTTTTTCGATCCCGGTGATTGAGTCCGGGATCGATGCTGCGGGGGCAGGCTTAAGCGGACCTTAAGCGCCGACAGTGAGCTCCGCAGCTGAGTGGCGGTCCGCAGCACCGCTCCGTGACCTCGTCCGCCAGGCCGGTCGCATTCGCCAATCGCGCAAATGTGATTGATGAATGAAGTTCGGGCGGATACTTTCACGATTCGGGCAGTCGCAGCACGACACCTCATGCGTCAAGCGGAGCACGCCGACCATGATCAAGAACCTCGCCCTCGTTTCCCTGCTGGTCGCCACCAGCGCGCTCTCGCCCGGCCTGCACGCCGCGCAGACGGCCGTCGTGATCGAGAACGTCCACATCTTCGACGGCAAGGGCAGCACGCGCGCCAGCACGCCGAGCAAGGTGCTGATCGTCGGCAACACCATCGAGGCGATCTCGACCACAGCCGTGACGCCCCCTGCCGACGCCGAGGTCACGCGCATCGACGGCGGCGGACGCACGCTGATGCCCGGCCTCATCGATGCGCACTGGCACGCGATGCTGGTGGGGCAGACGATGATGGACGCGATGACCAGCGAGATCGGCTACACCAACCTGCGCGCCGCCCAGGTGGCCGAGGCCACCCTGATGCGCGGCTTCACCACGGTGCGCGACATGGGCGGCCCGGTGCAGGGCCTGCGCCGCGCGATCGAGGAAGGACGCTTTCCGGGGCCGCGGATCTTTGCGTCGGGGGCGATGATTTCGCAGACCGGCGGCCACGGCGACTTCCGCCTGCCGCACGAGATCCCGCGTGCCGCCAACCAGCCCCTGAGCCACACCGAACAGACCCGCACCGCTGCCATTGCCGACGGCGCCGACGAGGTGATGCGCCGCGCGCGCGAGCAGCTCATGCTCGGCGCCACGCAAGTAAAGCTGATGGCGGGCGGCGGCGTGACCTCGATCTACGACCCGCTCGACGCCACCCAATACACGCCGGAAGAGATCCGCGCCGCCGTCGCCGCGGCGGAGAACTGGGGCACCTATGTCACCGTGCACGCCTACACCAGCCGCGCGGTACGGATTTCGATCGAGGCCGGCGTGAAGGCCATCGAACACGGCCAGCTCATCGACGAGGACACCGCGCGGCTGATGGCGGAGAAGGGCATCTGGTGGTCGCTGCAGCCGTTTCTGGACAACGAGCTCGCCAACCCGCAGCAAGGCCCGAACCGCGCCAAGCAGTTGATGGTCGCCGCCGGCACCGACCGCGCATACGAACTTGCACGCAAGCACCAGATCAAGGTGGCCTTCGGCACCGACATCCTGTTCTCGGGCGACAACGGCGAGGCTCAGAACGCCCGTCTCGCCTCGCTCGAACGCTGGTACTCGCCCGGTGAGGTGCTGCAGATTGCGACCGGCAACAACGGTGCCCTGCTCGAGCTCAGCGGCGAACGCAACCCCTATGGCAAACCGATCGGCGTGATCGCCGAGGGCGCACTGGCCGACGTACTGCTCGTCGAGGGCGACCCCACGACCGACCTTTCGCTCATCAAGGATCCTGCGCGCAACTTCGTCGTGATCATGAAAGACGGACGCATCTACAAGAACCTGCTCGACTGAGTGCCGGTGAGCCAGCCTGCGCCCACAACCGGGTTTCAGTCGCTACCTTCGCGGGCGGGCCCGCTCCCACAGGGGCGTGCGGGCGCTGCACGGCGGCAGCGCCCGTCGTATCGACCCGCTTTAGTTCTTGATTGCTTCAAGCGACACGGTGATGGTCACTTCGTCGCCGACGTTGGGCGCGTACTTGCCGGCGTTGAACTCGCTGCGCTTGATCACGGTGCTGGCATTGGCGCCGATCGCGTCCTTCTTCAGCATCGGGTGCGGCATGGCGGTGAAGTGGCTCACCTTCAGCGTCACCGGCTTGGTCACGCCCTTGATGGTGAGCTCGCCGTCGATGGTGGCCGGCTTGTCGCCGTCGAAGGTCACCTTGGTCGACTTGAAGGTGGCGGTCGGGTACTTGGCGGTGTCGAGGAAGTCCTCGCCCTGGATGTGGCCGTTGAAGGTTTCGTAGCCGGTGTTCACCGAGGTCATGTCGATCGTGATGTCGACCGCGCCGGTCTTCGCCGCCTTGTCCAGGGTGACGGTGCCGGTGGTCTTCTCGAACTTCGAGATCTGCGTCGTCAGGCCGAAGTGGCTGTACGAGAAGTTCGGGAAGGTGTGGGTGGGGTCGATGGCGTAGGTCTCGGGCGCCGCGAACGCCGAGGTGGCGGCGGCAGAGACGATCAGGGCGGCGGTGAGCTTGGCGATACGGTTCATGGGTCTGTCCTTTCGGGGTTGGGGTTGGGGTGGTGAAGACAAGCTGCGCTTGACGAGATCGCCGCGGCTCACTTGGCCGCAGCGGTGATGGTGAATTTGATGACGACGTCGTTGGCGACGACGTCGAAGGCCTTCCACGCGCCCTCGCCGACCGAGAAGTCGCCGCGCTGGATGGTGAGGCTGCCTTCGAATACGCCGGCGTCGCCCTGCGGCGTGAAGCTGGCGGGCACGACGACGTCCTTGGTCCTGCCCTTGATCGTCAGCTTGCCGGCGACCTCGTACTTGTTGCCGCCGAGGGCCTTGACCGCGGTGGACTCGAAGCGCGCGGTCGGGAAGCTCGCGAAATCGAACCAGGTCTTGCGCGCGGCTTCCTCGTCGCCCTCCTCGCTGCCGGTGTCGATGCTGGCGAGTTCGACCTCGATGCTGGCTTTGGCCGCTTCCGGCGCGGCGGGGTCGAAGCGCAGCGCGCTGGAGAATTTCTTGAACGAGCCGTCCATCGACACGCCCATCTGCTGGTAGCCGAAGGCGATCCGGCTCCTGTCGGCCTGGACCGCACTGTATTCGACGGCGTGGGCGGTAGTAGCGATGGCGAAGGTGGAGAACAGGGCGAGTGCGATGCGTTTCATGGTGTCGGTTCCTTTGGATTCGGCGAGGGGGTCGGTCGGCGAGGGGCGATCGGGGACGGTCGGAGGCACACTCAGGCGCCGCGGCGCGGCAGCATCCGGGTCAGCACGTCGTCCTTGTCGACGAGGTGGTGCTTCAGCGCCGCACCGATGTGGACGAGCAGCAAGGCGATCAGCACGAAGTTCAGGCTCACATGGACCGTCTGCAGCAGGTCGCCGAGCGCCTTGTCCTTGGCGAGCAGGTCCGGAAGCGGCAGCACGCCGAACCACACGGTCTGGAACCCCTTGGCCGAGCTCATCAGCCAGCCGCTGAGCGGGATCGCGAACATCAGCACGTACAGCAGATGATGACCCGCATGGGCGGCGAAGCGTTCCAGCGCCGACATGTGCGCCGGCAGCGCCGGCGGCCGGTGGGTGATCCGCCAGGCCAGGCGCACCACCACGAGCATGAAGACGGTGACGCCCGTCCACTTGTGCCAGGAGAAGAGCTGCAGCTTGGTGGGCGAGAGCTCGAGCCCGGTCATGTAGAAGCCGAGGCCGAGCAGGCCGAAGATCAGGACGGCGATGCCCCAGTGCAGGGCCTTGGCGGTGGCGGAGTAATGCGTGCTCATGGTCGGGAGTCCTCGGGCTCGGGGCACGGTCGTCGTCCGTGCATCAGCGATGACTCCACTTTAGGCGGCCCCGCCGCGCTGAAAAAGGCGACTGGCGACAAATGATCATTGCTCCAGACGCAACAATCACCCCACTTGGCGTGGTGATTGCCGCCCCGGCGTCCACCTCCGCCGGCGGTCCGGACCGGTCCCGGGCATGCTGCCCCGAACGCCGGCCTAGCGTCCGTGCAGGCCCTCGACGCCGCTGCCTGCTGCCGGCTGTGCGAGCAGCAGCTGGAGGAGCTGGGCGCGCTGGCGCGCGTCGAGGATGGCGCGTTCGGCGATCAATTGCTCGATGATCAGGGCCTGCTGCTGTTGCTGCAGCGCGGCGATGGCCGCGCGCTCGGACTCGATGCGCGCCGTGTCGATCGGCTCGGCGAACAGCGCCTCGACCAGCGCGCGGCGGTGGCGCTCGAGCTGCGCGCTGGCGGCGTCGAACTGCTGCAGGAAGGGGCGCTCGGCCGCCTCCCAGCGCGCACGCTGGGCCTCGTCCAGCCCGAGGATGCGGTGCAGAGGCGGCCTGGACTCCGGCATGGACGGGCGCAGGCGGTCGAGCGCGATCGTGCCGATCACCCCGAGGTTCAGGGCCAGCGACAGCAGCAGGGCGAGGCGGAGGGCGGTGGGCTTCATCGTGTGCTCCCGTTCGCGCCGCACGCATTGACGCGCGGGCACAGGTTTCCGGGGGGGACCGCGTCGAACAGGCGCATGGCGACGAGGGTCGCGCTGGGCGACGGCGGCGAGACCGCTTCCTCGGCCGCCAGCAGCATGCCGCCCAGCCACACCCCGAGGCCGATCGCGGCGGTGGTGCCGGCGAGCGGGACGAGCTGGTTCCGCCAGCCCGCCATGGCGGCGATCAAGGCCGCCAGGCGTGCGGACCATGGGCTGCGCGACGGTGCTGGTGGCACGACCCGCTCGGCCTGCAGGCGCGCGATCACGCTGGCGCCGAAGTCGAACCCCGGGGCGGCGGTCGGCAGCGCGCGGAAGGCATCGTGCAGCGCCCGCAGCTCGGCGAGCCTGGCCGCACACAGCGGGCAGCGCGCGCTGTGCGCCAGCAGCGGCTCGCGTTCTCCGGCCGGCAAGGCCTCGTCGACCAGGGCCGACAGCGCGTCTTCGGGGGGGCAGCGTCTATTCATGCTTGGCTCCGGCATCGGGGCGGAAATGTTCGAGAAGCGCCGCACGGGCGCGCGCCAGCCGCGACTTCACCGTGCCCTCGGGCACGCCCAGCACGGCGGCGAGTTCGCCGTAGGACAGGTCTTCGATCTCGCGCAGCAGCAGGATCTCGCGGTGCTCGGGGGCGATCCGCTGCAGGGCGCGCTCCAGCAGGGCCTGGCGCTGGCGGCCGGCATAGCGCGCCTCCGGGCCCGGTGCGGCATCGGCCACGTCCATGCCATCGTCCAGCGGGGCGAAGCGGACGAGCCGACGGCGGCGCAACTGGTCGAGGGCGGCATTGCGCGCGATCTGCAGCAGCCAGGTGGAGAAGCTGGCCTCCGGGCGCCAGTGGGGCAGCGCCTGCCAGGCCTTCAGGAACACGTCCTGCGTCAGTTCCATGGCTTCGTCGCGGGCGTCGAGCATGCGCAGGATGAAGCCGAACACGCGGTCCTGGTGACGGCGCACCAGCGCGGCGAACGCGGCCGTATCGCCCGCGCGAGCGCGCGCGACATCGGCCGCATCCTCCGCCGGGCGCAGCTCGTTCATGCGCGCCCCGCGGCCGCCGTCACGGCGGCTTCATGCTGCATGCGTCGGCTCAGTGCCCGGTCTCAAGCTTCTTCCAGCCGGGGTGGTCGAAGTGCGCAGCGTAGTCGTCGAGCGCACCCGCCAGGTGGACGACACCCTGCTCGCGCTGATCGCTGCCGGCGCGGCCGCTGACCGCATCGACTCCTTCGCCCATCCGCGCAATGATGGCGTGCAGCACCTCGTCCGCCTGCGGCTCGAGCTTGCAGTTCTCGACGATGTAGCCGACCTGCTTTTCCACCGCCTCGCCGAGGGCCTGGTACTGCGCAGCGCCGAAGCGGCCGCCATGGACCTCCGGAAGGGCGCGCGCGACGGCATCGCGGATCTCCGTCATGCCCTTGCGCAAAGCGGCGTCGGTCTGCCACCTCGCGCCGTCGTTGAGCTTGAGGACGGCTGCATGGGAGTCGTGGCTGTGCCCGTCGGCGGCCGTGGCCGGCGCGACCGCGAACGCGGCGCCGAGGAAGGCGAAGGCGCCGGCCGCGAGCAGGCGAGTTGCAGAGTGGAGCTTCATGTCGATGGTCCTTTCATGGTCAAGTGGGAACGGGCGGCATCGCCGTCCTGACCACTGAAACGAAGCAGGACGCGAAAGGTTCCATCGGCAGCGCAATCGTCCCTGATTGCCCCCCATCGCCCCCTCCGCGTTCAGGCGAAGAAGGCGGCCACCTCCTCCGGTCGCACCTCGTCCACCGACCCGTGCCGCCAGCGCGGCGCCTGGTCCTTGTCGACCAGCAGCGCGCGGATGCCCTCCATCGTGTCGCCGTGTGCGAAGCAGTGCGCCATCATCGTCCGCTCCATGCGGAAGCAGTCCTCCAGGCCGAGCTGGCGGCCGCGCTGCAGCTGTTCGAAGGTGACGCGCAGCATCAGCGGCGAGCGCTTCTCCAGCAGGCCGAGGGTACGCTCCACCCAGGGGCGCACGGCGGGATCGGTCTCGGCGGCGAGCGAGGCGAGGATCTGCGCCACGCCGGGCTGGCCGAAATGGCGCTCGATCGCCGCCAGCACCGCCGGCGTGAGGAGGCTGGGGATGGTGGTGTGGGTAGGCGCGGCCGGCCACGCGTCGGCGTCGACCGCGGCGATCACGGCCGGCAGGTCGGCGAGGAAGGCGCTCGGCAGCAGGCGGTCGGCCAGGCCGCTCGCCACCGCGTCGGCCCCGCTCAGGGTGTCGCCGACCACGCCGATCCACGCGCCCAGTGCCGGCGGCAGGCGGGACAGGAAGTAGCTGCCGCCCACGTCCGGGAAGATGCCGATCGCCGTCTCGGGCATCGCCATGCGGGTGCGCTCGGTGACCAGGCGATGGGTGCAGCCCTGCGCCAGCCCCATGCCACCGCCCATCACGACGCCGTCCATCAGCGCGATGGTGGGCTTGGGATAGCGGTGGATGAGGCAGTCGAGGGCGTACTCCTCGTCGAAGAAGCAGCCGAGCTCGGGCGAGCCCTCGCGCTGCAGCCGGTACAGCGAACGCACGTCGCCACCGGCGCAGAACGCGCGCTCGCCGCTGCCGCGCAGCAGCACCATGCGGATGGCCGGGTCGTCCGCCCACACGCGGAGCTGGCGGGTGAGCGCACGCACGGTGGGGAGGTCGAGCGCATTGAGCACCGCCGGACGGTTGAGGGTGAGCACGCCGACGCGGTCGATGACGCGGGCCAGGACGCAGGGAGAGGTTTCGATGGCGGAGGGCAGCACTGCGGGTGTCCTTTCAGGTTCTTCTGCTTGTTGTCGACCGAAACCCGGTTCGCGAACAGGTTCCGGAAAAATAAAAAATATAAAGCTATCCTTGTCGTCGATTTTCACCCATACTGCACCGCAGCGATATTCAAGTCGTGTAGTTCATTTGTTGGCATATCCGATTCGTCGGCCGTATTCCCCCAAGTCGTACCTCGCCGTCTTGATGCTCGCCCCACTCAGGGGGCTTTCCCCATTTTCAGGAGATTCAAGACATGGCAACAGGTACCGTCAAGTGGTTCAACGACTCCAAGGGCTTCGGCTTCATCACCCCGGAAGCGGGTGGTGAGGATCTCTTCGCCCACTTCTCCGCCATCCAGGGCCAGGGTTTCAAGACCCTCGCGGAAGGCCAGCGCGTCACCTTCGACGTGACCACCGGCCCCAAGGGCCTGCAGGCGTCGAACATCCGCGCCGCTTAAGTTGTTCCGAGACCTCGCGCGCCCGGCGCAGGTTCTCACGAGGCCCGACGCGAGTCGGGCCTTTTGCTTTCTGGCCCTGACGGAACCGCGGTGCATTCCAGCACTGCGCCGATGACGTCCGCCACGCCTTCACCTCAGCACCATCAGGAAGACGGAGCCCACCACCGCGGCCCGCCGATGCGCCCCCGGGCGCACCACGCCGCCCAATCGTCCCCATCGACCAAGGAGAGCGCAATGCCCCAGCCGATCCAACGCACCGAACTCAAGACCTTCTACTACACGCCCGTCCACTGCCCGTTCTGCGGCGTGCGCGTGATGGGCGCCGACCCCAGCGACGAGACCCGCATCACGGCCTGCCCGCACACGCTGTTCATCGCCCATGACACGGCGTTCGAATACCGGTCGCCGCGCCTGGACCGGAATCTCGCCCTCGACGGGATGTCGGAACAGGATGTCGAGACGAAGTGGCGTGCAGACACGCGGGGCATCGACGGTTTCACCGACAGGGTCACGCTGCCCGACGCGATCAAGGTCGCCGCCTACGCGCCCGCGCCTTCGGCCTACGGGTCCTACTATGGATTCGCGCCGATCGAATAAGGCGCAGCGGATGGATTGCGGGTACCGGCGAGATTGACAACACGCCCCGGTACCTCAGGAACGACAACGCCCGGCAAGCCGGGCGTTGTGCATGTTGGGGTCAGCGCTGCATTGCCTGCGGAGCAAATGGAAAGCGCGCAGGCCTTACTCCACCGTGACCGACTTCGCCAGGTTCCTCGGCTTATCCACGTCCGTCCCCTTCACCAGCGCCGCGTGATACGACAGCAGCTGCAGCGGGATGACGTGCAGCACCGGCGACAGCATGCCGTAGTGCTCCGGCATGTGCAGGATATGCACGCCTTCCGATTCGGGAATCTCGCTGCCCGCGTCGGCGAAGACGTACAGCTCGCCGCCGCGGGCGCGCACTTCCTGCAGGTTGGACTTGAGCTTCTCCAACAGCTCGTCGGCTGGCGACACGGCGATCACCGGCATGTCCTTGTCCACCAGCGCCAGCGGACCGTGCTTGAGCTCGCCGGCAGCGTAGGCTTCGGCGTGGATGTAGGAGATCTCCTTGAGCTTGAGCGCGCCTTCCATGGCGATCGGCCAGTGGCTGCCGCGGCCGAGGAAGAGCGCATGCTCCTTGCTGGCGAAGCGCTGCGCCCACCGCTCGATCTCGGGCTCGAGTTCCAGCACCTTCTGCACCGCGACCGGCAGGTGGCGCAAGGCGCCGAGGTGGCGCTCCTCGTCGGCGGCGGACAGCCGCCCGTTGAGCTTGGCGAGCGCGAGCGTGAGCAGCGCGAAGGCGGCGAGCTGGGTGGTGAAGGCCTTGGTCGAGGCGACGCCGATCTCGGGGCCGGCGCGGGTGATGAAGCGCAGCGCGGTCTCGCGCACGATGGCCGATTCCGGCACGTTGCAGATCGCCAGCGTGCGCTGCATGCCGAGCGCCTTGGCGTGCTTGAGCGCGGCCAGGGTGTCGGCGGTCTCGCCCGATTGCGAAATGACCACCACCAGGGTGTCGGCGTCGGGCACCGATTCGCGGTAGCGGTACTCGCTGGCGATCTCGACCGTGACCGGCAGCTTCGCGATGGCCTCGATCCAGTAGCGGGCGACCAGGCCGGCGTGGTAGCTGGTGCCGCAGGCCAGGATCAGCACGCGGCGCACGCCGTCGAAGACCTCGCCGGCGCGCGCGCCGAAGTGCTGCGGGCTGACTCCGCCGCCGCCGGCGATCAGCTCCAGCGTCTGCGCCAGGGCCTGCGGCTGCTCGAAGATTTCCTTCTGCATGTAGTGGCGGAACTTGCCCAGTTCCACCGCATCGGCCGACAGGCTGGAAATATGCACCGCGCGCTCGACCGGCGTGCCGTCGGGACGGATCACGATGTAGCTCTCGCGGCGCAGCTCGGCGAGGTCGCCGTCTTCCAGATAGACGATCCTGCGCGTGACCTGCAGCAGCGCGGCGGTGTCGGAGGCGGCGTACATGCCGTCCTCGCCGATACCCAGCAGCAGCGGCGAGCCGCGGCGGGCAACGATGACACGGAAGGGATCTGCCTCGGCGACCACGCCGATGGCGTAGGCGCCCACCAGCTCGTTGGTGGCCTGGCGCACCGCCTCGAAGAGGTCGGGCGTGGCCTTGAGCTTGTCGTGCACGAGGTGGGCGATGGCTTCGGTGTCGGTCTCGGATTCGAACACGTAGCCCTTGGCCTGCAGCGCGGCCCTGATCGCCTCGAAGTTCTCGATGATGCCGTTATGCACCACCGCCAGGCCGCCGGAGATGTGCGGGTGGGCGTTGCGCTCGGAGGGCACGCCGTGGGTGGCCCAGCGCGTGTGGGCGATGCCGACGTGGGCGGAGAGCTGGCGCGCGTCCGCCAGCGCGGCGAGTTCGGCGACGCGGCCGCAGGAGCGCAGGCGGGTGAGCTCGCCGGCGAGTACGGCGAGGCCGGCGGAGTCGTAGCCGCGGTACTCGAGCTTGCGCAGGCCCTCGAGCAGCACGGGGACGACGTTCTGGGTTGCGATTGCGGTGACGATGCCACACATGGCGGGGCTTCCTTGTTCGGTTGTCTTGGTGCCGGACTCAGCGCGGCTGCTTGACCGGGCGCTTCCAGTTCAGGCTGATCTGCTTGACGCGGGTGACGGTGAGCTGCTCGGCCGGGGCGTCCTTGGTCAGCGTGGTGCCGGCACCCAGCGTGGCGCCGCGGCCGACGCGCACCGGCGCGACGAGCTGGGTGTCGGAGCCGATGAAGACCTCGTCCTCGATGATGGTGCGGTGCTTGTTGGCGCCGTCGTAGTTGCAGGTGATGGTGCCGGCGCCGATGTTGACCTTGCTGCCGACATCGGCGTCGCCCACGTAGGCCAGGTGGTTGGCCTTGGAATGGTCGGCGATGACGCTGTTCTTGACCTCGACGAAGTTGCCCAGATGCACGTCGGCGCCGAGCACGGTGCCCGGGCGGGTGCGCGCGTAGGGGCCGATCACGCAGGCCTGGCCCATGGTGGTGCTGTCGACGTGGCTGAAGGGCTCGATGCGGGTGCCGGCGCCGATGCGGGCGTTGCGGACGACGCAGTTGGCACCGACGCGCACGCCGTCGCCGAGCTCGACCTCGCCCTCGAACACGCAATTGACGTCGATCTCGACGTCGCGCCCGACCGTGAGGCTGCCGCGCACGTCGATGCGCGCCGGATCGATCAGGGTCACGCCCTCTTCCATCAGGCGGCGGGCGATGCTGCCCTGGTGGATGCGCTCGAGCTCGGCGAGTTGCAGCTTGTTGTTGACGCCCAGCGTCTCGGCGAAGGCGTCGGGGTGCACGGTGGTGACCTCGATGCCGTCGGCGACCGCCAGGCCGATGATGTCGGTGAGGTAGTACTCGCCCTGGGCGTTGTCGTTGCCGATGCGGCCGAGCCAGTCGCGCAGGCGCGCCACCGGAGCGACCAGGATGCCGGTATTCACCTCGCGCACCTTGCGCTCCTCGTCGCTGGCGTCCTTCTCCTCGACGATGCGCACGACCTTGCCCGCGGCATCGCGCAGGATGCGGCCGTAGCCGGTCGGGTCGTCCATGGCGACGGTCAGCAGCGCGAGGCGCTCACCGCCGGCGGCGGCGACCAGGCGGCGCAGCGTCGGCACGCCGATCAGCGGCACGTCGCCGTACAGCACCAGCGCCATGTCGCCGTCGGTGAGGTGCGGCAGCGCCTGCTGCACCGCATGACCGGTGCCGAGCTGCGGCTCCTGCCGCGCCCACGCCAGGTCGGCCGCGTCGAGGCGCTCGCGCACCACCTCGCCACCATGCCCATACACCACGCAGATGCGTCGCGCATCGAGCGTGCGCGCGGCGTCGAGCACGTGCGCGAGCATCGGCTTGCCGGCGATGGGTTGCAGGACCTTGGGCAGGATCGAGCGCATGCGCTTGCCCTGGCCGGCGGCGAGAACGACGACTTCCATGGAGTGATTCCGGTGGTTGGTTGGCAGGGGAACGTGGCCGCAGCGGCACGGGCGTCCGGCAGGTGAAACCTGGCGCGGAGTTTACCACCGACGCTGCGCTGCGAAATGTGAGCAGATGCATGGCAGGCGGGGAGAAACGGCGCCGAACGTCAGTCAGTGCGGTTTTGATTGACGCATTGCACAATTCGATCTTCTTTGTTCGTACCCCGTTCATGTACAGGGTCTAAAATCGCGTGTTGCAATGCATCCAATAAAGAGCACCCCATGAAACCCATTGCCGCACCTCAGACCATCCAGAACCGCACCTTCGACGAGATTCAGGTCGGCGATTTCGCCCAGCTCGTCCGCACCCTGCGCCCGGAAGACATCCACCTCTTCGCCGCCATGTCGGGTGACGTCAATCCGACCCACGTCGACCTCGAATACGCCCGCTCCAGCCAGTTCCGTGAAGTCGTCGGCCACAGCATGTGGGGCAGCACGCTGATCTCGACCATCCTCGGCACCGAGTTCCCCGGTCCGGGCACGGTTTACGTGTCGCAGGGGCTCAACTTCTGGCGCCCGATCACGATCGGCGACACGCTGACGATCACCGTCACCTGCAAGGAGAAGTTCGAGCACAACCACCACATCATCTTCGACTGCCTGGCGGTGAACCAGGACGGCCTGAAGGTGATCGACGGCATCGCCGAGGTGATGGCGCCGACCGAAAAGATTTCGCGCGCGCGCGTGGTGCTGCCTGAAGTCACCGTCTCCGATCGCGAACTGCGCTACCGCCATCTGCTGTCGGTTTCGGCCGGCCTGTCGCCGATCCCGATCGCGGTGGCCCACCCCTGCGACCGCGAATCCCTGCTCGGTCCCGTCCAGGCCGCCAAGGCCGGCCTGGTGGACCCGATCCTGGTCGGCCCCGAGGCGCGCATCCGCGCCGTCGCCGAAGAGCACGAGATCGACATCAAGGGCTTCCGTATCGTCGACACCGAGCACAGCCACGCCTCGGCCGAGGTCGCCGTGGCGATGTGCCGCGACGGCGGCGCCGAAGCGCTGATGAAGGGCTCGCTGCACACCGACGAGATGATGAGCCAGGTGATCAAGCACCTGCGCACCAACCGCCGCATCAGCCACGTCTTCCTGGCCGACGTGCCGACCTACCCGCACCCGCTGATGATCACCGACGCGGCGATCATCATCGAGCCGACGCTGGAAGATAAGGTCGACATCATCCAGAACGCGATCGAGCTCGCCCACATCCTCGGCCTGGCCGAGCCCAAGGTGGCGATCCTGTCCGCGGTCGAGACCGTGACCTCGAAGATCCGCTCCACCATCGACGCCGCCGCGCTGTGCAAGATGGCCGACCGCGGCCAGATCAAAGGCGGCCTGCTCGACGGCCCGCTCGCCTTCGACAACGCCGTGTCGCTGGTCGCTGCCCGCACCAAGGGCATCAAGTCGGTCGTGGCCGGCAACGCCGACATCCTGGTGGTGCCCGACCTCGAGTCCGGCAACATGGTCGCCAAGCAGCTCGAATACCTGGCCAACGCGCTGATGGCCGGCGTGGTGCTGGGCGCGCGCGTGCCGATCGTGCTCACCAGCCGCGCCGACACCGCCGAGACCCGTACCGCGTCGTGCGCGGTGGTGCAGCTGATGGCGCACAAGAAGCGCGAGGCGCTGAAAGCATGAAGGCCGTCCTCGTCCTCAACGCCGGCTCGTCGAGCCTGAAGTTCGCGCTCTACCCGATCAACGGCGACGTGGCCGCGGCGCCGGCAGTGTCCGGCCAGGTCGAAGGCATCGGCGCCACGCCCGAGGTCACCCTCAAGACCGCCGGCGGCCAGCGCTTCACCGAGCCTGTCGTCACCGGTGGCAGCCAGGGCGAACAGCATCACGACGCGCTCAACCACGTCTTCGGGCTGCTCGCCCGCCACAACCCGGCGCTCGACATCGTCGCCGCCGGCCACCGCATCGTGCATGGCGGCGACCACTACAGCGCGCCGACCCGGCTCGACGAGTCGGTGCTGCGCACCCTCGACACCTTCGTGCCGCTCGCGCCGCTGCACCAGCCGCACAACCTGCGCGCGGTGCGCGCGGTCGCGACGCTGATGCCGGAGGTGCCGCAGGTCGGCTGCTTCGACACCGCCTTCCACCGCACCCAGCCCGCGCTCGCGCAGGCCTTCGCGCTGCCGCGCCGGCTGTCGGCCGAGGGCATCAAGCGCTACGGCTTCCACGGCCTGTCCTACGACTACGTCGCCCGCCAGCTGCCGGAGGTGATCGGCGAGCGGGCGCAGGGCGCGGTGGTGATCGCGCACCTGGGCAACGGCGCCTCGATGTGCGCGCTGCGCGAAGGCAGGAGCGTGGCGTCCACGATGGGCTTCACCGCGGTCGAGGGCCTGATGATGGGCACCCGCACCGGCAGCCTGGACCCCGGCGTGATGCTCTACCTGATGGAGCAGAAAGGCATGGACGCCAAGGCGCTGACCAACCTGCTGTACAAGGAGTCGGGCCTGCTGGGCGTCTCCGGCATCAGCCAGGACATGCGCACCCTGCTCGCCTCCGACGCCCCCGAGGCGAAGGAAGCGGTCGACCTGTTCTGCTACCGCATCGCGCGCGAGCTCGGCTCGCTGGCCGCGGCCGCGGGCGGGCTGGACGCGCTGGTGTTCACCGGCGGCATCGGCGAGCACGCCGCGCCGGTGCGCGCACAGGTGGCCGCGCTGTCGGCCTGGCTCGGCGTGGCGATCGACGCCACCGCCAACGAGGCCCACGCGCGCCGCATCGACACGCCGGCGAGCCGCGTCGCGGTCGCCGTGGTGCCGACCAACGAAGAGCGCATGATCGCGCGCTACACCGCGCAGACGCTGGGGCTTTGATCGCGCACGGCGGCGTCCCGGGCGCCGCCGTGCGAACATGTTTTGCACGAAACAACCCGGGTATTCCCGCCTTGGGCGCGCCCTGCGCCCGGTGCTAACGTCATGCTCCCCAGCACGACGGAGCGCACCATGAGAACACGCACCCTCCTCGCCACCGCGGTCATGATGGCCGCCTTCGGCGCCCTGGCGAAGCAGCCGGTCGACACCGGCCACGGCGGTGCAGTCGCCACCATCTCGCACGAAGCCAGCCTGGCGGCGATGCAGATCCTGAATGCCGGCGGCAATGCGATCGACGCTGCGGTGGCCGCCGCGGCCACGCTCGGTGTCACCGACCCGTTCAGCTGCGGCATCGGCGGTGGCGGCTTCATGCTGATCTGGTCGGCCAGGGACAGGCGCGTGATCGCGCTCGACCACCGCGAAGTCGCCCCGGCCAGTTTCCACCCCGGCGTCTTCCTCGATGCCGAGGGCAAGGCGATGGACTGGAAGGCCACCGTGCCGAACGGCATCTCGGTCGGCGTGCCCGGCACTGTGCGCGGCTGGCACGAGGCGCTGACGCGCTACGGCACGATGGGCTTCGACAAGGTACTCGCCCCCGCCATCCGCGTCGCAGAGGAAGGCTTCACGGTCGGCCCCAATTTCCACCGCATCAACACCATCAACGAGGCCAAGTTCGCGCGCTTCTCCACCGCGTCGGCGCTCTACCTGCAGGACGGCAAGGCGCTGCCGGTGGGCAGCGTGCACCGCAATCCCGACCTGGCGCAGACCTATCGCGACATCGCGCGCGGCGGCGTGAAGGCCTTCTACGAGGGGCCGATCGCGGCAAGCATGGTGGCGGCGGTAAACCATCCGCCGGTCAATCCGGGCGTGAGCGTGATCGCCGGCGGGCTCAGCATGGCCGACCTCAAGGACTACGAGGCGCGCATCCGCCAGCCGGTGCGCTCGACCTACCGCGGCTACGAGATCTACGGCATGCCCGCACCCTCGAGCGGCGGTATCGCGATCGCCCAGGCGCTCAACCTGCTCGAGACCTTCGACCTGGCCGGCAAGCCGCGCGCCGAGATCGAGCACCTCTACCTCGAAGCCTCGCGCCTGGCCTTCGCCGACCGCAACGCCTACGTCGCCGACGAGGAGTTCGTGGATGTGCCCAAGGACGGCCTGCTGTCCAAGGACTACGCTCGCGAGCGCGCCAAGCAGATCGGCGAGCGCGCGGCGCCGGGCAAGGTCGCGGCGGGCGATCCCTACCCGTTCGAGGACGACCGCTCGGTGCCGCTGCGCCCGCAGCCGCACCCGCTCGCGCAGGAATCCATGCACACCACCCACCTCGCGGTGTCCGACCGCGAAGGCAACGTGGTCGCGTACACCTTCACCATCGAGGACTGGGGCGGCAGCGGCATCGTGGTGCCAGGGCGCGGCTTCCTGCTCAACAACGAACTCACCGATTTCGACTTCGAGGGCCCGCATCCGAACCTGCCCGAGGCCTTCAAGCGCCCGCGCTCGAGCATGAGCCCGACCATCGTGCTCAAGGACGGCGCACCGGCGTTCACGATCGGCTCACCCGGCGGCTCGACCATCATCACCACCGCGCTGCAGACCATCGTCAATCACATCGACCTCGGCATGAGCCTGGCCGACGCCGTTGCCGCGCCGCGCCTGAGCCAGCGCAACGGCGACACCACCCTGGTCGAGACGCTGCTGAACTTCCCCGGCAGCGAACAGGCGAAGGCGCTGGAGGCCAAGGGACACAAATGGCGCGAGACCGACCAGATCGGCGCCGCCAACGGCATCCGCTTCAACGCCGACGGCACGGTGACGGCGGTCAGCGAGCCGCTGCGCCACGGCGGCGGCAGCGCGATCGTGCAGAAGCAGTGAGGCGCGCCGGACCGCGGCGGTTCGTGCACGCCCGTCGCGGGCGCTGGCATCAGACGTCGTTGTCCGACTCCGCCACGACCTCGTCCGCGACCGCGCTCTCCTCCAGGTCCTCGCGCCCCAGCTCGACCGTCTGCATCCCGCGCAGGCGCTCGGCCGCGCCGAGGGCGTGCTGGGCGCCGCTGAAGAGGTCGCGCTTGAGCAGCGCGATCGCCTCCACCCAGGCCGTCGAAGCCTCGCAGCCGGGCAGCGGCTCGCCGCCGCGGCACACGGTCAGGCCGCGGTCATCGAGGGTGAAATGCACGCCGGGCAGCGGGCGCACCCGCATCGCGTCGTCGGCGCGCGCGGCGAAGCGCAGCATGGTGTCGCGCTCGTCGCCGAGCAGGTCGAGGATCAGGGCCGGCAAGGCGTAGATCGGCAGGTCGCCGGTCCTGACCGGGCCGCGCTTGCCGTCGATCACCACCAGTGGCGTCGCCACCAGGGTATGGAACATGGCGTCGTCGAAGCCGCTGCGGTCGGCCGTGAGCAGGCCGGACTCGACGTAGCCGCCGTGGTTCCAGCCGAGCGAGGGCAGGTGGTCGCCGAACAGCACGATGACCGCATCCGGGTCGCGCGTGCGCAGCTGCTTCAGAAACCCCATGAGCTCCCGCGACTTGTAATGCACCGTGTTGGCATAGGCCTGCACCAGGCCGTTGTCGGTCTCCGCCCGGATCACCGCCGGCCGCGCGGAGTTGAGCGGGTAGTCGAGGTGGCCGAAATAGGTCAGCACGTAGTTGAACACCGGCTGCGGCCCCTGCAGCGCCGGCCCGACGCGCTCGAGCACCTGGCGATACAGCGAGGCGTCGCTGAGGAACTCGCGGTTCATGTCGTCGAGCACGAAGTCGCGGTCCGACCAGTACTGCTCGAAGCCCACCCGGCGGTAGGCGTTGATGCGGTTCCAGAACGGCGCCGCATTGGGGTGGGAGGCAAAGCTGCGGTAACCGGCATCACCGAGGTGGCGCGGCAGGCAGGGTGCGTCGCGGCGCAGCCGCCCCTCGAAGAACACCGCGTCGGACTGCACCGGGAAGCCGCACAGCGCCTCGAACTCGGCGTTGGCGGTCATGCCGCCGAACACCGGCGACAGCGCGCGCGCATTGCCGGCCGCCTTCCACAGCCTGCGGAAGGCGGGATCGAGCGGATCGTCCGACAGCCCCGCGGCCTTCAGTACCGCCGGGTCCCAGAAGGACTCGAGCACGATCATGTGCACGTTGCGCCCGCCACGCCCCGCCCCGGCCGCCGTGGCACGGACGAAGGGGCTGGGCTGGGTGAGTCCGAGCAGCATCAGCGCATCGTCCACTTCCGCCACCTGCGGCGCGCTGCCGCGCCGGGCGAGGCTGCGCACGCCCTCCTGGGCGAGATGGATGGGCAGGCCGCGCATCTCGTAGTTGCCGCGCTGGTTCCATACCCAGTCACCGAAGCGCGCGTCCAGCCAGGCAGACGCCGGCGCCGGCTGCAGCGCCACCGCCGCGAGGCCGGCGGCCACGCCGCCGAGCACGGCCCAGGCGCGCGCGCTGCGCCAGGCGAACATCCATGCCAGTCCGGCCAGCGGCAGCGCCAGCATCGCCGCGCTTCCCCACAGCTGCCAGCCGTCCAGCAACATGAAGAGATTCCTTGCCGCGGAGAAGTCGTCCGGCATCACCGGCCCGCCGAGCAGCGCGAGCTTGAGTGCATTGCCCAGGGTGAAGGCGGTAAACAGCAGCACCATCGCCACGCCGAAGCGCAGCACGCCGCGCGCCATCGCGAACAGCACGCCGCCGAGCAGCAGATGAGCGAGGAGATCGCGCAGCCAGGCCTCACGCCCCGGTGCAACCCCCAGGAAATATGCGCTCGCCGCCTGGGCGACGACGTACCACAGCACGACCAGGCCGAGCGCCTGCGCCCATTCGCGCGTGCGGCGGGCAGGGGCGACGACGGGGTCGGTCGCGACGGCGCGGTCTCCTTGTTGCATGGCAGCTCTCCGGGGCAGGTTCTGGAGGCGGCATCATAATTTCGAAACAATGCCGTGAACCGGAATCTGCGCCCTTGGAGCCCGCCTGCGGCCCCCTGAATTGCGACAAGTTCTTTCAGTGCGGCCCGCAGCCGGGGAGGCGCCGGCCCGCTCGGCCGGCGCCGGTCGCGCCTACAGGCGCCCGGCGATGTACTGCAGCGCCAGGCCGTAGCCCTGCGTGCCGAACCCCGCCATCACCGCCTCGGCGACGTCGGAGAGGTAGGAGTGGTGGCGGAAAGGCTCGCGCTTGTGCACGTTGGAGATGTGCACCTCGACGAAGGGGATCGCCACGCCCGCGAGCGCGTCGCGGATCGCGACGCTGGTGTGGGTGTAGGCGCCCGGGTTGATGAGTATCCAGCCCACGGCCTCGCCGCGCGCGGCGTGGATGCGGTCGACGATCGCGCCTTCGTGGTTGCTCTGGAAGCACAGCACCTCGACGCCCAGGTGCCCGCCCTGCGCACGCAGGCCGGCTTCGACGTCGGCGAGCGTAGTCGCGCCGTAGATCTCCGGCTCGCGCGTGCCGAGCAGGTTGAGGTTGGGGCCGTTGATGACGAGGACCTTGGGCATGGGGACAGCACTCCGGAAAACACGGTCGTGAAAAAGGCGGTCCGCAGACCGCCTTTGGCGAATCGCTTCAGCGCAGAGGATATCAGCGCGGCAGCAGGCTCTCACCCATCAGGAACTCATCGACCGCACGCGCGCACTGGCGGCCCTCACGAATCGCCCACACCACCAGCGACTGCCCGCGGCGCATGTCGCCGGCGGCGAACACCTTGGGCACGTTGGTCGCATAGCAGCCCTCGCCGTCGGTGGTGGCCTTGGCATTGCCGCGCGCGTCCTTGTCGACGCCGAAGGCCTCGAGCACACCGCCCACGGGCTGGGTGAAGCCCATCGCGAACAGCACCAGGTCGGCCTTGATCTCGAACTCGGAGCCCGGCACTTCGGACATCTTGCCGTCCTTCCACTCCAGGCGACAGGCCTTGAGCGCCTTGACCTTGCCGTTCTTGCCGATGAACTCCTTGGTGGCG
>JARRBR010000160.1 GCA_029982755.1 Rhodocyclaceae bacterium
CTCATAACCTCAACAACTCGAACCGCCCGGTGCGGACCCGCATGCCGGGTGGTGTGGGAGGGGAACGGTCAGGTAAGCTGACCGCCCCTATCCCGATTGACGGGCCTGCACGGCAATGGGCGGCCAACCAGATCGCGTCCGTCGACACCGTCTCGACGCGATGCCGGCGGCGCGCCGGGATGGTCACCCAGTCCCCCGCCGCCAGCGCGGTCGACTCGCCGTCGGCGAACGCCAGCACGGCCTCGCCGCGCAGCAGCACCACCCACTCGTCCTCGTCCTGCTCGTACCAGAATCCCGGCGGGCTGGCGTGGCCGAAGGAGACGATGCGCTCGATGCGGCAGCCCGGGCTGGCGAACAGGGTCTGGAAAACCTCGTCGGCGGCGGGCGGTGGCAGGCCGGCGAACAGACTGCCGGACGGATGCACACCGGCATGGCCGCGGTCCTGGGCCCGATCGGGATCGCTCATCGCCCGCTCACGACACGATGTAGGCCGCCGCGCCGGTGGCCAGCAGCCTGCGCTCGACGTCGAGGAAGCTCATTCGCGTCGACGCCACCCGCGAGCCCAGGCGCAGCACCTCGGCCTCGAGCAGGAAGCGCTCGCCGATGCCGGGGCGCAGGTAGTCGACGCGCAGGTCGATGGTGCCGAGCTTGGCGAAGCGGTGCAGGCGCTGGAAGGGCGGCTCGTCGAGGTGGCGGGCGCCGATCGCAGCCATCACCGCGAGGCCGCCCATCGCGTCGAGGCAGGCGGAGATGACGCCGCCGTGGATGCGGTTATGCACGAAGTGGCCGACGAGCTCCGGGCGCATGGCGAGATGCCCATGCACGCGCTCGCCACCGATGTCGTCGATCTCGAGGCCGAGCAGCGCGTTGAAGGGGATCCTGTGCTCGAACAGCTCGCGCACGCCGGCGACGAACTCCGGCTCGAACTGCACCGGGCCCTGCGCCGGATCGGGGTGTCGGGTCATGTCTTCGTTCTCCCTTGCATAAACGTGTGCGCCGGGGCGCGGGATGATCGCGCCCCGGCCATGCCGACGCACATGGTAACCACGCCCACGCCCGGATTGGGCGGCACGGCGCCCAGCGCGGGCGGGCCGGCGGCCTGCGCATTGCTACACTGGCACCTCGTCATCCCGCGGAAGCCACCATGCCCTTCGACTGGCAGACCCACGACCATTACGCGCTCGCCCTGCTCGCCGTCCTCGGCACCCTCGTCGCGGTCCTGCTGCTGCAGTGGCTGATCCAGCGCTCGCCGTGGGCGGCACGCCTGCAGTCGCTGCAGGGCGTGGCGCCGCCCTTCATCAACATCGTCGGCGTGCTGTTCGGCCTCACCCTGGCCTTCCTCGCCAACGACACCTGGAGCGCGCACGATCGCGCGATGAATGCGGTGTACCGCGAGGCCGACGCCCTGCGCAGCATCGCTGCGCTCGCCGAGACCCTGCCCGCGCCCCTGCGCGAGCGCGTGCGCGGCGCGGCGGCCGACTACGCGCGCGGCAGCGCCGGGGAATGGTCGCAGCTCGCCCGCCGCGGCGAGAACCCCGAGGTGCTGGTCCGCGCCGACACGCTGCTGGCCCTGCTGGCCGCGAGGGAGATCGAGGACGCCGCCGGGCGCAATGCCCAGGCGCTGATGCTGGCCAAGGCCAGCGAGGCGCGCGCCGACCGCGACCTGCGCGTCGCGCTCAGCCAGACCCACGTGAATCCGCTGAAGTGGCTGGGCATGGCCTTCCTCGGCTTCCTGACCCTGGTGTCGTGCGCCGCGGTGCATATCGAGCGCCCGCGCGCGGCCTTCGTCGCGGTGCTGCTGTTCGCCCTCGCCGCCGCGCCCACCGCCGCCATCGTGCTGATCCAGGGCAATCCCTTCCATCAGCCGAGCTCGGTCAGCCCGGCGCCGATCGAGGCGGTGGCGGCCCGCCTGCGCTGAGACGACCGGACACGGCGCGGGCGGGCGCCGCCGGAATCAGCGGAACACCACCGTCTTGTTGCCGTGCACCAGCACCCGGTCCTCGAGGTGGTAGCGCAGGCCGCGGGCGAGCACGGTCTTCTCGATGTCCTTGCCGTAGCGCACCATGTCCTCGACCGCGTCGGAGTGGTCGATGCGGATCACGTCCTGCTCGATGATCGGCCCCTGGTCGAGGTCGGCGGTGACGTAGTGGCAGGTGGCGCCGATCAGCTTGACGCCCTTGGCGTAGGCCTGGTGGTAGGGCCGGGCGCCGACGAAGCTGGGCAGGAAGCTGTGGTGGATGTTGATGATGCGGCCCGGATAGGCGGCGCACAGCTCCGGCGACAGGATCTGCATGTAGCGCGCCAGCACCATGGTGTCGCCGCGCACCTCCTCGAAGATGCGCCGCACCTCGGCATAGGCGGCGGCCTTGTTGTCGGCGCCGACCGGCACGTGGTGGAAGGGGATGCCGTGCCACTCGACGAAGCCGCGGAAGGTGTCGTGGTTGGAGATCACGCACGGGATCTCGATGTCGAGTTCCTTCGACTGCCAGCGCGCGAGCAGGTCGTAGAGGCAGTGCTCCTGCTTGCTCACGAGCACGACAACGCGCTTCTTGACCGCCGAGTCGGTGATCTTCCACTCCATCTCCAGCTCCTCGGCGAGCGGACGGAAGCGCTCGCGGAACTCGGCGAGGTGGAAGGGCAGCGAATCGGCGCGGATCTCGATGCGCATGAAGTAGCGGCCGACCTCGCCCGCCTCGAGCGGCGGCTCGGCGTGCAGCGAGGTCTCGAGGATCCAGCCCGCGTGCTCGGCGATGAAGCCGGAGACCTTGGCGACGATGCCGACGCGGTCGGGACAGGAGGCGGACAGGGTGTAGAAGCGTTCGCGGTGCATGGTCTGGGTCAGCCGGCGCGGGCGAATGCCTTGTCGATTTCGGAACGCAGCGCGGCGTAGTCGCGCACCACCGGGAACTGCGGGAACTCGCGCACCACGTTCTCGGGCGGATGGAACAGGATGCCGCCATGGGCCTCGCCCAGCATCGCGGTGTCGTTGTAGGAATCGCCCGCGGCAACGACCTTGAAGTTGAGCTCCTTGAAGCGCTTCACCGCCTCCTGCTTCTGGTTGGGCATGCGCAGGTGGTAGTTCACCAGGATGCCCTCGGCGTTGGCCTCCAGGCTGTGGCAGAACAGCGTCGGCAGGCCGAGCTGCTTCATCAGCGGCTTGGCGAATTCGTAGAAGGTGTCGGACAGGATCACCACCTGGTAGGCGTCGCGCAGGTCGTCGAGGAATTCGCGTGCGCCCGCCATCGGCCCCATGCTGGCGATGACCGCCTGGATGTCGGGCAGGCCGAGCTTGCGCTCAGCCAGGATGTCCAGGCGGTACTTCATCAGCGTGTCGTAGTTGGGCTCGTCGCGGGTGGTGCGGCGCAGCTCCGGGATGCCGGTGCGCTCGGCGAATTCGATCCAGATTTCGGGGACCAGCACACCTTCGAGGTCGAGACAGACGATACGCACCGCGAGCTCCTGAGGGCAGATTCGGAAAGAGCCGCGATTCTAGCAGCCCACGGCCGGACGGACGGCTTCGCGGCGCGGACGTCGCGGCGATGCGGGTGGGGGCCGGGGCCGGGCCGCGCGCGCAGCGGCGCCGGCCACGCGGCGCCCGGATCACTCGACCGGAATCGCCTCCAGCGCCTCGTGCAGCTCCAGCCAGCGCAGCTCGGCCTCCTCGATGCGCCCGGCGAGTTCGGCCTGGCGCTTGTTGAGCGCGGGCACCTCGCCCGCCTGCGGGCCGGTGTACAGGGCCGGGTCGGCGAGCCGGGCGTCGATCTCGGCCTTCTCCTTGTTCCACGCCGCCAGGCGCTTGTCGATCTGCTCGAGCTCCTTGACCAGCGGCCGGCGCGCGGCGAGCCGCGCCTGGCGGTCGGCGGCGGCCTGGGCGCGGTCGGCCTTGCGCGCCGCCTTGTCCGCCGCCTGGTCGGGGCAGGCCGCAGCGGCGGCGACTTCGGCGCGGCGGCTGGCGAGCCAGTCGCGGTAGTCGTCGAGGTCGCCGTCGAAGGGCTGGATGCGCCCGCCGTCGACCAGCAGGAAGCAGTCGCAGGTGGCGCGCAGCAGCGCCCGGTCGTGCGATACCAGCACCATCGCGCCCTCGTAGTCCTGCAAGGCCATGGTCAGCGCGTGGCGCATCTCGAGGTCGAGGTGGTTGGTGGGCTCGTCGAGCAGCAGCAGGTTGGGGCGCTGCCAGATCAGGAGCGCCAGGGCGAGGCGCGACTTCTCGCCGCCGGAGAACGGGCCGCAGGGCGTGGTCGCCGGGGTCGAGGTGCCGCCCACGCCGTCGCCGCGGAAGTCGAAACCGCCGAGGTAGTCGCGCAGCTCCTGCTCGCGCGTCTGCGGATCGAGGCGGACCATGTGCTGCAGCGCGGACTCGTCCGGACGCAGGGTCTCGAGCTGGTGCTGGGCGAAGTAGCCGGTGGCCAGCCCCTTGCCCTCGAGGCGGCGGCCGCTGGCGAGCTGCAGCTCGTGGGCGAGCAGCTTGATCAGCGTCGACTTGCCCGCGCCGTTGCGCCCGAGCAGGCCGACGCGCTCGCCAGGACGCAAGGTGAGCGTGATGCGCTCGAGCACCGTCCTGTCGCCGTAGCCCACCGCACCGTCCTCGATCTGCAGCAGCGGATCGGGCGCCGGCGGCGCGTCGCGGAAGGCGAAGCTGAAGGGCGTATCCACGTGCGCGGCGGCGATGCGCTCCATGCGTTCGAGCGCCTTGATCCGGCTCTGCGCCTGGCGGGCCTTGGTCGCCTTGGCGCGGAAGCGGCGGATGTAGTCCTCCATGTGCGCGATGTCGCGCTGCTGCTTCTCGAACATCGCCTGCTGCTGGAGCAGGCGCTCGCCGCGCTGGCGCTCGAAGTCGGAATAGCCGCCGGTGTAGAGCGCGAGCTTCTGCTGCTCGATGTGGGCGATGTGGGTCACGCAGGCGTCGAGGAACTCGCGGTCGTGCGAGATCAGCAGCAGCGTGCCGCGGTAGTCGCGCAGCCAGGCCTCGAGCCAGATCACTGCGTCGAGGTCGAGGTGGTTGGTGGGCTCGTCGAGCAGCAGCAGGTCGGAACGGCACATCAGCGCCTGCGCCAGGTTCAGGCGCATGCGCCAGCCACCGGAGAAGTCCGCCACCGGGCGCTCGATGTCGGCGGGCAGAAAGCCCAGGCCGTCGAGCAGCGCCGCGGCACGGGCGCGCGCTGCGTAGCCGCCGATCTCGTGCAGGCGGGCATGAAGCTCGCCGATGTGCGAACCATCGTGGGCGGCTTCCGCTGCAGCCAGCTCCGCCTCGATGCGGCGCAGCTCGGCGTCGCCGTCGAGCACGTAGTCGATCGCAGGCTGCGCCAGGCCGGGGGTTTCCTGGGCGACGTGGGCGATCACCCAGCCCGGCGGCATGTCGAGGTCGCCCTGGTCGGGATGGAGCTGGTCGCGCAGCAGCGCGAACAGGCTGGACTTGCCGCTGCCGTTGGCGCCGGTGAGGCCGACCTTCCAGCCGGGATGGATCTGCAGCGTGGCGCCCTCGACGAGGACCTTGGCGCCGCGTGCGAGGCGCAGATTGCGAAGACTGATCACGAACGGATACACGGCCTCGGGGCCGCGGACGGTTGCAAAGGCGCTATTCTACGCGCCAGCCCGATCGAAGCCGGAACGCAGGTTCCGGAAACCCGAATCCAGAAAGCGCACGCATGATCCGTCTCCACCCGCCGTCTTCCGCCCGCGCACGCCATGGCCTCGCATCCGGCCTGTTCGCTGCCCTGCTCGCCACCGCCGCCCTGCCCGCCCACGCCCAGACACCGGACGAGGCCGCCCGCAGCGCCGAGCGCGCCCGCGCCGAAGCGCTCGAAGCCGAGGGCAAGGCCCTGCGCGCCGAGGCCGAAGCCATCTACCAGGCCACCGTGCCCGGCTGCTACGAGCGCTTCCTGGTCAACCGCTGCATCGACCAGGCCAAAAAGAAGCGCCTGGAGACGATCCAGCGCGCCCGCGCGGTGGAAGCCGAGGCCCGCCGCATCACGCTCGCCGAGCGCCAGCGCGTGGCCGCCGAAGCCGAGACCCGCGCCGCAACGCCGCTGACGCCGGCGACACCGAGCGCG
>JARRBR010000161.1 GCA_029982755.1 Rhodocyclaceae bacterium
GTTGCGCACCTTCTTCATCGCCGCCACTTCCATCTCGAAGCAGTCGCGGAAGCTGTGGGCGATGTAGCGCGAGGCGCCACGGAAGCCGAGCATCGGGTTTTCTTCTTCCGGCTCGTAGATCTCGCCGCCGAGCAGCTTGCGGTACTCGTTCGACTTGAAGTCGGACATGCGCACGATCACCGGCTTCGGATAGAAGGCCGCGGCGATGGTGGCGACGCCCTCGACCAGCTTCTCGATGAAGAACTGCTTGGGCGTGGCGTAGCCGCGCGAACGCCGGTTGATCTCGTCACGCAGGCTGGCCGGGACCTGGCCGATGTCGAGGATCGCCTTCGGGTGGATGCCGATCATGTTGTTGATGACGAACTCCAGGCGCGCCAGGCCGACGCCGCCGTTGGGGATCTGCGCGAACTCGAAGGCGAGTTCCGGATTGCCCACGTTCATCATGATCTTCACCGGGATCTCGGGCAGGTTGCCCATGTCCGTGGTGATGACCTCGAAGTCCAGCTTGCCGCGATACACGTAACCGGTGTCGCCCTCAGCGCAGGACACGGTGACGGATTCGCCCTCGTGCAGCACCTCGGTGGCATTGCCGCAGCCGACGATGGCGGGGATGCCAAGCTCGCGCGCGATGATCGCCGCGTGGCAGGTACGCCCGCCCCGGTTGGTGACGATCGCGCTGGCGCGCTTCATCACCGGCTCCCAGTTGGGGTCGGTCATGTCGGTGACGAGGATGTCGCCGGCCTGCACGCGGTTCATCTCGGATGCGTCGCCGACCACACGCACGACGCCGGCGCCGATCTTCTGGCCGATCGCGCGACCGTGGGTGAGCGCCTTGCCGTACTGCTTGAGGCGGTATTTCTCCATCACCAGGCCCTCGTCCTGGCTCTTAACGGTCTCGGGACGCGCCTGCAGGATGTAGAGCTTGCCGTCCACCCCGTCCTTGCCCCACTCGATGTCCATCGGGCGGCCGTAGTGCTTCTCGATGATCACCGCGTAGCGGGCGAGCTCGAGCACGTCCTCGTCGGTCAGCGAGAAGCGGTTGCGGTCGGCCTCGGGCACGTCCACCGTGCGCACCGACTTGCCGGCCACGGCCTTGTCGGTGAACACCATCTTGATCAGCTTGGAGCCGAGGTTGCGGCGGATCACCGCCGGCTTGCCCAGCGCCAGGGTGGGCTTGTGCACGTAGAACTCGTCCGGGTTCACCGCGCCCTGCACCACCGTCTCGCCCAGGCCGTAGGAGGCGGTGATGAACACGACCTGGTCGAAGCCGGATTCGGTGTCGATCGAGAACATCACGCCCGAGGCGCCCGAGTCCGAGCGCACCATGCGCTGCACGCCGGCCGACAGCGCGACGTCGGCATGGGCGAAGTTCTTGTGCACGCGGTAGGCGATGGCGCGGTCGTTGTACAGCGACGCGAACACTTCCTTCATCGCGTGCAGGATGTTCTCGTAGCCGTGGATGTTGAGGAAGGTCTCCTGCTGGCCGGCGAAGGAGGCGTCAGGCAGGTCCTCGGCGGTCGCCGACGAGCGCACCGCGAAGCTGCCCTCGCCTTCGGCGGTGATCGCCTCGTAGGCGGTCTTGATCTCGGCCTCGAGCTTGGCCGGGAACGGGATGTCGATGATCCACTGGCGGATCTGCGCGCCGGTCTTCGCCAGCGCATCGACGTCATCCACGTCGAGCGCGTCGAGCGCGGCGTTGATGCGGTCGGCCAGACCGTCGTGGGCGAGGAATTCGCGGTAGGCTTCGGCCGTGGTCGCAAAACCACCCGGAACACGAACACTGGAAGGCAGCTGGCTGATCATCTCGCCGAGCGAGGCGTTCTTGCCGCCGACCTTCTCGACATCGGTCATGCGCAGTTCGTTGAATGGAATCACGTATCGTGTCATGAGTGGCTTCCGCAAATGTTGGAGAGAAAGCAAAATATCGAAGGTCGCAGTTTACGATTTTTTGTGCTGTGCCGCATCACAGGGTTTGCCCCAATACGCGCCACCTCCCCCTGCCAGGGGCGCAACAAGGTTCCACATCATGAACGACACTCGCCGCCGCACCGTCTTCTTCGTCTCCGACGGTACCGGCATCACCGCAGAAACGCTGGGACACAGCCTGCTCGCGCAGTTTCCGGACGCCAAATTCCGCCAGGTCCGCGCGCCTTTCGTCGACGACATCGACAAGGCGATCGAGTGCGCGGCGCAGATCCGCGAGGCCGCGATCGAGGACGGCGTGCGCCCGATCGTGTTCAGCACGCTGGTGAATCAGGCCACGGTTGATGCACTGCACAAAGCGGACGCACTGTTCCTAGACCTCTTCGACCGCTTCATCGGACCGCTCGAAGCCGAACTCGGCCAGCGCTCCACGCACGCGGTCGGGCGCTTCCACGGCATCGCCGACAGCCTCAACTACAAGCACCGCATCGAGGCCATCAACTTCGCCATGGCGCACGACGACGGTATCTCCAGCGATGGCGAACTGGCCGAGGCCGACGTGATCCTGGTCGGCGTGTCGCGCTCGGGCAAGACCCCGACCAGCCTCTACCTGGCGATGCAGTTCGGCGTGAAGGCCGCCAACTACCCGTTGATCCCGGAAGATTTCGAGCGCAACAAGCTGCCCGGCGAGTTGCACAAGTACCGCAGCAAGCTCTTCGGCCTCACCATCGCGCCCGAGCGCCTGTCGCAGATCCGCCAGGAACGCCGGCCCAACAGCCGCTACGCCTCGCTGGAGAACTGCCGCTACGAGATCGATGCCGCACACAAGCTGATGCGCCGCGAGAACATCCGCTGGCTGGAGTCCACCACCAAGTCCATCGAAGAGATCTCCGCCACCATCCTGCAGACCGTGCGCGTCGAGCGCCCCGGCTTCTGAGCTCCACCCCGACAAGAACAGGAATCCCCGATGAAAAGAACGCGCCTCAAGCGCCGCGGCGGCCTCGGCCGCACCGCCGAACAACTCGTCCGCCTGGCCACCGGCCTGGCCGAATCGGGCAGCCGGGTCGAAGACCGCTACTGGGAGCAGCAGCTCGCCACCCTCATCGACCACACGCTCGCCGACAACGACGAGGAAGTGCTCAACGCCGCGCTCGACCATCTGTACAGCGCCGATTCGCGCGCCTACGACGAGCTCGCCGACAGCATCGAGTCGCGCGCCGAATGCGCCGCCGGCGCCTTCCCCGAGCACGACGTGGTGCTGATCGCCGCTCCGGTGCTGGCCTGGTCGCGCTACCGCATCGCCGCCACCAGCATCAGCCCGGCGGTGCTCGCCAACCTGCGCGTGCACCTGCAGGCGCACGTGCTCGCCAAGGGCGCGCACCTGTCGGTCGCCGACTTCCTGTTCAGCCCCGACCAGCTGCCGCAGGGCTACTGCTCGACCGCCGAGTTCGCCAAGGTGATCTGCGGCGCCGCGCAGGACAACCTCGACCTCCACATCGAGACCGAGGGCATGCCCGAGACCGCGCAGTTCCTGTCCGACACCCGCTACCTGCTCGCCGCGGTGGCGGTGCCGCGCGGCAATCCGATCTTCCGCTGGCAGGAAGCGGACGGCAGCCGCGACACCGCGCTCGAGCAGTGGCGCGCCCAGGGCGGCGCCTGCCTGACGCCACTGCTGCCGGGCTGTGCGGTCGACCTGGTGCTGCCGGAATCCTATTTCGCCGCCAGCCGCGCCGCGGACAAGGACAGCCGTCCGTACTCGGTGCGCGCATCGGTCGCCTACCTCGGCACCACGCTCGAGACCCCGGCGGCCAACCTGCGCGCGGTCATCGCCCCGTTCTGGGAGCGCAACCTCGACGAATACCGCATCGGCTTCACCGTGCGCGGCCAGGATGCGGTCGTCCACGGCGTGGTGTGGCCGCTGCTCGGCGCCGAGGACGAGACCACCGACTGCCCGGCGCAGATCGAAGCCGTGCTGCGCGAATCGGGCGTCAACGACATCGTCGTCCTCGACCACCAGTTCCCGATGGAGTACTGCGACGACTGCGGCGCCCCGCTCTACCCCTCGCCCGAGGGCGAGGTCGCGCACGCCGAGATGCCCGAGGACCACGCCGAACAGATCCCGCGCCATCTGCACTGAGGCAGGAGACCGCCATGAGCCGCAAGATCGACAAGCCCGACGCCGAATGGCGCCGCCAGCTCACCGACATGCAGTACCACGTCGCCCGCCAGAAGGGCACCGAGCGCGCCTTCACCGGCGAGTACTGGGACGTCTGGGACAAGGGCGCCTACAACTGCGTGTGCTGCGGTGCGCCGCTGTTCCGCTCCGAGCACAAGTTCGACGCCGGCTGCGGCTGGCCCAGCTTCTGGACCGCTGCCGAACCGGACAACGTCGAGACCGCAGCCGATCACAGCCACTACATGATCCGCACCGAGGTCCTCTGCCACCAGTGCGGCGCCCACCTCGGCCACGTCTTCGAAGACGGTCCCCAACCCACCGGCCTGCGCTACTGCATCAACTCGGCGTCGATCAAGCTGGAGAAGGACGCAGACTAAGGGGCGCGAGCCGAGTGACGCCAGCCGGGCGTGCTCATACGCGGCCGGCCGCATCTTCGAGCCGGTTCGCGTTATCGCGGAACACCTTGCGCAAGGGTTCGGAGATTCGGCTGTCGCTCGCGGCAGCGTTCCAGAAGACCAGCGCCTGCCTGCAGGCCTCCAGCCACATGGCGCGCTCGCCAGGGAGGGGCAAGGGTGGTTGCCACACCTTCGCGGGCAACTCGCCGCCCGGCAGCGGCGCATAGTCCATCGGCACCATGTCGTAGGCCGGCGCGGGCGTGAGCCGGCCATCCGCGACCCGGAAGGCGCAATTGCCAAGGTGCATGTCGCCATTGGCGATCAGCCGCCCGAACCACCACAGGCGGCCGATGCTCGCGGCGTCCTCGGGGGACAGGACGCGCCGATCGACCAGCGCGCTCGCATGTTCCCGCCAGTCGCGCGCCCCCAGGCCCAGCAGATGCGCGCTGAGCGCCTGCAGGCTGACGACCGGCAGCCGACCGAAGCGCCCCCTCCGATCGAAACGCTCCGACTCCAGGAAGGTCCGCCCCCTGCTGGAAAGGAGGCGACTGCGTGCGACCTCGACGCCGTTCAGCCCCTCCGCCGCGCTCAATGCAAGGTGCTCGCAGACCAGCAGGTCGGCCCAACGCTGCCCGCTCTCCCCCGCACCGGAAAACTTCACCAGCACGTGCGGCGTTCTCTGCCCCGGCAGTTCGCGCAGCGCCAGAAACTTCGGAAATTCGCCCGCCGCGCTGCTCCCAGCCACGCCCAGCGACACGCTGCGCTCGGCCGCATCGTGATACGCCGCGAGCAGCCTCGACTCGACGAGGACCGGGGTCGGCTCCATGACTTCGGCCTGCCACAGCCGCGCCGCCTGCTCACCGAGAATCAGGTGACCGGGCAGGTCAGCACCGCGGCGACTAAGGATCCATGCGATCTCGTCATCGCCCCAGTCGCGTGGATCATCGGGTACCTCGAGCTCGAGGTGGAGCTGGCGAGCGAACTGGCGCCCGAGATAGCCCTGTGGCTGCATGTCGTATAGCGGATAGGGCAGGCCAGCCCACCAGCCGTCTCGTGCCTCGTCATCGACCGGAAATCCGAGCCTGTCCAGCGCGCACCACGCCCCCTCCGGCTGGAGCAGGCGCAGGACCCCACCGTCCTGCAGTCGACCATCAGCATCGACATGAAACAGCGGAAGCGGCGCCGACGAGCCGCGCAGGGAACGGCACGCTGCGTAGCGCGTTCTCCCCGTCGCCCCGCCCCGGCATACGTCCGGGCTCAACTCTTCGAGCAGGCGCAACACCGTTCGCGGCGACACGTCGAGTTGCCGCGCCAGGTCGGCCGCGCGCGCAGGCCCTCGCCGCAGGAGCGCGACCAGACGCTGACGGACTTCAAGATTCCTGGTGCGCATAATGTCGAGGTCAATGCCCCTGAAAAGTTAAAAAGTAGCTAGAAAAATCATGAACTAAGATTATCACTCCACTTCATAATGTCTAGAGTGATGTCCGTAGATTCCCGTGGATCGGGATAGGGGCGGTCAGCTTACCTGACCGTTCCCCTCCCACACCACCCGGCATGCGGGTCCGCACCGGGCGGTTCGAGTTGTTGAGGTTATGAG
>JARRBR010000001.1 GCA_029982755.1 Rhodocyclaceae bacterium
TTTGACTCACCACCATCGTCAGCAAAAAACCCGACTTACGCCCTTACGCCGGACCCCGTGTCGACGCCAGATTTGTGCGGAAATTGGACGCCATTAACATCCGCGACCTGACCGAGCGCGGCGTTGCCATCGTGATCCTCGGACTGGGTACCCTCGATAGAACGCCACAGGCCAAGCTGACCCTCGCCATGCTGGCCGCGATCAGCGAGTACGAGCGCGACTTGATCAGCGAACGCACCAAGGCAAAGCTGGCCCAGTTAAAAGCGGATGGGAAGAAGCTCGGGCGACCGGTGAAGGTCACCGATGACGCCCTGCGGGAAAAGGCCGAGGCCCTGTTCGCCCAGAACCTCAGCTGGCGCAAGGTGGCGGCAGAACTAGGGATCGCCCTATCGACCTTGCAGCGGATGATGAAGTCGGCTGCTTAGTTGTCGCGCCGTGCCTCGGATGGCAGCGGGAAGCCAAGCTCCTTGCGCAGCTTCTCGCAGTTCATCTCGGCGGGTGGGCTCGAATAGACAACGGCATAGACGAGCTTCTCCATCGAGGCTCGGGACATGGCGACATACGACAACCCCGAGCTACCCGTCTTGCGCTTGAAGTACGTCTCCCCTTCCTCGATCTCAACGCCGAACTCGTCAGTGTGCTTCTTCCTGGCGGTGGGCGTCTCCCAGTTGTACATCCCCAGTCCGTTCAGCGCATCCAGACGCTTGAACGCATCCCAGAACTCGACCTCGTTGCGGAACAGCTTCATACAGCGGACCTCCTCTCCTGCGTGACACATCGCCGCTCACTGGCCATGCCAACTAGCAGCGGGATCGAAGGTTATCCAGATCCGGGGCCGTCCACAAGTCCTGCGGGGGCGGCGGGATTAACACACCCCATAGGTGAAGGAGGCGGGCCGATGCCGACCGGCAAGTCGCCCGATTCCACACACCATGGGAAGAAGTCCCATCCGTCAACACGAGCATAGGAGCTACCTCATGAAAGATTTCACCCGAAGCAAGTCCGCAGCCATTTCCAAACCGGCAGACTCGTTCCCCGAGGAAGATCTGCTGGATCACCTCGCATCAGCCCGCGTCCGTCTAGCCTCTGGCGACCCCCACAGCCAGCAAGTGAAGGCGTGGACCAACCCCATGATCGGAATTCAGATGATGGAGTTGCACTTCAAGACGCTGGACTTGATCGAGAAGCTTCAGGCGGATCTGCGTCAGATTCAGGGACAGAATCAGGCCTTGCTAAGTACGCTGGCTGACCTCGGGGTGTTCGTCATTCCTCGTCTCGAGAACGAGCAGCAAATACAGCTGGCCTGGAAGAATCCCCAACCTTGCCCGCCTGATCAACCTCGCCCCTCGGGCAAGCAGTCCCATCTGCGACTCGTCCGCTGAGCCATTCCATACCGGCCAAGCCAGGCCATCTCGTCCACTTCCGCTCACTTCGGCTACCTGCTCACGTTGCTGCCCTCACGTCCCTTGGTGTGGGGTGCGGAATGCGTGTCGGCAGGTGGCTCCTCGTGGGCAGGTAACCGAAATGAAATCACACCAATGACCAAGACCAAGACCAAGCGCACGGGCATCAGCCTGAGGCATACCGTTGCCGACTGCCCGAGATCCGTCTACGTCACCCTCGGCTTCACCGAGGAACAGGCCAGCCGCATGATGGCGGTTCGCCGCATCCTTCCCATCGTCGAGAACAGGCGGGAGCCGATCATCGATGCCCGAAAGCTGTGGGAGGCTATCGGTCGTCCTGAGAGCAAATTCGCCGACTGGATCAGCCGTGGCGCTGGCGAACTTTTTCGCAGATTCGAGAAAAAGTCCGAAGTCAGTCAGCACGTGACTCGCACCAAGGGACGCCCTCGGATCGACTACCTCGTCAGCCGCGACCTCGCTGCACAGCTTGCGATGATGGCCAACACCGATGAGGGGCAGATGGTGCGCGAGTACTTCCTCGACATGGAAGAGGCAATCATCCGCCTTGCACGACATCAGCCGATCCGCGCCAACCTGCTTGTCCAGGTGGACAATGAACTGACTCATGCCACCCGCAAACAAGCGGGGATCGCAGCGAAGGAAGGGCTGGTGTCGAAGCAGTCGGTGCCGACCGTGTCACTCGCCAACGAAAAGCGCATCAAGAGCCTCGTCTGCCGGATCCTGACCGGTCACTCCGCCTCCGAGTGGAAGGAATCCGTGGGCCGGAGCATCCGTAACTCGCTCAATACCAGCGACCTGGAGCTATACAGCCGATGCTATGACATGGCTGTCAGCCTGTTCCGGGCCGGATGTACCAAGGACGAGGTGATCCAGTCCATGCTCGCGCCGAGCTTCGCCGACCGTATCAAGATCGAGGACTACCTGGCACACGCGACGGACTGACGCCCTCGCCCACCAGTAACAGCCAATCACAGACCTCCAGGCATCCCCTGGGGGTCTTTTCGTTTCTGGAGAACAATTCATGAACAGCAAAGGATTCGAGAACCTCGCTGTCCTGTCTTGTCGTCGTTTCCGTGGAAAGCTGCACGTCGCGGAGTACCTCGACATGACAACCGGGGAGATCATCGACGCCAAGACCATCAACGCACAGGGCATGAAGGCTATCAGGCCGGAAGCCCGACAGCGCCGTGAAGAGAAGCTCAACAGTCTTCGAAAGGAAGTCCGGCACTTCGCCGTCTTCCTGCTCAAGTTCCGCAGTCAGGTGGGCGGCTTGCTCATGCCGCTGGACCAGCTCGTGAAGTGGTACGGCACCCTTGAAGGCAAGGAGGCCAAGCACATCCGGCGTTACCTTCCACGACTTGTCGAGGCGGGGATCCTGGACTTCGATCACCGGCTGAACCCGGACTTCATGTGGTACGACTCCGAGGTGGGTCGGGCGGGGGTTCGCGGGGAGACGTGCAGGGCTTACCGGATTTTCGACGAACTGCGCCTGAAGAAAAGGTCGTGGCAACCCGAGCGGAGCTGTCCGGACCAGCACGAGCGCCTCGCCGCGTAAAGTCGACGAAACGTCCACTTTTCAGGAATAAAAGTCCAATAAAAACAACTGTTTGCGATGTTTCCCCCTATACATAAAAGGCGACACGACCAAGTACATGATCTCGCCCGGCATTCCATCGGTGTCGTTGCTCGGGCAAACCCGCTTGACCGACAAACCTTGCCCCCGCGAGGCCTCGATCAGCGAGTCCTCAGGGTGACGTTTCCAGCCCAAGCGTGACACCACCAGGAATGGTTTTTCATGGTTGGAACACCGTGAACCAGGAACCACGAGGCATCCCATCGAGCAACCCATACGAGGGCTGTCGGCCACCACCGGCAGTCCTCGTCTTTTCACTATCTGTCGTTTTTCAGGTCGCCTCAGGGTTCCACTTCAGTGTGCCCCAGCGGCCATCCCCTGATACACGCTCTGCCCAGCCCCGAAGTAGTTCTCGTAGATGTGGGCGTAGGTCTTTGCCCGCTTGTCCTTCTTCAGCTCCGGCGTGTAGGCCTTGGGCAGCTTGATGTAGAAGTCCCGGATGGTCCGCTCGACATCAGCCTTGGTCTGGGTCTTCAGCTTCCAGTCCAGCACCAGCTTCTCGGTCTTCAGCTTGGCGAGCAGGTCCTTCGCCACCTTCTTCACCTCGTCCTTCTCCTTCTCGGTCAGCTCGGGTTCGGGCTGTGTCAGGAGATCGAAGATGGCCAGCTCCTCCTCGCTCAGGTTCTCGCGGGTGGCCCGCTGTTCCTCCTGGGTGAGGTTCTGGGCGAAGTGCATCAGCTCCTTGAAGAAGGCCTCCAGGTTGTGGCTCGATGAGTTGTAGGACTCGATCAGCTTCTGGAACTTCTCCAGAAAGTCGATCCGGCCCTTGTTCTCGCGGACCATCTTGTCGAGCTTCTTCTCGATCTGCCCCTTCAGCTTCTCGGTCTCGGTGGCCTTCTTGCCTTCCTCGAACTTCTTCTGCAGGGCGGCGAAGTCGATCTGCGACAGGTCGATCAGGGCCTCAGCTTCCGGTCGCTCCCCGATGCGGTAGCCCTCGGTGGCAATCGAGTCGTCGAGCAGCGCATCGAGGTCGTTCATCACCCCGGAGATGTCCGGTGGCGGACGCAAGGCCTTGATCATTGCCCCGAGGTAGGCGACCAGCACTGAGGTCGGCGCATGGGCGTTGGCTTCCTGGTCGGGCAGGATAGCCTTGAAGGTCCGTGCCACCTGACCAGCCAGCAGTAGGTAGGCCTTGGTCTTGTCCTCGCCGGCTTCGAGGATCACGTCCATGGCCTTCTGGAGGGCTTCCAGGCGCTGTGCGGGCGGGGTGTTCACGATCCCCTTCAGGTCGATCCCGAGGCCCGTACAGAACGATTGCGCGTCCCTCAGCAGCCCTTCGAGTTGCTCGACGAGCGCCGCCTTGTCCTTGATCGGGAGTTGCCCCGGCTGGTTGGGCTTGGCGTAGATCCGCAGGGCGTCCTGAAGGTTACGGAAGATGCCAACGTAATCGACGATCAGGCCAGCGGTCTTGCCCGGTGCGACCCGGTTCGCTCTGGCGATGGTCTGCATCAGGGTGTGGTTGCGCATCGGCTTGTCGAGGTAGAGCGTCGAGCAGGTCGGCACGTCGAAGCCGGTGATCCACATTGCGCAGACGAAGACCAGCCGTAGTTGGCCATCGGGATCCTTGAACTGCTCGTCCAGGTTCTCACTGACCATGCGCTGGCGGTGCGGAACGATGTCGAGGCCCTTGTCCTTCAGCTCCTCGATCTCGTTCTGCGACTGCGACACCACCACGGCCATATCGGTGGTCTGCATGACCATGATCTTGTCGGCGAGCGTTTCCTTCGCATCTCCGCTGGCGGTCTTCAGTTGCGCTTCCAGCTCGGCCAGATGCTTCTTCCAGTGGGCCTGGACCTTGTCGTACATCCGCACCGCCGTGGCCTTGTCGATGCAGACCATCATGGCCTTGCCCCGGTAGCCGCGACCGAGGAAGTGCTTCACCAGATCGGCGGCGATGGTCTCCAGGCGGTCGTCGCGGGTGATCAGGTGGTATTCGCGGGCGAACTCCCGCTCCAGCTTCTTCTCCTGCTCCTCGTCGAGTTCGGCCTCTTCCAGCAGACGCTCGATGTCGCGGTTCAGGTTGTCGTTGATGATCTGAAGCTCGGGGGTGCGGTTCTCGTAGTACAGCGGCACCGTGGCCCCGTCCTCGATGGAGCGGGCGAAGTCGTACACCGACACGTAGTCGCCGAACACCTCGCGGGTGCGCTCTTCTTCGCCTGCGATCAGCGGGGTGCCGGTGAAGCCGAGGAAGGCGGCATTGGGCAGGGCGTTACGCATGTTCAGCGCGAACACGTCGTACTGGCTGCGGTGGGCTTCGTCGGTGATGACGATGATGTCGTCCCGGTCGGAGATCTTCGGGTAGGCCTCGCCCTTGTCGGTGCGGAATTTCTGGATGAGGCTGAAGACGTAGCGGTGGTCCTCGCGCAGCAGTTGCTTCAGGTTCTCGGCGCTGGAGGCCTGCACCTCGGCCCCGGTGATCGCCCCGGTGGCGGTGAAGGTCTTGTAGATCTGGTCGTCGAGCTCGGCCCGGTCGGTGACCATCACGAAGGTCCACTTGCCGGGGAGTTTGCGCAGCACCTTCTGGGTGAAAAACACCATCGACAAGCTCTTGCCGCTGCCCTGGGTGTGCCAAAACACGCCGAGCTTCTTCGCCGCCTCGCGGTCGCCGGATTCCCGCAGCTTCACCATCTGCGCGATGGCCTTGTTCACCCCGAGGTACTGGTGGTTCTTGGCCACCTTCTTGATCAGCCCGCCCCGCGCCGTCTCGAACACGGTGAAGTTCTCGACGAGGTCGAGCAGCCGCCGCTTGTCGCACAGGCCCCGGATCGCGGTCTCCAGCGAGGTTGAACCCGCCTCCGTCTCGTCGTCGATCCGCCGCCACTCGAAGAAGTGCTCCCATGGGCTGGTCAGCGTCCCCACGCGGGTCTGCGAGCCGTTCGACAGGATGATGAAGGCGTTGGGGTGGAACAGCTGCGGGATGCTCTGGCCCTTGTAGTCCTTCAGGTTGTCGTCGTAGGCCGACTTCAGCGGCACATGCGGCCCCTTCAGCTCGACGAAGACCAGCGGAATGCCATTGACGAAGCCGAGCAGGTCGCAGCGGCGCTTGTACATCTCGCCCGACACCCACATTTGCTGGGCGAGGAAGTAGTCGTTGTTGTCCGATGCGTTCCAGTCGATGACCGACAGCTCAACCGTCTGCGGGTTGCCTTCGTCGTCGGTGATCTCCACCTTTACCCGGTCGCGCAGCAGCTTGTAGAAAGCCTGATTCGCATTCACCGGGATCTGCTTGGAGCGGTCCTCGGTGAGCTGTTCGATGGCCTGATCGTAGGCCGTGGCCGGGTAGCCGGGATTGATGCGCTCCAGCGCCCGCCGCAAGCGCGGCACCAGGATGACCTCGGCGGACGACTTGCGCCCTTCGGTGCCCTCGCTGCCGAAGGTTTCGTCGTAGAGGTTGGCGACCTCCCACCCCAGGGAAGCGAAACAGTCCATCGCGGGCAACTCGACGAGAACGAGTTCGCCGTAAGCGGCAGTGACTTCCTTGGCGGTGAGAACGGTAGTCATGCCGCGATGGCCTCCTCAGGTTCGGGCAGGGTGGAAACGTCGAGCTCGCCGGAGATCAGCTTCGGGAGCAGGAGGTCTCGGGTGGCTCGAAGGTTCCTGTTCTTGAGCGTCAGGTTGCGAATCGACTGCCAGAGAGGAGCAACCTGTCTCTCAAAATCCGCCTCCAAGGCGTCTGGTGCTTTGGGAAAGAGGATGCCCAGCACATCCTGTTTTGTCACAGCCTTGAAGATCGCACCGTTACCCATGCAATCTTCCTCCTTGAACTTCTCAAGGAGTCGATGCAGTAAGAACCATTGCTGCCCGGTTCGACTACGAATTGCGCATAGTCCCCGGCCAATCACCATGTCTGACGGAGCGAGATTAATTCGGCCTACTGGGGCACGTACGCTCATCAGAATGTCTCCCTCCATGGCCATCCGGCCAGCGACAGTGCAGTACATGCGATGGGAGGGATAATGCGCACCGAAGTCTGTTACCCCCTGATGGAACGGCAACCCCTTTCCTTCAAAGTTGTAGTGCTCAGAGCTTGGTGATTGCCCCATCGTGACAAAGGCTGCCTCAACAAGCCGCTGAGTGCTCCACCCCTCCGGGATCAACCCCAGCTCCGACTCCACCGTCTTCACCTGCTCATGCCCCGGAAAACGGAAGCGGACGAACCACTCCTCGTAGATTCTCCGGGCCATTTCCTCAAGGATGGCGATCCGTCGCGTGTTGTTTGCGATCAGGTCGTCGTAGGCGGAAAGGATGGAGGCGATGCGGCGCTGGGTCGCCAATGGATACAGCGGAAGTAGCACTTCACGAAGTTCGCTCTGCTTTATTCCCGCAACGGTAGCGCCCGTGGCACGGGCATTCAGCCTCGCCTGGACCAACGGACTCTGTAACGCAAAGCATAGGTAACGCTGGTCAATCTTTTGACTGTCCCCACGCAACAGAATGACCCGCTGGGCAAGCGCCACCTTTTCAGTGGTCTTCAGAATCGCAACCTCGCCAAGTGGAGCTTCTGTGGTGATCAAAACATCCCATTGACGTGGCAACCCCCTACGCATCCACTCGTCGTAGTAATCCTCAGCAATGTATTCGTGATCGTTGTCGAGGATGCGGCCTCCCTTGATCACCTTGGCCGTAATCAGTGGGATACCCGCATCTGTCTTCGGCGGCGTCTTGCCCCTGTAGTCGATCAGGGTGCCGAGCAGATCGTGAAGCTTGACGTCTTGATAACTCACGTCACCCGCTCCAAAAGCGCACCTACATTCGCGGAGATCGCCAGCTCAAGCTCAGAAGCATCCGCATTGAGTTTTTCCAGTTCTTCCTGAAGTGCTTCGAGTCGTTCCGAGAAGTCGAAATCGTCAGCACCCCGATCCGCCACGCCCACATACCGCCCCGGATTCAGACTCCACCCCTGCGCCTCGATCTCCGCAAGCGTCGCCACCTTGCACACCCCGGCGATGTCCCGGTAGCCGCCGTCCGGGAACTGCTGCTGGAGTATCTCCTGACTCCCCGCCTCGGTCTCGACCGCCTCGCCGCGCCACAACCGCACGATGTTGGCGAGGAACTCGATCTGCTCGGGCAGGAAGTCACGGATCGCCCGACTGACCTGCCGGTAGAAGCCCCGCGCATCGATGAACAGCACCTGATCCTTGCGCTCGCCCGTGGCTTTCGCCTTGTCGAAGAACCACAGGGTGCACGGCAGGGTGACGGTGTAGAAGAAGTTGGGACCGACCGACACGATCACATCCACGCCGCCGGTCTGGATCAGCTTCTTGCGGATCTCTAGTTCAGTGCCACGCGCATCGCCCGCCGAGTTGGCCATGACGAAACCGGCGCGGCCACGCTCGTTCAGCGCGGTGTAGAAATGCTGGATCCAGAGGTAGTTGGCGTTGTCGGTGGTCGGGATGCCGAAGGGGAAGCGGGGGTCGTCCTTCACCCGCTCCTTGTCCACGCCCGAGACGTTGAACGGCGGGTTCGCCATCACGAAGTCGAACTTGCCCAGCGCCTTGTGCGGATCTTCGTAGTAGGTGTTCGATTCGCGGATGTCCCCCGAGAGGCCATGCACCGCGAGGTTCATCTTGGCGAGCTTGACGGTGTCGTTCGCCTTCTCGGTGCCGAACACGGTCAGCTCCTCGGCAGCCCGCTTCTGGTGGCGGCTGACGAACTGGGCGCTCTGCACGAACATGCCGCCCGAGCCACACGCGGGGTCGAAGATCTTGCCGTGGAAGGGTTCGATGATCTCGACGATCAGCTTGACGATGCTGGTCGGGGTGTAGAACACGCCGCCCTTCTGGCCTTCCGCCAGGGCGAACTTGCCGAGGAAGTATTCGTAGATCTTGCCGAAGGCATCGCCCTCGACTTCGCCCAGCCCGTTCAGCACCCGCAGCAGCTCGACCAGGACGGTATTGGGGAGCCGTCCGTAGGAGCGCGGCAGGACGCCCTTCAGCTCCTCGTTCTCGGCCTCGACCGCCGCCATCGCTTCGTTGACCGCTTTGCCCAGATCCTGGCCCTCGGCTAGGTCGAGCAGGTAGGAGAAGCGGGCGTTGTCGGGCAGGTACAGCGCCCCTTCGGCCTGATAGTCGAACTTCTCGATCTCGGAGACATCTAGCCCGCTCTCGATCAGCTTGGCCTCGGCCTCATGGAACCGCTTCTCGGCGTAGCGGAGAAAGATCAGCCCGAGGACCGGGTTGGAGAACTCCGAGGGCTTCAGGCCGGTGTTGGCCCAGAGTTGATCTGCTGCCGCCCATAGGCGGGTTTCAAGCTGGTTGAGGTCGAGGGACATTCTTGTTGTGCGCGCGGGTCTGTGAAGCAGGAGGTGCGATTGTAACCCGCAGCTTTTTGCCTAGCTCGGCGTCATGCCCTGGCAACAGGGCCGCACCCTCGCCACGGCCCAACAAAGAAGCCCAAGGCTACCTCTCGCAAGGCGGTCTTGGGCTTGTCTCGCACTGCTGGCGGCTCCTTCTTCAGCGCATGATGACCGGAACTGCTCCCTACTCAGTGGCGAGATACCACCTCGGAGAGGTCCAAGCCCCTCACGCTGAACCGATCCATAGCATCCACGAGCGGAAGAAGCGGATACAGGCCCGAGCCGTAAGACCGGCTGACATTCGCGTTCGTGTGACCCGTCAGCGCATCGTGCACGTCCTCAGGGATCAGGCACTCACGGCAGACGTCCTTGAATGTGTGCCGGAAGGAATGGAAGACCAGCGCCGAGTCCGTGATCTTGATCGTTTGCCGGAGATACCGGTGGAACCACTTCGACCAATTCCCGGAGCGATTTCCCTTCACGTCAGGCACCAGCAGCGGGAACAGCCACTCTTCCCCCCGTGTTCGCAGAGTCTGAACGTAGCGCAACAGCCCGAGGCGAATCAGCTCGCGGTGAATCGGAACGCGGCGGACCGAGCTGTCCGTCTTCGTGTCCTGCTCCTTGTGCTTCCGCCGGATCAGGTAGTAATGAACGCCCTCCTCCTCTCGGAAGTCGTCCAGGCGCAACTGGCAAAGCTCCTCCTCTCGCGCACCAGAGAACAGCCCCATCAGCGGCAGCCAGAATGCGGCTTCGCCCTTGCCGCCCTCGGAGACCTCACCGCCCCGGTAGATCGGCGAGGAGAAGATGAGCTTGAGATCGGACAGGCCGAACGGCTCTCGGGCGTCCCCATCGTCTTTGCTGGCCTTCGGCGGTTTGATCTTCGACGCGGGGTTGTGTTTGATCACGTTCCGCTCGACCGCAATCCCGAGCAGCGCCTTGATCGCGTTCATGTGCTTCTCGACCGTGGCAGCAGCAAGGCCTTGCCCAGTGAGCCAGTCGCGGTACTCGACGATGTGAACCGACTCGATGTCGCAGACCGCCAAGTCAGGGTGCTTCTCGTTGAACCGCGCAACCGCCCTATCGAACTCCCGGATGGAGGCGTCCTTGGGTTTCTGGCGGACCTTCCAAGGCTCGATGAGATCTGCAATGAACTGCTTCGCTTTGGGTGCTGCCACCTTGACCGGCGCAGGAGATGCCACCGGAACCCCTTCGGTTCGTAGGCGGATGGTCTCCAGTGCCTGCAACGCTGCCTGACGGATGCGGTAGCAGAGCGTCTTGAACGCGTCACTGCTGCGCGGCATCAAGACAGACTGGCGAGCCAACCAATCGGAGGCGATGAATGGCGACAGGCCATCCCAACCCTCTTTGGTTTCGAGCATCAAGAGACTGCGGAGAGACTGGGGCGTGTGCGTTATCCCCAAGAGAGACACGAGGTGCGGATCCGCAGCACCTGCACCGATCCTGTGCTGCTCGTCCTGGCGCAGCCAGTCGACAGCCCAAGCCTCAGCGAGCGAGGAGATGTATTCGTCGGTGAAGAACGACGCTACGGCGGCTTGACCCTGGCGGAATTCGGCGATCCGCTGATCATGCTCTAGCGTGAACTGAAGGCACTTCGCCTTGGCTTCGGTGAAGTCGCTGGTCTGAAGGTTGATCCAGACCTGCTCCTTCTCATCGAAGAGTTCGCGGACATCGTTGGGGATGTACCGGTGATACCAGTACTTCCGACCGCGAAGCCGAAGGTTGGGAACCTTGGGCATATCAACGTCCTCCTTAGCAACTTTCTTAGAAAGCGGCTGCTTGGACGACATTGATTTCATACTACTTTTTGCCAATCAACGACTTAGGTTGGCATTGGCGGAGACGGAGGGAGATTCCGCACCTGTCACCTAAGGCACTGACAACAAAGAAAATCAATAGCTTGCGCTCCTTGATGTGGTAAGAGCATGTGGTAACTCGATGTGGTAAATTAAGGACTCCGCCACATCGCTACTACGTAGCTGTCAAGGAAGCACCATGGCAAAGAACATCGAGCAGCGGGGGAACACTTGGTACGCCACCTTGCACGTTCCCGAGGATGTCCGACACAAGATCGGAAAGACCAAGCTGTTCCAGTCGCTGAAGACCACCGACAAGAGGGAAGCCGAGAAACGGCGGGACGCCATCATCGCCCAATGGAAGGCACGAATCGCCGCAGCTCGGGGACAGTCCGACCCGTTCCTTGAAGCGGCGTTGATGTGGCGGAAGGAGCACTCCGAGAACGAACACCCCGAGGTCATTCGTGACTTCATCGAGGAGGAAGCGCAGACCTTCTTCACCGAGTGGGCATCACACCTGACCCAAGCACCGAAGACCATCGACCAGATGAAGAAGGATGTCAGGCGGATGATCGACAAGTTCGTCAGCGTCGAGGCCGTCACCAAGCCAGCGGTCATGGAGTGGGTGAAGGAGTTGATGAAGGACACACCGACCAGACAGGGGTACTCGTACTCGTCACTGGATCGGATGTTCAAGTTCTGTCGGAACTTCTGGCGTTACCTTCAGGAGATCGAGAAGGCCGACCCAGAGAAGCAGCCCTTTATCCTCCCCTCCTTCGCCAAGAAGACCAACGGCAGCAAGACCAAAGGAACCGATGGCTGGGAACCGTTCGAGCCTTCCGAGGTGGTCACGCTCCTTGATGCAGCGACCGAGAAGGAGGACCACGAACTAGCGGATCTGATCCGCCTTGGCATGTACTCAGGCGCGAGGATCGAGGAACTGTGCGCCCTGAAGGTGACGGACTGCACCGACGAGGTACTGAAGATCACCGACAGCAAGACCGATGCGGGCATTCGTCGGGTTCCTCTTCATTCGGAACTGGTCGAGGTGGTGAAGCGATTGAAGGAGGCGAGCAGGGACAGCTACCTGCTGTCAGGTCTCACCTTCAACAAGTACGGGGACCGCTCGAACGCCATCGGGAAGCGGTTCGGGAGGCTGAAGAAGTCTCTCGGGTTCCCTGACAAGAAGGTCTTCCACTCGATCAGGAAGACAGTGGTCACGCTGCTTGAGGATGCAGGAGTGTCCGAGAACCTCACCGCCGACATCGTGGGCCATGAGAAGCCCCGGATCACCTATGGCCTGTACTCCGGGGGTCACTCAGTGGAGCGGATGAAGGAAGCTATCGAGAAGGTCAGGTATCCGAAAGCGACACCTCGGAACCGCTGATCCATCACACGTCCGGGCATTTGATGAAGTGGATCTCCTGCTCGGCAAGAATCGAGGCGTAGCGGTCATCAGGGGATACGACTATCAGCTTTCCGTTGAAGCCGGTTCGGTAAAGTTGAAGCTGTCGCATCAGCTCGCCAAGAGTAGGCATCTTGGACTTCACCTCCAGAAGCAGTGACGGCCCGTGCTCCCATTCAATACCTATCGTGTCATTGTCATCAATGATGGTCACGATGGGAGTCTGAGTTCGGAAGATCAGATCCGCATAGCCGACCAACTGTTCGTTACGGTCCTGATAACCAGATCGCCGCTTGAGAACAGGCTCGATCTCCTTCTTCCAGACCCGTGGAAGGGGGCGTTGATTCTGCTCCGCGAATTGCTTAGCTCGGGGTCCTACCGTGAGCGAGCCATCGAAACCGCGACGGATCACGTCCCCCTCCCGCCACCCTCCCTCGAATAGATCCGGACAGACTTCACGGAAGATGTAGTCAGCGTTCTCGTATGCCCAGATCTGGATCTTGTCGTGTGGAGTCTCCGAGACCTCGGTATCCCAGAACCCCAACTGCTGCACCTGCTCTCGACTCTTCGCCATCGCCCTAAGCCCCAGCCCTTGAAGTGGATACAAGGGTATCAGCAAGCCCGCATCCATGCTGTTGGCAAAGCCGAGCGACTGAGCCTTGACACACGGAGAGGCAGCCGAAAAACTCCACCGCAGAAAATTTCCAGCAGGTTTCCGAGAGGTCACCCCGAAGGGCCGCGCAAGCGTGTTTCCCCCGGTACCCGGCCTCGTCTGTCGGAATCGAGGCACACGCCATCATCATCAACTTCGACTTCAACAAGACCAACCTCCGCGTGATCGAGATGGACGGCCAGCCGTGGTTCCTCTTGAAAGATGTGGCTGAACTCCTCGGCCTGAAGGCCCACCCAAACGGGGGCTTTCATCACCACTTGGTAAAACTCGACGTTTCGGAGGTTTCCCACAGTTCTGAGTTGGGGGTAAAGCTCCCCGGTTCTGGAATGTACAAGGCCAAGTGGGTCTCCGAGTCCGGCCTTTACAAGATGGTGATGCGCTCGGACAAACCCGAGGCCCGCGCCTTCCAAGATTGGGTGACCAAGGTGGTACTCCCGGCGATCCGTGTTAGCTCAGAAGGTACTCCTTGTGAGCCACCCCGACGAGAACCACTGGAGTGTAGCTCATTACTGTTGATTTATCGTGAGCCACCCACTAAGATCTGAGCCATACTCACTGAGCCACTTAATGGAGGAAGCCAGATCATGTCCAGCACTAGCCATCAAGGCGGCGTTGCCACCATTGCCTATCTCCGAGTCAGCACGGACGACCAGACCACAGAGAACCAGCGGAGGACGATAGAAGCCCGCTACAAGGTCTCAAAGTGGTTCGTGGAGGAAGGGGTATCCGGTGCGATTCCAGCCGCTCAGAGGCCCGCTATGGCTGCCCTATTGGCATACGTGAGGGAGGGTGACACGGTGGTGGTGGTCGCCATCGACCGACTCGGACGGAACACCATCGACGTTCTGACCACAGTGGAGACCCTGAAGGCCAAAGGCGTTTCCGTTGTGTCCATGCGCGAGGGGTTCGACCTCGCCACCCCTGCCGGGAGGCTGATGCTCACCATGCTTGCCGCAGTGGCCGAACTGGAGCGCGAGAACATCAAGGCCCGACAGATGGCCGGGATCGAACGAGCCAGAGCGGAGGGGAAGAACCTCGGCAGGGAGAAGACTATCGATGACGAAGCTGTGGCACGGTGGAGGCACGAGAACAGCGCCAGCATCAAGAACACAGCGGAACACTTCAGGATCTCGATAGCCTCGGTTAAGCGGGCGTGTCAGTCGGTGAAGGTGGCAGCATGAAGACGATCAAGCAGATCAGGAAGAGGATGCAAGACCCGATGTTCGTGGAGAGCGTCTTTGCATGGGCGTTCGTCGCCTTCTCGGTGGCGATGATCATCAAGACGTAGCGACTAGAAGGGGGGCGCACATTGTGCCGACCCTTGGCGGCGAACACGAACAGTATTCGGGTTCGAGTCGGGTGATCTGTGCTGTTTTCGGTTGCAGTTATGGGGAGAAGTGACCAAATCAAATGCCACTCAGTTATGGAGGATGCATAAATAGGCGCATCCCCTCCTGTCCAGCGATGGGACACTAGATTGGCGCAGCACAGCGTCACACCTACAGCAGCCCTGAGGAACCCTTGGGGCTTTTTCTTTGGAGCAAGCAAACATGAAGCATGACCGATCAACGGGGATGGAGAAGACCGTCTTCCGCAGCATCGCCTTTCCCGTCTCAGCCTTCGATCACCTGAAGGACTTCCAGCGGGAGTACGAGAGACGACACGGGGTGAGGATCAACAACAACGAAGCCCTCGCCATCATCCTGAAGCAGCACCGTCAGTTCATTGCAGAGAGTGAAGAACATGCTTGGATGGACGACTGAACTTGAGGAACTGAGGCAGCAAATCGAGGCCGGGAACCCCGAGCCGAACGCGAAGCCAGAACACCTCGCCATGAACGACATCAGGGAATGTCCAACGGTCTTTCAGCACCGGTCAGGAAACCTGGCCCAGAGTCAGGCGCATGTCAGGGAGCTTGTCCGAGTGCTCCGAATGCGAGACGGGAAGCCGTTCGACCCGATCACCGTCTTCTGGGTGGGTGACGGGTGGTGCTGTATCGATGGTCACCACCGCATGGAGGCGTATCGGGAAGTTGGGCATCAAGGACCGATCCCCGTTCGGGCGTTCTCGGGAACCATCGAACAAGCGATGGCGAAGGCACTACAGAACAACGCCAGAGACAAACTGCCGATGGGCCGGGAGGAGAAGTCGAACGCTGCATGGCGACTCGTCATCGCAACCAAGTTGTCCAAGGCGACCATCAGTCGCGCCGCCGGAGTCAGCGAAAGGACCGTGGCCTACATGCGGGATGCCGTGAGGAAGATCACCGCGTCTTGTCCCGAACAAGCACTTGACGCCCTGACGTGGCGACAGGCCGACAGGTTGTCGCAGGGGCTGGAACCTTTGCAGGAGGTCGGTTCGGAGGACTGGATCGAGAGGGAGGCCGAGAAGGTGGCCCTCTCCCTTCAGAAGACTTTCAAGGATCGACTAGCGAGACAGCCCGAGGTGTTCGCAAGAGCCATCGAGATTTACGACTCGCGCCTACTGGAGCGGCTCCGAGAATGGCTCGGGACACCTGAGAAGGATGCAGAAGAAGAAGAGGAGGCCGACTTCTAAAGCCCCCTCAGGACAGCCGGGGTCACCACGGGTATGCACTCCTATGGGGGTGCAATTGCATAGGTGGTCCCGGCCATACACAGGATCGATAGCGACTAACTATCAAAACCAGCAATCCATTAACGCAACTGTTACGGTCGTTGTCTGGATCAGGGGAACCAGCACCGAGACAATCGCGCCTCCTTCAACTGACACAGAGGAGTATCAAGCGATGACGATCAAGATCGGCGGGTTCGTGCTGGAGGTAGGCGTGTGGATGCTGTACGTCCGTGTTCCGGCTGCCGGAGAACTGTGCTGGACGCCGCAACTAGGAGCCACGATCCACCGCTGAGGGGGTAGTGGTAACTCGATGTGGTATATAAGCAAAAAACCATACTTCCTAAGTCGTTGAATTGACTTGAAAATATGGCTCTTTAGCAGGTCTGGCGGAGACGGAGGGATTCGAACCCTCGATGCGAGTTTTAGCCCGCATGCTCCCTTAGCAGGGGAGTGCCTTCGACCTCTCGGCCACGTCTCCTTCAGGAAGGCGCGATCATAGCGAGTTCGCGCCTTTCGGTCAAACGCGATGAAGCGATTTTATGCAGCCGCGGCGTCGAGGCCGAAAGCCTTGTGCAGCGCGCGCACGGCGAGCTCGAGGTACTTGTCCTCGATGGCCACCGAGATCTTGATTTCCGAGGTCGAGATCATCTGGATGTTGATACCTTCCTCGGCCAGGGTGCGGAACATCTGCGAGGCCACGCCCGGGTGCGAGCGCATGCCGACGCCGACGATGGAGACCTTGCACATGGTGTTGTCGCTCTCGACCGCGCGCGCGCCGATGTGGGCGCGGACGCCTTCGAGCACCTTCAGCGCCTTGGCGAGGTCGCCACGGGCCACGGTGAAGGAGAAGTCGGTGGTGCCGTCGTGGCCGACGTTCTGGATGATCATGTCGACGTCGATGTTGGCGTCGGCGATCGGGCCCAGGATCTGGTAGGCGATGCCCGGCTTGTCGGGCACGCCCGTGACGGTGAGCTTGGCCTCGTCGCGCGAGAAGGCGATGCCGGAGATGACGGGTTGTTCCATGTTCTTGTCTTCCTCAACGGTGATGAGCGTGCCCTCGCCTTCGCGATCTTCGAAACTGGAGAGGACGCGCAGCTTGACCTTGTACTTGCCGGCGAATTCGACCGAGCGGATCTGCAGGACCTTCGAACCGAGGCTGGCCATCTCCAGCATCTCTTCGAAGGTGATGGTGTCGAGCTTGCGGGCTTCGGGGACGATGCGCGGGTCGGTGGTGTAGACGCCGTCGACGTCGGTGTAGATCTGGCACTCGTCGGCCTTCAGCGCCGCGGCCAGCGCCACGCCGGTGGTGTCCGAACCGCCGCGGCCGAGCGTGGTGATGTTGCCGTGTTCATCCACACCCTGGAAGCCGGCGACGACGACGACCTTGCCTTCATCGAGATCCTTGCGCATCGGCGCTTCGTCGATGTTGAGGATGCGCGCCTTGGTGTGCAGGGAGTCGGTCAGGATCTTGACCTGAGCGCCGGTGTAGCTCTTGGCCGGCACGCCGATGTCCTCGAGCGCCATGCACAGCAGGCCGATGGTGACCTGCTCGCCGGTCGACACGACGACGTCGAGTTCGCGCGGGCTGGGGTTGGCCGCAACCTCCTTCGTCAGCGCGATCAGGCGGTTGGTCTCGCCGCTCATCGCCGACACCACGACCACCACCTGATGGCCCGCCGCGCGGAACTTCGCGACCTTGCGCGCGACGTTCTTGATGCGATCGGGGCTACCCACCGAGGTGCCGCCGTACTTCTGAACTATCAGTGCCATTGTCGTATCCAAGTGCTAGTGGATAAAGCTCATGATTCTATCCAAAGGCTGGACTTTTTGCGCGCTTGGAACGGGGCTTCATAGGTCGAAACACGGCGATAGCGATTTTCGTTAAAATTTGACGGATTTGTTAAACTCAATACTGTATGTTGAAGGAATAGTAATCTATACTTCATTTGTCCTATGACTTAGGTCATAGGTAAAAATCAATGCGGTTCGGGACCTCTGCTCGCCGATAGACCGGCAGGTTCCGTCAGACGATGAGGACATTTCGATGAAAGCCACCGAAAAGCTGGATGTACGTGAGATCCGCCGCAAGCTGGGACTGAACCAGTCGCAGTTCTGGTCCAAGATCGGCGTGACCCAAAGCGGCGGTTCGCGCTACGAGAGCGGACGCAACATTCCGCGTCCCGTGCAGGCGCTGCTCCGCCTGGTGCATGTCGAGCAGATCGACATCAACAAGGTCAAGCGCGACGACGTTGATGTGGCCGAGTACCTTAAGGCCACCAACCCGGAGCTCTACAAGACGCTGAAGAAGGAGGCCCGCGCCAAGCGCAAGGAGCGCTGAGCGCATGGCGCGCACGATCAAGGGCTGACGCGTACCGTCAGCCCTTTTTTTCGCATGCGCGCGGCGATCGCCTCGAGCTCGTCGGCGGTGAGCGGCGTCAGCCGGACCGCCTCGGGCTGCATCGACGGGCGGGCGATGCCGTACAGCAGCACGCCCTGCAGCGCGCCGATACCGGCCGACTCCAGCAGCCCGAGATAGGCGTCGAGCTCGGCCGCCGACGGCGCCTCGCCGTCCCAGCGGAACATGCAGGTCTGCACCCAGGTCGGGCACAGCTGCGCGCAACGCGCCAGATTGCGCGCGACCGCACCGGGCTCCAGGCGCACCCCGTTGATGCGCTCGATCGCCTCGGCGGTGCCCGCATCGACCTTGAACCACACCTCGCCGCCCGCCTCGCCCAGCAGTCGCACCCCGTCCTGCACCCGCGCCTGCGTCATCAGGCTGCCGTTGGTGATCAGGCGCAGCGGCACGGCGGCCGACGACAGGCCGAACTCCTGCCGCAGGCGCGCGACCAGCGCCACCGCCTCGGGAAAGACGCTCGCGCTGGTCGGCTCGCCATTGCCCGAGAACGCGATGTCGCGGATCACGCGCAGGCCGTCCGGCACGAAGCGCGCCATCCAGTCGCCATGGATGAGGTCGCCGAGAAAGCCGCGCAGCTCGTCCTCGAGTCGCGCGAGATCGATCTCCGGCGCCTTGCCGCGCACGAGACCCGGCACCTGGCAATACGCGCAGTGCCAGTTGCAGGCGTTGTTGGGATTGAGGTTGATGCCCACCGACACGCCGCCGGCGCGCCGCGACAGCACCGGATAGACGTAGGTCAGCCCGGCGAGGTCGCGGTCGTGGTTGCGGATGGTCAGCGCTGCAGGCTGCGCCACGGCCCCGCCGGCAGCACGTTCAACAGAAGAATTCATCGTTTGCTCAGACACTTGCGGAATTCACCGAGACGGCCGACGGGCCTGCCGGTGCTATAATCCGCGACCATTTCAGAGAGAGCTTCCATGCGCATCACCCGCCGCCTCGAATTCGACGCCGGTCACCGGATCCCCGATCATGCCAGCCAGTGCCGCCACCTGCACGGCCACCGCTACGCCATCGAGGTCACGCTGTCGGGCGAGATCATCAAGGCCGACGGGCTGCCGGTCAATGGCATGGTGATGGATTTCGCCGACGTCAAGCGCATCGCCAACGAGCTGGTGGTCAGCCAGTGGGACCATGCCTTCCTGGTCTATCGCGGCGACACGCTGGTGGCCGACTTCCTCGCCAGCGTGCCGGGACACAAGACCGTGGTGCTCGACCTGGTGCCCACCGCCGAGAACCTCGCGGCCGAAGCCTTCCGCATCCTTGATCCGGCCTACCGCGACAGCTACGGCAACCACCTGCGCCTCGAGCGCGTACGCCTGTACGAGACCCCCAACTGCTGGGCGGACGCGGTCCGCGCCTGAGCGAAATTCAGCCGCCACCGCGGCCCCGCCGGCCGCCGGCAACGAACGGCCGGCTCAGCGCTCGTGCGCCGGCCAGGCCGGGAGCTTCCAGCCGAAGGCCACCGCCAGCAGGCGCGAAGCCGTGGCGGTGCAGATGCCGGCGGTCATCGAAACCGGCGCCGCGAAGCCCAAGGCGTGGGCGCCGAGGAGGACGGCGCAACCGACCACCGCGCACAGCGTGTAGGGACGATGGTCGCGGTAGACCTTCGGAATCTGGTTGCACAGCACGTCGCGCGACACACCGCCGAACACCGCCGTGATCGCCCCCATCAGGATCGCCACCAGTGGCGGCATCCCGGCGGCCGTCGCGATCGATGCGCCGGAAATCGCGAACAGCCCCAGGCCGAAGGCGTCGGCGACCTCCATCACCTTCTCCGTAAGCTGATACTGAAAGGTCTTCAGCCACAGCGGCGCGGTCAAGGCCAGCGCGAGCACGAGCCACACGTACTCCTGGTTCTGGATCCAGAACAGCGGCCGGCGGTCGAGCAGCACGTCGCGTACCGTGCCGCCGCCAAAGGCGCTGACGAAGGCCACCGAGAACACGCCGACGAAGTCCATGCGTTTGCGCATCGCCTCGATCAGGCCCGACATCGCGAAGGCGAGGGTTCCACCGACTTCGATCACCAGCAGGATCGTTTCAAACTTCATCTGTTCAGCACCAGTAATTCGATCGCGCCGCCCGTCGACGCGGATTGCAGCAGCCATTGGATGGCGACGGTGCGCATCCAGCGGGACGTATACGTGAAAAAACGGCACGCCCCACTACGCGAGGCGTGCCGCCCGTCCTTATACAGGACTTACTTCAGGAAGTGCTGGGCCACGGCAACCCAGTAGGCCGCCCCGATGGGCAGGTTGCGGTCATCGAAGTCATACATCGGGTGATGCACCATCGGCGTGTCGCCATTGCCGATGAAGCAGTAGGTGCCCGGCTTCTGCTGCGCGAAATAGGCGAAGTCCTCGCTGCCCATGAAGGTGGGTCCGGGCATCACCACCTGGTCTTCACCGAGCAGCGCGCGCGACATCCGCGCATTCGACGGTCTGATCGGGCGCGTTGACCAGCACTGCCCCGGGCGCGCCTTCGCGAATCTCGTAGCTCACCCCGAAGGACAGGGCCTGGGCCGCGGTGATCGCCTTGACCTTTTCCAGCACCATCTGGCGCGTCTCGGGCGAGCGGTTGCGGATGCTCAGGCGCAGCGTTGCGCTCTGCGGAATCACGTTGCCGGCGTCACCGGCGAGGAAGGCCCCGACCGACACCACCGCGGCGTCCTGCGGGCCGACGTTGCGCGACACGATCGTCTGCAGCGCCATCACCAGCGACGCGCCCGCCACCACGGGGTCGATGCTCTTCTCGGGCATCGAGCCATGGCTGCCCTTGCCGGTCAGCATGATCTCCCAGTTATCCACCGCCGCCATGATCGGGCCCGTGGTGAAATACAGCTTGCCGCGCTCGAGCGAAGGCATGTTGTGCATGCCGAACACCGCATCCATCGGGAAGCGCTCGAACAGTCCATCCTTGATCATCGCAACCGCACCACCCATGATCTCCTCGGCCGGCTGGAAGATCAGGTTGACCGTGCCGTTGAAGGCCCGAGTGCGCGCAAGGTACTGGGCTGCGCCGAGCAGCATCGCGCTGTGGCCGTCGTGCCCGCAGGTGTGCGACTTGCCTTCGATGGTGCTCTTGTGATCGCCTTCGATCATCTCCTGCACGGCCAGCGCATCAGTGTCGGCGCGCAGGCCGATCGACTTCGTGCCGTCGCCGCAACGCATGCGGGCGACAAGGCCCGTCTTGCCGATGCCTTCGGTGACTTCGTAGCCCCACTCGCGCAGCAGGCCGGCGATGCAGCGGGCGGTCTGGTGCTCGTCGAAAGCGACCTCCGGGTGGCGGTGCAGGTGATGCCGCCAGGCCTTCATCTGTTCCTGATCGGCCGACAGTGCTTGCAATAGCGTGTCCATGGTGACTCCTGATCGAAATCTGAAACGGTGTGATGGGATGCCCGGGCGCTGCGGGCTGGGCATGCTCGGCCCGGGCAGGTGTCGCGAGGGGGGCGGACGCGCCGCGGCGTGGCGCCGGCGGCCTGCGCCCGCCAGGGCCTTACTGGACCTTCTTCGGGCCGGTCTTGGGGACGGTGAGCATGATCGACATGATCGCCACCACCACCATGAAGACGTTGAACATCAGGGCGATGATCGCGGCCTCACGCACGGCGAGGTTGTCCTGGCGGCCGGCGAAGGTGATCACGCCTTCGAGCCAGGCGACGCTCTCGGGGCTGGCGCTGAGCGCGGTGAAGATCGCCGCCGAGATCGCCACGCCGAAGGCGGCGCCGAGCGAGGAAGCCATCTTGTAGATGCCCGAACCCGAACCCGCCTGGGCGGCCGGCAGGCTGGACAGGGCCGCATCGGTGGAGGGCGTGGCGTAGAAGGCGAGACCGACGCCGAACAGGGCGTAGCCGATCATGGCCATGATCTTGTAGTCGGCGAGCAGCATGTTGGCCGGCGACAGCAGCAGGATCGACAGACCGGTGATGAGGCAGCCCCAGATCATCGGCTTGCGCGGGCCGAAGCGCTGCAGCAGCTTCTCGCCGACACGGATGAAGGCAATGATCGCGACCGCGTAGCCGAGGGTCAGCGTGCCGGCTTCCTGGGCGCTCATGTCGCCGCCGAGTTGAACCAGTTGCAGCGACACCAGCAGCGTGCCGGCAACGCCGTTGAGCAGGAAGTTGGAGATCGTGGCGCCGGTGTAGGTCGGGTTGCGGAACAGCTTGAAATCGACGAACGGCTGGCTGAAGGTGTTCTCGATGCGGAAGAAGAGCGAACCGAAGACGATCACCGCCGCAATCAGACTCAGGATCAGCGGGCTGGTCCAGCCCATCTTGTTGCCTTGGGTGACGACGATCTGCAGGGCCACCATGGCAACCAGGAAAGTGAGCACACCGGCGAGGTCGAACTTGTACGAGCCCTTGGTTTCCGCCTTGCTTTCCGGGGTCCCCTTCATCATCAGCAGGCCGATGATGGCGACCACGATCGAGGCGAAGAAGATGTAGCGCCAGCCGATGTTGTCGGCCACCAGGCCGCCGAACAGCGAGCACACGCCCGAACCGCCCCAGGAGCCGATCGACCACAGGCTGACCGCGCGCTGACGCGCCGGACCGTCCCAGTACGCCTTAACGAGCGCCAGGCTGGCGGGCATGATGCACGCCGCCGACACGCCCTGCAGCGCGCGTCAGACCAGCAGGAAGCCCGTTGCCATGCTGCCGGTGGGGGCGATGGCGATCAGCAGCGAGCCGATGATGCTGAGGTAGAAGCCGATCTGCACGGTCTTGACGCGGCCGATGCGGTCGGCGAGGCCGCCGATGACGACGATGAAGATGCCGGAGAACAGCGCCGTGATGGCCACCGCGATGTTCATCATGCTTGCATCGAGACCGAGGTCCTTCTGCATGGCCGGCGCGATGTTGAGGGTCGTCTGCGCGAACAGCCAGAACGTGATGACCCCGAGGATGATTCCGTACAGTAGCTTGTCGTTACCTTGATACGTTGTAGGTGTACCCGCAATCGCTGTCATGGTGGTCTCCTAAAGGCAGCGGATTGATCGATGTCTGCGGTGCCATCCTAGACAATCCCTTACAAAACATAAGGCATTCCGTTTTCCGCGGTGACCACCACCTGGAATCGCCCCGAATCACTTATGGACGCCTACTGAATCGTTTATTGGAGCGCTTGAAGGCGCGCGACGAAGGCGATACCTTCCGCGGGCGACAACATGAGGCCAAGGGCGGGCGACCCGATGAAAGACCACCAACTGCGAGCACTCGTACACGTGGCGGAGAGCAGTTCGATCCGTGCCGCCGCTCGCGCCATGAACCTGAGCCAGAGCGCCCTGACCAAGGCCCTGCGCGAGCTCGAGGACGACGTCGGCGCGCAGCTCCTGACCCGCAGCTACAAGGGCATTGAATTCACCCCCGCGGGCTCACTGCTGCTCAGCCACGCCCGGCTGGCCCTGTCGATCCTGGACAAGGCCGTGGAGGAAGTGCGCCTGCTGCACGGCGGGCCCGGCGCGCGGGTGGTGATCGCGGTGACGCCGATGGTGGGCGCGACCGTGCTGCCGCGGGTATTGCGCGAATACGAGGCACTGCAGCCGGAGACCGAGGTCCACCTGACCGAGGGGCTGCTGACGCAGGTGCTGCCCGACCTGATCGAGGGCCGGCTCGATTTCGCGATTGCCGTCGCTGACGCCACCGACCTGCCCTACGAGATCGTGTTCGAGCCCCTCGGGCCGGCGGAGGCGATCCTGGCCGCGCGCGAGGGCCATCCGCTCGCCGCGGCGACCACCTGGGCCGACCTGAAGGATGCGAATTGGGTGATGAACCTGAGTCCCGGCAGCCTGGGCGGCGCGCTGCTGTCATGGCTGGGTGAGCAGGGCTTGCCCCCGCCCAGGCACATGATCCGCTGCGCGTCGACGATGCTGATGCTCGAGCTGATGCAGCGCACCGACTGCATCGGCATCGGTCAGGAGCGCCTGTTCAAGGACAGGCTGGTCGGCCACGGCATCCAGTGCCTGAAGGTGGCACCGCTGCCGCCGCCAATGGACTTCGGGATCCTGCGCCTGCGCGGGGTGCCGCTTTCGGCCGCGGCGAAGCCCATGGCGACGCTGTTTGCGCGCTACCTATCGACCTGAGCGTGCTTCCGGCCCGCAACGCGTGCGGCGCCAGGACTGCGGCGGCGCCCTGCCCCGCGCCGCCGATCGCATTCACACCGCGTAGCGGCGCAGACTGAGAGAGAACTCCTGGAGCTGGCGGATGCCGCTCTGCTCGGCACGCGCGATCCAGTCCTGCAGCTGGGCGAGCAGCTGCTCGCGGCTGGCGTTCGAGCGCGCCCAGAGGGCGGTGAGTTCCTCGCGCATCGACAGCACGGTGGCGAGCGCCGGGCTCTCCTTCGCCACCACCTCGAGCTGCTGCCGCTGCTCGTCCTTCAGGTTCCCGGCCTCACCCGACAGCACCCAGCGCCGCAAGGCACGCACATCGAGCGCCGGACCGTGCGCCGCCTTCAGCCGTCGCGCCTCCTCTGCGCACACCTGCCTGAGCGAGCGCACGTAGCGCGTCATCACGTCGTAGCGATGGGTGACGATCGCCTGCAGGGTGTCGAAGTCGGGCACCGCCTTGGCCTCGCCGAACTTCGGCTGCGGGATGGTCTTCTTGACCTTGGCCAGGCCGAGGATCTCGAGGATGCGGATGTACATCCAGCCGATGTCGAACTCGTACCACTTCGACGACAGCTTGGCGGAGGTCGCGAAGCTGTGGTGGTTGTTGTGCAGTTCCTCGCCGCCGATCAGGATGCCCCAGGGCGAGATGTTGCGCGAGGCATCGACGCAGTCGTAGTTGCGATAGCCCCAGTAGTGACCGACGCCATTGACGATGCCTGCCGCCCAGAACGGAATCCACACCATCTGCACCGCCCATATCGTGAGGCCGAGCGCACCGAAGGCGATGACGTCGATCACCAGCATGATCGACACCCCGAGCACCGAATGGCGATAGACGTTGCGCTCGAGCCAGTCGTCGGGCGTGCCGTGGCCATAGCGCTGCAGGGTCTCCTGGTTCTTCGCCTCGGCGCGGTAGAGCTCGGCGCCCTCCCACAGCACCTTGCGCAGGCCGCGCGTCTGCGGGCTGTGCGGGTCCTCCTCGGTCTCGCATTTGGCGTGGTGCTTGCGGTGGATCGCTGCCCACTCCTTGGTGACCATGCCGGTGGTGAGCCACAGCCAGAAGCGGAAGAAGTGGCTGGGAATCGGATGCAGGTCGAGCGCGCGGTGCGCCTGATGGCGGTGCAGGAAGATCGTGACCGCGGCGATCGTGATGTGGGTGAGGACGAGGGCCACGACGACGTAGCCCCACCAGGGGAGATCGAACAACCCGTTGTACATGCGGAAGAACATCCTTGATAAAAAACGGCCCGGTAATTCTACGCCAGCCGGCACGACGCCATGCGGCAGCCGCGCGACCAAGGCGGCGCACGCTGCCCCCCAGGGGCCGGAAGACAGACCCTGCTACGACTGCGCGCGGCGCCAGGCGTTCAACCCCGGAGCGATCGGCCTCAGGGCCGCCACGGCAGCGCGGCGACCGGCGTGGCCTCGGCGCGGTGGCGCTGCCAGTTGTCGCGGTAGGCACGCGCGAGCGCGCAGTGGTCGCGCACGATGAGCAGGTTCTCGGCGTTGCGGTTGTCCGCCGACCAGGTGAAGTTGTACGAGCCGGTGAGCAGCGCGCAGCCCGGCCCCTCCGCATCGACGATCAGCACCTTGTTGTGGGCGGCGTTGTAGCGCGTCTCGAAGGCCACCGGCACGCCGCCGGCGAGCAGGCGCGGAATCGCGTTGCCCTTCTCGCGCCGGTTCATCTTCGCGTCGGCCAGCACCTCCACCTTCACCCCGCGCCGGTGCGCGGCGACCATTGCGTCGGCGATGTTGCGGCTGGTGAACACGTAGGCGTGCACCTTCAGGCTCTTGCGGGCGCTGCGGATGAGGTCGACGATCACGTGCTCGGTGTCGTCGCGCGGCGCGAAGGCGACCTCGATCTCGCCCTGCGCCGCAAAGCGCTGACTCGCCGCCGCGGGCTGGGCGAGCGCGACCCCCATCACGAGCCACGCCGCGCCGAGCAGCATCCGCTGCCCCACCCGCCTCGCCGCGCACCGCAATGCAGTCGCCTCAGGCACGCTCCATCACCGCGGCGAAGAAACCATCGGTGTCGTGCACGTGCGGCAGCAGGCGCAGACGCTCGCCGGTCTCCAGCGCGACGCCCTGCTTTTCCAGCACCTCCTGCGCCGACACCGCGCGGAACTCCGGATGAGCGGCGAGGAAGGCGTCGACGATGGCGTCGTTCTCTTCGGCGAGCAGGCTGCAGGTCGCATAGACCAGGCGCCCGCCCGGGCGCACCAGCTTCGCCGCCGCGGCCAGGATCGCGCCCTGCTTGGCGACCATCTCCTCGACCGCCGCCGGCGACTGGCGCCACTTCAGGTCGGGATTGCGGCGCAGCGTGCCCAGGCCGGTGCACGGTGCGTCGACCAGGACCCGGTCGGCCTTGCCGGCCAGGCGCTTGACCTTGGCGTCGTTCTCGTGCGCGATCAGCACCGGATGCACGTTTGACAGCCCGGCACGCGCCATCCGCGGCTTGAGCTTGGCGAGGCGCTTGTCCGACACGTCGAAGGCGTACAGCCGCCCGGTCGAGCGCATCATCGCCCCCAGCTGCAGGGTCTTGCCGCCGGCGCCGGCGCAGAAATCGACCACCAGCTCGCCGCGCCTGGGCTGCACCAGCAGGCCGAGCAGCTGGCTGCCCTCGTCCTGGACCTCGAAGCTGCCGTCGAGGAACAGCGGATGCTTCTGCAAGGCGGGCTTGCCGGCCAGCCGGATCGCCTGCGGCGACAGCCTGCCGGCCTCGGCGACGATGCGGTCCTCCTGCAGGCGGGCGAGCACCGCGTCGCGGTCGGCCTTGACCAGGTTCACGCGCAGGTCGAGCGGCGCCGGGCGGTTCAGGCCGTGCGCGAGCGCCAGCACCTCCGCCTCGCCCATCTGCAGTGACAGGCGCTCGGCCAGCCAGTCGGGCAGGTCGGCGCGTTCGGCCAGCGTCAGTTCGCCCGGCTCGGCGGCCTTGATCGATTCGACCCAGTCGCGCTCGGTCGCGCTGACCAGGCCCTCGAAGTTGCGCATCGGCCAGCCTTCGCCGCGCGCGAACCAGGCCAGCAGCAGCATGCGCGGCGTGGCCTCGTCGCCGGCCAGGCGGCGCAGCCAGCGCAGGCGGCGCAGCACGCCGTACACCGCCTCGGCGATGAAGCCGCGGTCGCGATGGCCGAGTTCGCGGTTTTCGCGGAAGTGGCGCGACAGCACGGCGTCGGCCGGATAGTCGAAGGCCAGCACCGCGCCCAGCGCCTGGGTGGCCTGGATGAAGAGCGGACGGGACACTGCGCCTTCGGGCGCCTTGGGCTTGGCCGCAGGAGCGGACTTGCTCGCGGCGGACTTGCCCGCGGTGGATTTGCTTGTCTTGTTGTTCATGTCAGTTCTGTGTGGAGTTCCGTGCGGCCGCGGCCGCCGCGGCGGTTTCGCCGAGCTCGATGCGCGAGGCGCGCTGGTCGAGCACGCCGCCCTTCTCGTCCTCGATGCGGATGCGCACCGGCAGCAGCCCGTGCTGCCGCGACAGCCAGATGTCGATGTCGAGCTCGCCCTGCTCGGCCCAGGCGCGCACGCGCAGCGTGTCCACCTCGCCGATGGCGAGCTTGAGGGTCTCGGCGCCCTTGGGTTCGAGGGTCGCCTGCTTGACGCTCTTGTTGGTCACGACGGTGAGCTTGACCGCCTTGCCGCTGTCGGCCACCCGCCGCGCCTGGTGCCACAGGCTCAACAGGTCCTGGTCGCCGGGCTGGATGCTGCCACTGCGGCGCTCGACGCCGTCGCGGCGGATGCTCACCCGCGCCGCCTGCCAGTCGAATTCCGCGCTCTCGAGCTTGCGCCCGCGCTGGTCGACGACGAAGCGCTCGGGGCGCATGCCGCCGGCGTCGACGCTGCCCACGCTGCGCTGCTCGTACTGCAGGCCGAACAGCCCCGCCAGGCCCTTGGCTTCGAGACTCAGGCTCATCTCGTAGCGCGTCCCGGCGATGCGCCAGTCGTGGCGGGCCTCGCCGATCTTGAAGCCCTGCGAGCCGTAGTGCACGTCGAACTGGATGCTGCCGGCCGGCGGCGCCTTCGCGCTCGCCGCCATGGACGACGACCCCAGCAGCGCGCACGTCAGGAAAAGCCCCGCCACGATCTTCCGCATCAGTGCGGTCCTCCTGTCGCGCCGTCGGGCGCCGGCGAGACCCAGGCCACGCCGGCATCCACGCAGGCGCCGCGCACGACCGCACGCCCCCTGTCGTCGAAGCTCAGCCGATCCTCGGCGAACCAGCGCACCGCCTGCGGGTAGATCACGTGCTCCTGCGCCAGCACACGCGCCGCCAGGGTCGCCTCGTCGTCGTCGGCGCGCACCGGCACCGCCGCCTGGACCACGATCGGGCCGTCGTCCAGCTCGGCGGTGACGAAGTGCACCGTCGCGCCGTGCACCTTCACCCCCGCCTCCAGCGCACGGCGATGGGTGTGCAGGCCGGGGAAGGCCGGCAGCAGCGAGGGATGGATGTTGAGCAGGCGGCCCTCGTAGCGGCGCACGAAGCCATCGGTCAGCACGCGCATGAAGCCGGCGAGCACCACGAGATCGGGCGCATGGGAGTCGATGCACTGCGCGAGCGCGGCATCGAAGCTGGCGCGGTCGGCATGCGCGGTGTGATCCACCACCGCGGTGGCGATGCCGTGCTCGCGCGCGAAGCCGAGCCCCGTCGCCCCCGGACGGTTGCTGATCACGGCCGCGATGCGCACGCCGGGGATGCGCGCACGCACGATCGCCTCCATGTTGCTGCCGCGACCCGAGATGAGAATGACGATGGACTTCATGGAAAAACCGCAGGATTGAATGAGGTGCAGGGCGATGGCCAGGCCCGGCGGGAACAGGATCAGTAAACGGGCAGGAAGACGGCCGTGGTGAGGTTCTGGACCACGCGCGTCACCGTGCGTTCGGTCTCATCCTCGACGATGTCCGCCAGCGCATCGAGCAGCCCGATGACGCGACCGAACTCGCGCTCGAAGCTCAGGTTGCTGACCTCGCCGATCTCGTTCGAGAGCAGCAGCAGATTGCCCTCGGCATCGCGCGCGCTCGCCAGCTTCCAGGCCACGATCTCGACGTTGCGGGCCGCATTGTAGAGGTGCTGGGGCTCGAGATCATCCAGCATGTAAAAAACTTCGCGGTCGCCGAGCGCCGACTGCACCATGCTCGCCAGGCCGACGATCAGCGCCTGTACGCGATCGCCGCGGAAATCCGGATGCAGCGCGATGTGCATGGCCTCGAGGTCGCGGCGGTAGCCGAGCGAGGCGAAGCGCCAGCGGTGCTTCTGGTCGAAGATGCGCGACACCGCAGCGTCCGCGCTCGCCGACCCACCCTTGCGCCATTCCGCGGGATTGCGCTTGTAGAGCTTGTCCGCCAGCCGGCGCAGGCTTGCGAACACGTGCTGCTGGTGCGTTTCGGCGACGCGGTTGATGTCGGTCTTGGCCAGCTGGCGCAGGTCGAAGCCGCCGCTTGCGCGCGCAGCGGGCCCGGTTCCCGGCGCAGAACAGCCGCCCAGCAGGATCCCGGCGCAAAACAGGGCCAGCGCGACACGCCCGGCGTGCCGATGCCCGGGACCTGCACTTTCGGTCATGCCCTGCCCTCCGCTGATCGACGCACGTCGGCATCGATCATAACCGAGCAGCGCAGGGCAATCGCACGAGGCACGGCGTATCATCCGGGCTATCGGAACCCTGCACGTCCAGCGCGGAACGCGCGCACCGCACTCCATGACCGGTCCCCACCTGCTCCCGCTGCTGCTGCTCTACGGCCTGATGCTGCCGGTCACCGGCATGGTGCCGGTGCTGCCCGACTTCACCGCCCAGCGCTTTCCCGGACTGGGCCAGTTCGCCAGCCATCTGTTCATGTCGGTGAACATGCTCGGCGCGCTGGTGGGCGCACCGATCGCAGGCCTGCTGTCGGACCGGCTGGGCCGGCGCAAGGCCCTGGCGGTCGGCGCGCTGGCGGTCAACGGCCTCACCCTGCTCGGCATCGCCTGGGCCTACGGCCGCGCGGACAGCTACGCCCTGCTCCTCGGCCTGCGCCTCTTCGAGGGCTTCGCCCACATGTCGGCGCTGTCGCTGCTGATGGCGCTGGGCGCCGATCACGCCGGCAAGGCCGGACTCGGCGCGCGCATGGGCGCGGTCGGCGCCAGCATCAGCCTCGGCGTGGCGACCGGCGCCCCGCTCGGCGGCTTCGTCGGCGGCATCGATCCGCTGTGGGTGCCGCTGGGCGGCGGGCTGCTGTCGCTGGCGCTGGCGGTCGCGGGCTTCGCAGGACTGGCCGACAGCGCGACCGCACGGCCGCGCATGGCGGCGGCGGAGATCGTCGCCACGCTGAAGCGCCGCCACCAGCTGCTGATCCCGCTCGCCTTCTCCTTCGCCGACCGGCTCACGGTCGGCTTCATCGTGTCCACGCTGTCGCTGTACCTCGGCCTGGTGATGGGCTTCGATGCCGGCCAGATCGGGCTGGCGATGGCGGCCTTCCTGATTCCGTTCTCGGTGCTGACCTGGCCGGCCGGCCACCTGTCGCGACACTGGGACCCGCTGCTGATGATGGTGATCGGCAGCGTCCTGTATGGCGTCTTCCTCGCCGTGCTCGCCTTCCTGCCGGCCGAGCACATCGTTGGCGCGATGGCGACCGGGGGCCTGATCGCAGCGCTGATGTACGCCCCCTCGCTGGTCCTGGCAGCGCACTACGGCGGCGCCGACTGCCGGGCGAGCGCGCTGGCGGCCTTCAACATGGCGGGATCGCTCGGCTTCGCGGCCGGGCCGGTGCTCAGCAGCGCCCTGCTCGCGGTCTTCGGCCTGTTCATGGCACGCCCCTACGCCCCGGTGTTCGTCATCATCGGCGCGATCGAGATCGTGCTCGCCCTTGCGGTGCTGGCGCTCGTCCGCAGCGGCCGGCTCGGCGACGTCCAGACCGCAAGCCCATGACCACTCATCCGGAAACGTGCCGAAGATGAAACTGAGCCGCCTGTTCCGCCCCCAGGACCGCCGCTTCTGGCTGATGATCCTGCTCAACCTGCTGTCCGCGATCCTGGCCTGGGTGTTGCGCACCTATCCGCTGGTGCCGCTGGCGACCGCGGTGGTGGCGGTGTTCGCGCTCGGCAACGCGGCGCTCGGCATGTTCGTCGCCTACGACCTGATGCGCGACGACACGCCCGAGCCGGCGGACGGACCGGGCAGCGGGCGATGAGGCGGCCGCCGCCGTCCGCGGCGATCAGAGGTCGGGCGTGAGGTAGATGCGCTCTTCCTGCGGCCGGCCCGCGCGTTCTGGCTGGACGAGTGCGGCGGCGACCGCGGGTGCCGGCAAGGCCTTGCCGAGGGCGGCGCCATCCACGCCCCAGTGCACCACCTCGATGCGGCCGTCGTAGTGCTCGACGATGGCGCTGCAGGTATCGACCCAGTCGCCGCAGTTCAGGTAGCGGACCTTGCCGATGCGGCGGTCGGCGGCCCAGTGGATGTGGCCGCAGACCACGCCATCGACGCCGCGCTGCTGCGCGGCGTGGGCGACCGCGTCCTCGAAGTCGAAGATGAAGCTGACCGCCTTCTTCACCTTCTGCTTCGCGTAGCCCGCCAGCGACCAGTAGCCAGGCCGGCGCAGGGCGCGACGCACCCGCGACAGCACCAGGTTGATGCGCACCAGCGCGTCGTAGCCGACGTCGCCGAGCACCGCCACCCAGCGGTGGTGGCGGGTGACCTGGTCGTATTCGTCGCCATGGACCAGCCAGTAGCGCCGGCCGTCCAGTGTCTCGTGGATCCACTCCGACTCGACGCGGATGTCGCCGAAGGCGATGCCGGCGTATTCGCGCAGGGCCTCGTCGTGGTTGCCGGGGATGAAGAACACCTTGCAGCCGTGCCGGGCGCGGCGCAGCACCTTCTGCACCACGGTGTTGTGGGCGCCGGCCCACTGCACGCTGCGGCTCATCGACCAGAAGTCGATGATGTCGCCGAGCAGGTAGAGATATTCGGACTCGTGCTCGCGCAGGAAGCCGAGCAGGCTCTCGGCCTGGCAGGCGCGGGTGCCGAGATGGACGTCGGAGACGAAGATCGCGCGTACGGCAGGCATCAGCTTTCGGCCTCCCGGGTGCGCAGGCGGGCGGCGGCGGACGGCACGTCGGTTCCGCTGCGCCAGGCGCGGATCAGCGCTTCGGCGAAGCTGTCGTTCACCCGCTCCCAGTCGATGGTCTCGGCGGTGCGGCGCGCCTCGAGCGCGAGTTCGGCGCGCAGGCCGTCCGCGAGACCGAGCTGCACCGCGCGCTCGACGAAGCCGTGCTCGTCGCCGCAGCGCACCACGGCACCGTTGCTCAGGTCGCGGATCACCTCCGCCGCGGCGGCGTAGTCGTAGGCCAGCGGGCACACGCCGCTCGCCATCGCCTCCAGCGTGACGTTGCCGAAGGTCTCGGTCAGGCTGGGAAACAGGAACAGGTCGGCCGAGGCGTAGTGCGCGGCGAGATCCTCGCCATGGCGCATGCCGGCGAGCACCACCTCGGGATGGGCGCGGGCGATGGCCTCGCGCATCGGGCCGTCGCCGACGACGATCATGCGCGCATCGGGACGCTCGCCGCGGATGGCCGCGAACGCGCGCAGGGTCAGGCCGAGGTTCTTCTCCGGCGCCAGCCGGCCGACGCTGATCACGGCCAGCCCGTCCGGCCCGACGCCCCACTGCCGGCGCAGCTCGTCGCTGCGCCGCGCGGGCGAATAGAGCGCGGTATCGACCCCGCGCGAGATCACCTCGACGCCCTCGTAGCCCTGCGCGCCCAGCCCCGCCGCGAGCTCCGCGGTCGGCACGTAGGTCGCCGCGGTGCGGTTGTGAAAACGCCGCAGGTAGGCTGCGACCGGCTGGCGCAGCCAGCCGATGCCGTAATGGCTGCTGTAGTGGTCGAAGTTGGTATGGAAGTCGGAGGTCACCGGGATGCGCAGCTTGTTGGCGGCGGTAACCGCGGTCCACCCCAGCGGTCCCTCGGTGGCCACATGCACCAGGTCCGGTCGCTGGCGCGACCATTCGCGGATCAGCCGCGAGCGCGCCGGCAGGCCGAGCTTGAGGCCGTCGTAGCGCGGCAGCCTGAGGCCGCGCGACAGCAGCTCCTCGAGCCTGTCCGAGCGCTGCGCCGTGTCCGCCGCCGTCTGCCGCGGCCGGATCAGCTGCACGCTGTGGCCACGGCGGATGAGGCCGTCGACCATGCGCTTGAGCGTCATCGCGACGCCATTGACCTCGGGCGGCCAGGTCTCGGTCACCAGCGCGATGCGCAGGCGCGGCGAATGGCAGAGCTCTTCGGTCGTGTAATCGAGCGTTCTCATGGCGCCGCAGCTTAGGCAGCGCACAAGACAGCGGCGTTAAGCCCGGGTTGCCGGGACGTTACGTCCGCGGAGCCGCAGCTGCGGCTGTTTCAGCGCGGCAGCGCAGTCCGCGGCGCCGCGAGCGCGGCGAGGATGCCGCGATCATGATCGTAGATGTCGTTGCGCAACTGCAGCCTGCCGTCGCCGTCGAGCCAGGCCGTGCCGTAGTGCAGCAGCACCGTGACTTCCCGCCCCACCGCCACCGTGCGCGTGCGCCCGCTGTCGAGCGCGGCCTCCAGCGCCTCCGCGCTCCAGCTCACCGGATCGTCGAGCAGCAGGCGGGCAAGCTCAGCGGGCTTCTCCACCCGCACGCAGCCCGAACTCAGCGCCCGCTCGGCACGGCGGAACAGCGAACGCGCGTTGGTGTCGTGAAGGTAGATCGCGTACGGATTCGACAGCGAGAACTTGATCCGCCCGAGCGAGCCGTCCGCCCCCGACTGCTGCACGATCATGTACGGAAATCCGTGCTGGCGCGCCCCGGCCCAGTCGATCGTCGACGGATCCACCGCATGCCCGCTGCGATCGACGACGCGCAGGCGCTGGCTGGCGAGGTAGCCCGGGTTGCGGGCCATGCGCGGAATCACGTCCTCGCGCAGGATGGTGGGCGGCACCACCCACTTGGGGTTGAAGACCAGATTCACGACGCTGTCGCGCAGCGAGGGCGTCCTGCGCGCGGGCTTGCCGACGATGACCTTCGACGCCCACACCGGCTGGCCGTCGAGGACCAGGTCGGCCTGATAGCCGACGATGTCCACCAGCAGGCGGTCCCCGCGCAGGTCGGCAGCGACCCAGCGCAGGCGCTCGAGGTTGGCGCGGATCTGCTCGACGCGCTGCGCCGGGCCGGTGTTCAGGGCAAGCAGGGTCTGCGCGCCGACGACGCCGTCCGGCTCCAGGCCGTGGCGGGCCTGGAAGCGCTTGACCGCCTCGACCAGCGCCGGATCGTAATGGTTGCCGCCGCCGGCCGCATCGAGGCCGGATTCGGTCGTCTCCACGAGGAGGCGCGCGCGCAGCGCCGGGACGCGCGCGCTGCGCTCGCCCGGCCGCAGCGTCGCCCCGGCCGGCACCTTGGGCCAGTCGCCGAGCATGGCCAGCGCCTGGTAATGAGCCAGGCCGCGCACCAGTTCGCGATAGAGCGGAAGATCCGGCGCATGCGCTTCGATCGCCGCGCGCAGGTCGCCCGCCTGCATCACCGCCGCCAGTTCCCCGGCGCGCTCGTAGGGATTGGGCGGCGGGGTGAAGTTCCACTCCCGGTAGAGGGCGCGCGGATCGACCTTGCCGTAGCGGAGCTGGCGCAGGAGTTCGGCAAGGGTGTCGGTGAACAGCAGTTCGCGCTCGGCGCGCGCCGCCCCCGCACCCTGCTCAGCCGCAGCCCGGCGCAGACGCTGGGGATCGAAGTCGCGTGGATCCAGGCCATGCGCCTGAACCGACTCGACCGCAGCGATCAGTGCATCGACGCGGGCCGGCTCGTCCCAGACGGGGCGGTAGGCGCGGCCGAGGTAGAACAGCGCGGTGGTCTCGTCGGCGTCGGGCGAACGCTCGCGCAGGCGCTGCTCGATCTGCAGGTCCAGCGCCTCATGAAACGGGGATGTCTCGACCACCGCGGCCTGAACGACGACACCGGCTGCCGACCCCGCCGCAGTCACGCCGGGGGGGAACGTGACGCAGCCCGCCACCGCCAGCGTTACAAAACTCTTGCGCCAGACGCCACCGGTGTCGAGTAGAATTCTGCGGTTAAGCAATTGTTCGGACAGGGTTTTATTCATGTCGAGATTTTTCCGCAATCACGCCGTCCCGCAGCGCCGCCTGTTCCTCAAGGGTCTTGCTACCCTGCCGCTGGGCCTTTCCGCCGGCGCGCTCCACGCAGCGCCGAACGACCGTCACCTCGGTTTCCGCCACACCCATACCGACGAACGTCTGACCCTCGCATTCCGCAATCGTCACGGCTACATCGAGCCCGCGCTCCAGCGCATGAACTGGCTGCTGCGCGACTTCCGCACCGGCGAGTCTACACGCATGGACCCGCTTCTCTATGACATCCTGCACGCCCTGCGCCTGGCCTGCGGCGGCGACACCTTCGAGATCATCTCCGGCTACCGCTCCCCCGCCACCAACAACATGCTGCGCAAGACCGGCGGCGGTGGCGTCGCCAAGCGCAGCCTGCACATGGACGGCAAGGCGATCGACATCCGCCTGATCGGCGTCGACACCGCGCTCCTGCGCGACGCGGCGCTCGCGCTCGGCGCCGGCGGCGTCGGCTATTACCCCGAGTCCGACTTCGTCCACATCGACACCGGCCCGGTCCGCAGCTGGGGCCCGAAGTCGGCCTGAGTCCGCGACGGCAGCTACCGGGTCAACCGAACAGCAGCAGCCCCCACACCACGGCTGCGTTGATCAGTGCGATGAGCACGGCGGCGCTGCCGATGTCCTTGGCCCGCTTGGCGAGCTGATGGCGCTCCAGCGATACACGGTCGACCGTCGCCTCGATCGCCGAGTTCAGCAGTTCGACGATCAACACCAGCAGCACGCTGCCGATCATCATCACGCGCTCGAGGGCCGAGTCGCCCAGCCACAGCGCCAGCGGAAGCGCGACCAGGGCGAGCCAGGTTTCCTGGCGGAAGGCATCCTCGTACCGGTAGGCGGCCGACAGCCCGTCCAGTGAATAGTGGAAGGCGTTCCAGATCCGGCGCAAACCGGTCTTGCCTTTGAAGGGGCTCTCCATCCTCGCGATTCCATCCGTGCTCAAAAGGGTGCGCGATGATGACACGAATCCGCCCCTCGTCCCGCTCAGGCCGGGTCCAGACGCAGGATGCGGCCCTCGGTCTCGTCCACCAGCCACAGGTGGCCGTCCGGCCCCTGACGCACGTCGCGGATGCGGCGGCCGAGCTCGGTGAGCATGCGCTCCTCGTGCACCACGCGCTCGCCGTCGAGCACCAGTCGGGCGAGGAGCTGGAACTTCAGCGCGCCGACGAAGAGGCTCCCCTTCCACTGCGGGAACACGTCGCCGGTGTAGAAGGCCATGCCGGAGGGCGCGATCGAGGGCGTGAACTGCAGCACCGGCGCCTCCACCCCGGCGCGCGTCTCGCCTTCGCCGATCGTGCGCCCGGTGACGTATTCGCGCCCGTAGGTGACCTCGGGCCAGCCGTAGTTGAGTCCGGCGCGGGTGCGATTGATCTCGTCCCCGCCCTGCGGGCCGTGCTCGTGAGTCCACAGCTCGCCGGTCTGCGGGTGCAGCGCCGCGCCCTGCACGTTGCGGTGCCCCCAGGACCAGATCTCCGGCAGGGCGCCGGCGCGGCCGACCAGCGGATTGTCCGCGGGCACGCTGCCGTCGAGCGCGATGCGCACCACCTTGCCGAGATGGCTGTCGATCGCCTGCGCGCGCTCGCGCTGATGGAAACGGTCGCCGAGGGTCACGAACAGCGTGCCGTCGCGCGCGAACACCAGGCGCGATCCCCAGTGGTGGCTACCCGAGGGATCCTCGTTCTGCGCGAAGATGCGGCGCACGTCCTCCAGGCGCAGGGCGTCGGCATCCAGCAGGGCACGCGCCACCGCGGTGCGTGCGCCCTTCGCGGTGGGCTCGGCGTAGGAGAACACGATCAGCCCGTCGGTGGCGAAGTCCGGGCTCAGGGCGACGTCGAGCAGGCCGCCCTGGCCGCGCGCATGCACCTCGGGCACCCCAGCAATCGGCGCCGAGACCATGCCGTCCCTGCCAACGATGCGCATGGTGCCGGGGCGCTCGGTGACCAGCATGCGACCGTCGGGCAGGAAGGCGAGCGACCACGGGTTCTTCAGCCCGCTCGCCACCTCGGTGACCTTGACGCTGCCCGTCTCGGTACGCACGATCAGGTCCCGCGCCGCCGCCGGCCCGCTCACCAGGGTCGCGGCCATCAGGCTGCCGACCAGCAGCGCGCGCAGGCGAAGCGTACGCCAGGCCGGCGCGGCACGCCGCGACGGCGGACCCGGCAGTCGGCGCAATGCACCACGAGAGGACACGTTCACCACCTCATCGGCGCAGACGGACGCACCACAAGGGCTGGAAGGTCCGCAGAGGCTGGACGACGGCGGGGCGATGGCAGGCATGAGCTTTCTCCTCGTTTCGGGCCGCGCGGGAACCTCCTCGGCCCCGTCCCGACCAACAGCACCATTCGAATTCAACGCTACTCGGACTCCGCATGCCTTCATCCGTTCGCAAACTGCTGCGCCTCGTGTTCGTCATCGCCCTGCCCGCGGTCTTCTGGCTCGCGCTGCTGCCGGCGCCCGACGTCGCCAGGCTGGTGTCCTGGCAGGACAAGATCGAGCACGCGATCCTGTTCGCCGCCCTGGCCCTGCTCGCCTTCGCCGGCTGGCCGCAACGGCCGCTGGCGATCGCGATCGGGCTACTGGCCTACGGCGCCGCGATTGAGATTGCGCAGTCCCGGACTGCCCACCGCTTCGGCGACCCCCTGGACTGGCTTGCGGACGCCGTCGGCCTGCTGGTGCTGCTGCCGCTCGCACTGAAACGCCGGGACGCGCGCGCCTCCGGCCGGCCGTAAGCCGCATCAGCGCATCTAACGCGCCCGATCAAGTCCATCGCCCTCGTCACACCCGGGGCCGGTTTGATATCATCAAGCCCTTTTCCGTCAATCACTTGCGATCCCGCCGCGCCATGAGCCATCCCCGCCACACCCTCGAACTCCTCGCCCCGGCCAAGACCGCCGATTTCGGCATCGAAGCCATCAACCACGGCGCGGATGCGGTGTACGTCGGCGGACCGGCCTTCGGCGCGCGCTCGTCCGCGGACAACTCGGTCGAGGACATCGCCCGCCTGGTGCAGCACGCCCACCGCTACCACGCGGAGGTTTTCGTCGCCACCAACACCATCCTCTTCGACCACGAGATCGAGCCGGCGCGCAAGCTGATCTGGCAGCTTTACGACGCCGGTGTAGACGCCCTGATCGTGCAGGACATGGGCCTGCTCGAGCTCGACCTGCCGCCGATCCAGCTCCACGCCAGCACCCAGACCGACATCCGCGACGCGAGCAAGGCGCGCTTCCTGCAGGACGTGGGCTTCTCGCAGATCGTGCTGGCGCGCGAGCTGTCGCTGAACGACGTGAAGAAGATCGCCGCGGCCACGACCTGCCAGCTCGAATACTTCGTCCATGGCGCGCTGTGCGTGGCCTTCTCCGGCCAGTGCTACATCAGCCACGCCCACACCGGGCGCAGCGCCAACCGCGGCGAATGCTCGCAGGCCTGCCGCCTGCCGTACGACCTCAAGGACAAGGACGGCAACACCATCGCCAGCCAGCAGCACATGCTGTCGATGAAGGACAACAACCAGAGCGCCAACCTGCGCGCGCTGGCCGCCGCGGGCGTGAGCTCGTTCAAGATCGAGGGCCGCTACAAGGACCTCTCCTACGTCAAGAACATCACCGCGCACTACCGCACGCTGCTCGACGAGATCATCGAGCATCCCGAGGCCGACGGCCCGCAGTACCGTCGCGCCTCGAGCGGGCGCACCACCTTCCTGTTCACTCCGCAGGCGGACAAGACCTTCAACCGCGGCTACACGGACTACTTCGCCAACGAGCGCCAGCACGGCATCGAGGCCTTCGAGTCGCCCAAGTTCGTCGGCGAGCCGATCGGCCGGGTCAGGAAGATCGACACCAAGGGCCGCAAGTTCTTCGACGTCGAGCGCGTGGCCCCCATCCACAACGCCGACGGCCTGACCTGGTACAACCCGAAAGGCGAACTCACCGGCCTGCGCGTGAACCGCGCCGAGGCCGAGGGCGGCGGCGAAGGCATAGACCGCATCTTCCCGTCCGAGCCGCTGCCGTCCGACCTGGTGCCGGGCACCTCGCTGTTCCGCAACCATGACCACGAGTTCGAGCGCGCGCTGGAGAAGAAGTCCGCCGAGCGCCGCATCCGCGTGGATGCCCGCTTTGCGGCCACCGCCGACGGCTTCGCGCTGAGCCTGACCGACGAGGACGGCGTTTGCGCCACCGCCACGCTCGCCGCGGCCTTCGAACCGGCACAGAACGCCGAGCGCGCGCTCGCCACGCTGCACGAGCACCTGGCCAAGCTGGGCAATACGATCTTCACCGCAGGCGAGATCACGCTCGACCTGCCGGCCGCCCCCTTCCTGCCCGCAGCCCAGCTCAATGCCCTGCGCCGCGACGCCGTCGAACGGCTCGAGGCCGCACGCCTCGCGGCCCACGCCCGCCCGCCGCGCGCCGCCGCGATCGAGCCGCCGGTGCCCTACCCGCAGGACGCGCTGAGCTATCTCGCCAACGTGCTGAACGACAAGGCGCGCGCGTTCTACGCGAAACACGGCGTCAAGCTGATCGACGCCGCCTACGAGGCGAACGTGGAGCGCGACGACGTCTCGCTGATGATCACCAAGCACTGCCTGCGCTACAGCTTCAACCTGTGTCCGAAGGAGGTGAAGGGCATCCGCCCCGACCCGATGCAGCTGGTCAATGGCGACGAAACCCTGACCCTGCGCTTCGACTGCAAGCGCTGCGAGATGCACGTGGTCGGCGCGCTGCGCCCGCATGTCGCGAAGATGCGCGACACGGTGGTGGCGCAGAAGGTGAGCTTCGTGCCCCGCGCAGCCGCCCGCAGCTGATCGAGACACGTACGAGTCGAAAGGCTCGCGTAACGGCTGTGATCCGTATCACAAGCAGACGCTGATATGCCCTGCCATCAGCTCGGCAAAGGCGTAGATTGAATGTCGACGGGAGCTGCATCCCGGCTCCCGTTCCCGGACAGCAGAGGCGGATCATGGACAACCAGTCGCTCATCGTCGTCAATGGCCAGCGCCCCCGCTCGGCGGCGCACCATTACCACGGCACGGTCGAGCAATCGATCTACCGTGCCATCGATGCTGGCTACCACGTCGGCAGCACCGTGCGCATCGGCCAGGTGCCGGGCAGCGTGATCGGCTATAACATCTCCAACTTCGGCCGCTTCAGCGGCGCCTCCTACCCGCTGCTGGTCGAGACCGAATACGGCATCGCCAAGTGCAGCATGGGGGAAGTCAGTCCGGCCTGACCCGCGGCGCGATTGCGGCACGGAGGCCGGCGCGACAGGGGCGTCGCGGCGCGCGCCGGCAGTTCCCTCAGGCCGCCCCATGCACGAACCACGCCCCTTGCTGACCCCCGTCTCCGCCCTTCCCGGCCATCCCGACCTGGCCGCCTCGCCCCTCGTGGTGCTGGCTCTGTGTGCCGACTGGTGCGGGACCTGCCGCGACTTCCAACAGGTGCTGCAGCAGCTTGCCGAGGCGCGGCGCGACATCGTCTTCGCCTGGGCCGACATCGAGGACGACGCCGACCTGGTCGGCGGCATCGACGTCGACACCTTTCCCACCCTGGCGATCTTCCGCGGCGGCGTCACGCTGCACTTCGGCGCCAGCCTGCCGCAGGGCGACGTGGTCGCGCGCATGATCGACACCCTGGCCGACCGCCCGCCACGTGCGGCCGCCGGCCTGCCCGCGGAGGTGGAGGCGCTCGCCCGCCTGATCGGCGGCCAGCCGGCGCGCTGAGCGCGCAGGCTCAGTGCCCCGAGGTCAGGCGCTCGTACAGCTTGACTGCGGTATCGACGTGGCGCAGCAGCCGCATGCCCTTGGCGACTACCAGGCGGATGTGCTGGCTGCGGCGCATGCGTTCGGTCGACGGGGCGAGCACCGCGTGCAGCCGCGCCCACTGCGTGCCGACCTCCTCGAGTTGGGCGACGAGTTGCGGCAGCGCCGCGCCGCTGCGGCGCAGTTCGGCCAGATTGTCGTCGAAGGCTGCGACCGAGGCCTCCATCTGTCGCTCGGCCTCCTCCGCCGCAGCGGCGATGTCCTGGAACAGGAAGAACTTGACGATGCGCTGGGACAGCATGCGATTGCGCCCGGCGACATTGACGTAGCGCCCGTGCGGCCCGCCGCCCGCCGTCTGCGCGGCCAGCGTGGTCAGCGCGTCGGCGAGGACGAGGATCTCCTCGCTCGCGTGCAGCACGCGCCCCGCATCGGATCCGGCAGCGAACAGCGCCTCCCGGTAGCCCGGCCAGGCCGCGCCCAGCGCCTCGAGCGCGCGCGCCAGCTCGGGGTCGAGATTGGCACGCTGGAGCTGGGCGAGCGTGCGCTCGAATTCGGTGATGCGCTGGCGCAGCTGGATGGCGGATTCGGCCGGCGCGATGCCATGTTCGCAGAGCGCCCAGGCAATCGCCTGGCGCTGGGTCAGCAGGCGCAGGCGTCCGCAATGGTTGATGAGCTTGCCGGCGGCGATGCGCTGCGGCTTGTCTTCCGCATCGGTGCGGCGCAGCTTGCGCGCGAAGTTCAGGCGCTGCGGCGCGGCGCTCGGCGCGGTCTCGAGCAGGGCGGCGTTCTGGATGTGGATGCGGCTCTTGTCCACCACGATCACGCCCTTGTCGGCCAGCTCGCGCAGGCTGCGCGAGAAGGCCTCGGGGGTGATGCCGATGCGCGCGGCAAGGATCTTCTTCTTGGCCTTGAGCTCGACCGTGGTTTCGCCGGCGATCGGCAGTTCGCCGCCGGCGAGCTCGATCAGGTAGTCGAGGATGCGCTGGGCCCCGGTCAGGCCTGAGTGGTGGCCGGTGACGTCGAACTCGATCGCGCACTGGCGCTGGGCGAGGGCCTCGATCACGCCGGCGCTGAAGTCGATGTCCTGCCGCACCAGCTTGCGCAGCACGCGCACGTCAAGCGCGACGAGGATGCTCGGCGACACCGTCTCGCAGGCCGAGGCGTAGCGCTGTGCGCCGAACACCTCTCCGAGCGCGAGCACCCGCGGCGTATGCACGAGCTCGATGATCTTGCGGGTGTCCGCGGCGAGCAGGCGGTAACGCAGGACGCTGCCGTCGCACAGCATGAAGACCTCGCGCAGGGGATCGCCGGCGTGGTACAGGGCGGTGCGCGCGGGCAGCTCGAGCAGCCGGCCGGCAGCGCACAACTCGTCCAGCTGCGCGGTGGCGAGTTCGGAAAACAGCGGGCAGCGCGACAGGAAGTCGCGCAGTACCTGGCGGCGGTTGAAGGGTCGTGCGCTCAATCGGAGAACCTCACGTCCGCTGCAGCCGCCGGAAACGGCGCGGCGGGAGGACGAATCCTCCCGCCGCAACCGCGCGACGGCCTCAGTAGACGTCGTGCTGCGTGTTGTGGACGTTGAACTTGCCGGTCGGCGTGATCAGCTTCGGGTCGCGGATGACGGCCTTCAGCTTGCGGGTCTTGTCATCGACCACCACGATGGCCGATTCCTGATCAGCACCGTTCCAGACCGAGAACCATACCTCATCGCCGGCCTCGTTGTACTCCGGCTGCACCACGCGCTTCGGACCTTCCTTGATGCCCGACCATTCGCCGATCGGGATCAGCTCGTAGCCCTTGTCGATGTTGTCGATGTCCCACACCGCGACCGACTGGCTGACCTTCTCCTCCGGATTCAGCGTGGTGTCGACCCACAGGTTCTTCGACTTCGGGTGGGTCTTCAGGAACAGCGAGCCGCCGCCCAGGCCCTTCAGCGTGCGCACCACCTTCCAGGCGTTGTCCGGGTGCTTGACCGGATCGGTGCCGATCAGCGAGATGGTCTCGTCGCCGAGGTGGCCGGTGGCCCACACCGGGCCGAACTGCGGATCGACGAAGTTGGCGCCGCGGCCCGGATGCGGGACCTTGCCGACGCTGACCAGCTTCTCGAGCTTGCCTTCCTTGGTGTCGATGACCGCGATCTTGTCCGAGGCGTTGGCCGCGTCCATGAAGTAGCGATGGGTGGACTCGAAGCCGCCGTCGTGCAGGAAGGGTGCCGCCTCGATCATCTTGAGCTTGAGGTTGTCGAGGTCGCGATAATCCACCGAATACACCATGCCGGTTTCCTTCACATTGACGAAGAATTCCGGATTGAAGTGCGAGGAGATGATCGCCGCCACGCGCGGCTCGGGGTGGTAGGCCTGGGTATCGACGACCATGCCGCGGGTGGACACGATCTTGCGCGGCTGCAGCGTGTCGCCGTCCATGATCACGAACTGCGGCGGCCAGTAGGTGCCGGCGATGGCGTACTTGTCTTCCCAGCCCTTGGCCTTGGAGCTTTCCACCGAACGCGCCTCGAGACCGACCTTGATCTCGGCGACGGTGTCGGGCTTCTCCATCCACAGGTCGATGAGGTTGATCTTGGCGTCGCGACCGATCACGAACAGGTAGCGGCCGGAGGCCGACATGCGCGAGATGTGCACCGCATAGCCGGTCTCGAGGATGCTGACGATCTGCTTGCTGTCGCCGTCGATCAGGGCGATCTTGCCGGCGTCGCGCAGCGTCACCGAGAACAGGTTCTCGAGCTTGAGGTCGTTCATCTTCTTGGTCGGGCGCTTGTCGACCGGGATGAGGACCTTCCACGAGGCTTCCATCTCCTTGAGCCCGTACTCGGGCGGGGCCGGGGGCGTCTGCTGGATGTAGCGCGCCATCAGGTCGACCTCGTCGTCGCTCAGCACGCCGGAGGTGCCCCAGTTGGGCATGCCGCCGGGCGATCCGTACTTGATGAAGACCTTGAGGTACTCGAGGCCCTTCTCGAGGGTGATGTCGGGGGTCAGCGCCTTGCCGGTCGCGCCCTTGCGCAGGACGCCGTGACAGCCGGCGCAGCGCTCGAAGAAGATGCGCTTGGCCTTCTCGAACTCGGGTTCGGACATCCGCGGCGCCAGCGGGTTGATGTCGTGGTGCATCGGCACCTCGGCCATCGGCGAACCGCCCGCCTGGTATTCCTTGAGTGCCTCGTCACCGTGTCCCTTCGGTGCTTCGGCGAAAGCGGCCTGCATCGCCAGGGCCAGGACCGGGATCGCGGCAAGGCGGAGCCGCTTCATGAACGTCGCTGAACTCATTATTTACCCACCCTCGTGTTTGAAAAGGTGAGGCACTTTCTTCAAGCCGTCCGGAAAGCGATTTGACAGATATCAACACCCCGCCAAGCGCCTGATTTGGCAAGGATTCATGCCGGTCCATGCTTGATCGTGATCAAGCATGGACCGGCATGCAGGCTCAGGCCCGCTCCGCCGCGCGGCAGGCGGCCGCGGTGAACAGCACGTCGGTCGAGGAATTCAGCGCGGTTTCCACCGAATCCTGCACCACGCCGATGATGAAGCCGATCGCCACCACCTGCATCGCGACGTCGGTCGGGATGCCGAACAGGTTGCACGCCATCGGGATCAGCAGCAGCGAGCCACCGGCCACGCCCGACGCACCGCAGGCGCCGAGCGCCGACACCACCGACAGCAGCAGCGCGGTGGGCAGGTCGACCACAATGCCCAGCGTATGGGCCGCGGCTAGGCTCATGACCGCGATGGTGATCGCCGCGCCTGCCATGTTGATGGTGGCGCCGAGCGGGATCGAGATCGAATAGGTGTCCTCGTGCAGGCCGAGGCGGCGGCACAGGTCCAGGTTCACCGGAATGTTGGCCGCCGAGCTGCGGGTGAAGAAGGCGGTCAGCGCACTCTCGCGCAGGCAGGTGAACACCAGCGGGAACGGATTGCGCCGCGTCTTCCAGAACACCAGCAGCGGGTTCATCACGAAGGCTACGAACAGCATGCTGCCGACGATCACCAGCAGCAGCCGGCCATAGCCGAGCAGCGCGCCGAGGCCCGACTCGGTCAGCGTGGCGCCGACCAGGCCGAAGATGCCGAGCGGGGCGAAGCGGATCACCACGCGCACGATCTTCGACACCGCCTCGGCCAGGTCGACGAGCAGCGCCTGCGTACCCGGACTGGCGTGGCGCAGCGCGGCGCCGAGACCGATCGCCCATGCCAGGATGCCGATGAAGTTGGCCTCCATCAGCGCCTTGACCGGGTTCGTCACCACGTTGAGCAGGAGGTTCTTCAACACCCCGACGATGCCGCCCGGCGGCGTGCCGGCGACCTGCGGGGCATCGAGCACCAGCATGGTCGGGAAGGCGAAGCTGGCGAGCACCGCCACCAGCGCGGCGCCGAAGGTGCCGGCCAGGTACAGCGTGATCACCGGGCGGAGGTGGGTCTCGGTGCCGTGGCGATGCCCGGCCACCGCGGCGGTGACCAGCACGAACACCAGCACCGGCGCGACCGCCTTGAGCGCCGAGATGAAGATGTCGCCGAGCAGCGCGGTCGAGCGCGCGAGCTCGGGCGCGAGCAGCGCGATGGCGATGCCGCAGACGAGGCCGATGGCGATCTGCGCGACGAGGCTGGTTGCGGACAGGAAACGGAGGGCGGGGTTGGCGGTTGCGGATGAACTCATGATTCGGAGGGAAAAGGAAAACATGCACGCCGGCGCCCACCCGTGGGCGGGGCCGTACGCAAGGACGCGGCGCCGGATCAGCGCAGCGGGATGGGCAGCGCCGACGGCACAGGCACCGCGGTGACGTTGTTCTGGGGACTGCCGTCGATCAGCTTGTCGCTGTAGACGAGGTAGACGAGCGTGTTGCGCTTCGCGTCGACCATGCGCACGATGCGGACCTTCTTGAACAGGATCGAGGCGCTCTGCGAGAACACCTCCTCCTGCTCCTTCAGCGGCCCAGTGAAGGCGATCTCGCCGACCTGGCGGCAGGCGACCGAGGCGTCGGCGGTGTCTTCGGCCAGGCCGAGCGTGCCCTTGATGCCGCCGGTGCGGGCGCGCGAGACGTAGCACGCCACCCCCTTGACCCTGGGGTCATCGAAGGCCTCGACCACCACCTGGTGGTTGCGGCCGATCAGCTTGAACGCGGTGTCGACGTGGCCGACCGTCTCCGCCTGGACGAGCACGGGCGCAGCCGCAAGCAGCGCCGGCAGCAGGCGGGGGAAAATCCTGGTCATGCGAAGCTCCTGGAGACGGGGGCGGCGATTATCGCACCGCGCGATCCCTTGCGGGCGACGATTACTGAGCAGAATCAAGGCGCACCCCGTGCCGCAACGGCACCATCCGGGGCATTCGAAGCTTCGCGCGGATCGAGAACCGCTCCGCCCGCCCATCGTGTCGATCGCCGTGCCCCTTCCTCCGTCCCCCGCGCCGCCCGCGCGCCCCGCCTCCCCGCCTGCGACCGGTCGCATCCCGGGCAGCAAGGCGATGTGGGTGGGCATCTTCTGCGAGATCACCGAGTTCGCGCTGCTGTTCGCGGTGTTCTTCGTCGCGCGCGCCCATCACCCCGAGGCCTTCCGCGCCGGCCCGGACCAGCTCTCGCTGCTCGCCGGCACCGGCTACACGCTGATGCTGCTGACCAGCGGCTGGTGCGTGGCGCGCGCGCTGCACGCGATGCGTCGGAGCGACAGAACCGCATGCCTGCGCTGGATGCTCGCCGGCTTCGTGTTCGGGCTGGGCTACCCGGCGATCAAGATCTTCGAGCTGCAGCGCAACTTCGCGCTCGGGCTGGACGGCGATGCGGGCGTGTTCATCGTCAGCTACTACTACCTGACCTTCACCCACCTGGTGCACGTGTTCTGGGGATTGCTCGGCATGCTGTGGGTGATCGCCCGCACCGGTTTCGGCGCCTACACGGCGGAAGAACACAGCGGCCTGGAAGCGTTCGCCTGCTACTGGCACGTCACCGACATGATCTGGCTGATGATCTTCCCGCTCTTCTACCTGCTCGGATGAGGCCCCCCGCATGAGTTCCGAACGCAGAATCGATCTTGCCTGGCTGATGCTGGTGCTGCTGAGCGTGGGCGGCGCCGGGATCGGCAGCACCGACGGCAACGCCGTGCTGGTCGCGGTGGGTGTGTCGGTGGTGATGGCGATCAAGCTGCGCCTGGTGTGCAGCTACTTCCTCGAGCTGCACGAGGCGCATCCGCGCATCCGCCGCGCCGTGATGACCTTCTGCCACGGCATGCCGGTCCTGGTGATCCTCACCACCGCATTCGGCGACACCCTCTCCCGCCTGACTGGCGCGCTGATCGGCTAGCGCCGGGAACGGCAGCGGCCGGTCGCCGCCGGCGGAAAAAGGCGCCGATGCCGTCTCACCAGTGCGGCGGGAGCTCGTCTTCCGGGCGCAGCGGATTGCCCGGCTGGATGGTCTTCACCTGCTGTGCCAGTTGCCGCAGCTGCTCACGCAGCACGTCGAGCTCCTGCTGCTGCCGCCACACCGTGCGATTGAGCTCGTCGAGCAGGTCCTCGGCGGCCATCAGCTTGGTCTCGAGGGTGACGATGCGGTCTTCCATGGGCGGGATTCCTGTGCCTGTTGGGTGGTCTGGAGCGGGATCGCTGCCGGCTGCAAGCGCGGCGGCGGATTCTAGCCTGACGCCGCGTCCTGGCGCGCCAGCGCCCACGCCACGTGCTCGCGCACTAGCGCGCTCTCGTCCCCGGCGCGCGCCAGCAGGGCCGCGCGCACGGCGGCCGAAGGCGGGGCGTTGCCCAGCGCCACCGCGATGTTGCGCAGCCAGCGCTCATGGCCGATGCGGTAGATCGGACTGCCGGCGGTGCGCTCGGCGAACTCGGCCGCGGTCCACGCGAACAGGTCGATCAGGCGCGCACTGTCGAGGCCGTGGCGCGGGGCGAAATCCGGCTCGCGGCCGAGCTGCGCGAAGCGGTTCCACGGGCACACCAGCTGGCAGTCGTCGCAGCCGTAGATGCGATTCCCGAGGAGCGGGCGCAGCTCGAGCGGAATCGGGCCGTGCAGCTCGATCGTCAGGTAGGAGATGCAGCGTCGCGCGTCCAACTGGTAGGGCGCGACGATGGCGCCGGTGGGACAGGCGTCGATGCAGGCGGTGCAGCGTCCGCAATGCGGCTCGAGCGGCGCATCGACCGGCAGCGGCAGGTCGGTGAGGATCTCGCCAAGGAAGAACCACGAGCCCGCCGCGCGGTCGAGCAGCAGCGTGTGCTTGCCGCGCCAGCCCAGGCCCTTGCGGCTGGCGTGCTCGACCTCCAGCACCGGCGCCGAGTCGGTGAACACGCGGTATTGATGGGGGACCTCGGCGGCGATGCGCTCGGCCAGCTTCTGCAGCCGGTTGCGCAGCACCTTGTGGTAGTCGCGTCCGAGCGCATAGCGCGAGACGTAGCCGAGCGCCGGATCGTCGAGCACGGCGCCGGCCGGCGCCGCATCCGGCCAGTAGCCCATGCGGGCGCTGATCACCCGCAGCGTGCCCGGCACCAGCTCGTCGGCGCGGGCGCGCTTCATGCCGTGGCGCGCCATATAATCCATGTCCCCGTGAAACCCGGCTTCGAGCCAGGCAGCCAGGCCCGGCTCGGCATCCGCGAGCTCGATTCCGCCCACGCCGACGGCATCGAAGCCGAGTTCCCGCCCCCACTGTCTGATCCGCGCAACAAGGCCTTCGCCATCGACGAGCGGCCTGTCCGCCCCCTGCGCCACGCGGTTTTCCGGGTCCGACGCCATCTGCTGGAGCATCCCATGATCGAATTGATTCAAGCCGCCGATGATAGCGGCGCCCGCCTGCAGGCGCACTTGGCGGACGAAAAGGACACGGAAACGCTGGGAACGACGCTGGCCGCGGTGCTCAGCCCGGGGCTGCGCATCTGGCTGCAGGGCAACCTCGGCATGGGCAAGACCACGCTCACCCGCGGCGTGCTTCGTGGCCTGGGTCACGAAGGCAAGGTGAAAAGTCCGACCTACACCTTGATTGAACCTTACGTCGTTTCTAGATTAGACTTATATCACTTTGATTTTTATCGCTTCAATTCGCCCGAAGAATACCTGGACGCAGGACTGGACGAATACTTCGCCGGTGAAGGCGTATGCATCGTGGAGTGGCCCGACAAGGCGCTGCCCTATCTGCCTTCCCCCGACGTCGAGATTCGCCTCGAAGCCAGTGAAAACGGGCGGTTTGTGGAGATCGGCGGGAATACGGAAGCGGGGCGGACATGCGTGATCGGACTGGTGAAAGCATTACGGAGCGCGAACCCGGCGCCCAAGGCGATCTGAATCCCCTCGAAGGCGCGCACGCGCCGCAGGGCGCGCCGCGCCTCAATCGTCGCCGCCTGCTCAAGTTCGCCGGCGCCTCGCTCGCGCTGATGGTGAGCCCGATCGGCCATGCGGCCTCGGCGAGCCTGGTCGCAGTGCGCGTGTGGCCCTCGCCCGAGTACACCCGCATCACCCTAGAAGGCGCGTCGCAGCTGCGTTTCAGCCACATGCTGGTGCAGGACCCGGACCGCCTCGTGGTCGACCTCGAGGGGGTCGAGCTCAACAGCGTGCTCGAGTCCCTGCCCTCCAAGGTCCTCGACAGCGACCCCTACATCCGCCTGATCCGCGCCGGCCAGAACCGTCCGGGCGTGGTCCGCGTGGTGGTGGAACTGAAGTCGGTGGTGAATCCGCAGGTCTTCACGCTCGCCCCGGTCGGCGACTACGGTCATCGCCTGGTGCTCGACCTGCACCCGACCGTCGAGCACGATCCGCTGATGGCGCTGATCATGAAGGACTCGCCGATGGACGCCGCGATGGGCGACGACGGCAAGGAAACGACGACCGTCGCCCGCACCCAGCCCAACCAGCCGGCGCCGCGTGAACGGCGCAAGGAGCAGGCGGTCAATCGCCTCTACACGGTGGTGCTCGATGCCGGCCACGGCGGCGAGGACCCGGGCGCGATCGGCCGTGGCGGCAGCTACGAGAAGAACGTCACGCTGTCGATCGCCCAACGCCTCAAGCGCAAGATCGATGCCGAGCCCGGCATGCGCGCCGTGCTGACCCGCGACGGCGACTATTTCGTGCCGCTGCACCAGCGCGTCACCCGCGCACGCCGGGTGCGCGCCGACCTGTTCGTGTCGATCCACGCCGACGCCTTCGTCCGCCCGGAAGCCAACGGCAGCTCGGTGTATGTGCTGTCCGAACGCGGCGCATCCAGCTCCGCCGCACGCTGGCTGGCGCAGAAGGAGAACGACGCCGACCTGGTCGGCGGCGTCAATCTGGCACGCCAGGACGGCCACATTGCCCGCACCCTGCTCGACCTGTCGCAGACCGCCACCATCAACGACAGTTTCAAGCTCGGTCGCGCGATGCTCGGCGAACTCGGCAGCATCAACCGCCTGCACAAACCCGAGGTCGAACAGGCCGGCTTCGCCGTGCTGCGCGCGCCCGACATCCCCTCGGTGCTGGTCGAGACCGCCTTCATCAGCAATCCCCAGGAAGAGCGCCGGCTCAACGACGAGGCCTACCAGGACAAGATGGCCACCGCGCTGATGCGCGGCATCAAGCGCTACTTCCAGGAGCACGCACCGTCGGCCCCGACCCGGGTGGCACGCCTGGACTGAAGCCCGCGCAGCGCCGAAGCCATCGTGCAAAGCCCGCAGATGCGGGCTTTGTCGCTATAATTGCGGCTTTTTCAGGCGCTTATGCAGGTTCACCGCGGGATTCCCGAGCACGCCGACACGGCTGCGGTGCTCACCATCGGCAACTTCGATGGCGTGCATCTCGGCCACCAGGCGCTGCTTTCGCTGCTGACCGGAAAGGCCCGCGCACTCGGCCTGCCGGCGGTGGTGCTCACCTTCGAGCCGCACCCGCGCGAATACTTCAGCCCTGCCGACGCCCCCGCCCGCCTGGCCTCGCTGCGCGAAAAGCTGCTGCTGCTCGACGCTGCCGGCGTGGACCGTACCTACATCTGCCGCTTCAACGCCCGCCTGGCCGCACAGACGGCGGAAAGCTTCATCACCGACACCCTGGTGCGCGGATTGCAGGTGCGCCACCTGTTCGTCGGCGACGACTTCTGCTTCGGCGCACGCCGCCAGGGCAATTTCCGGATGCTGCGCGCCGCCGGCGAGCAGCACGGCTTCGGCGTGGAGTCGATGCCGACCCTGGACGTCGAGGGCGAGCGCGTCTCGAGCTCGGCAGTGCGCCAGGCGCTGGCCGAGGCCGACCTCGCCCACGCCGCGCGCCTGCTCGGCCGCCCCTACAGCATCGCCGGCCGCGTCTGCCACGGCGACAAGATCGGCCGCCAGCTCGGTTTCCCGACCGCCAACATCCAGATGAAGCATCGCCGCCCGGCACTGACCGGCGTCTATGCGGTCAGCGTCGAAGGCCTGGCCGGGCGCCGCGTGACCGGCGTCGCCAACATCGGCGTGCGCCCGACCGCCACCGCGCGCGGCCGCGCCCGCCTCGAAGTCCATCTCTTCGACTGGACGCAAAGCTGCTACGGTGCGCACATCCGCGTGCATTTCCTGCACAAGCTGCGCGAGGAGCGCAAGTTCGAGTCGCTCGACGCGCTGCGCGCCCAGATCGCGCGCGATGCGCAGGTCGCGCGCGACTGGTTCGCCGCACACCCTGATTCCGAATCCGCCTGATCCTGCGCAGGCCCGCCCACCCGAATCGTACCGACCCAACCGACACCCGACTTCGCCATGGCCGACTACCGCAAGACGCTCAACCTGCCCGACACCCCGTTCCCGATGCGCGGGGACCTGCCCAAGCGCGAGCCGAACTGGATCGCCGACTGGCAACAGAAGAAGCTCTACCAGCGCATCCGCAAGGCCAGTGCCGGCCGGCCCAAGTTCGTCCTCCACGACGGCCCGCCCTACGCCAACGGCAGCCTGCACATCGGCCATGCGCTGAACAAGATCCTCAAGGACATCATCGTGCGCTCGAAGACGCTGGCCGGCTTCGACGCCCCCTACGTGCCGGGCTGGGACTGCCACGGCCTGCCGATCGAGCACAAGGTCGAGGTCACCCACGGCAAGAATCTGCCCGCGGACAAGGTGCGCGAACTGTGCCGCGCCTACGCCGCCGAGCAGATCGAGATCCAGAAAGCCGACTTCATCAGGCTCGGCGTGCTCGGCGACTGGGACAACCCCTACCGCACGATGGACTTCGCCAACGAGGCGAACGAGATCCGCGCGCTGGCCGAGATGACCAGGAACGGCTACGTGTTCAAGGGCCTGAAGCCGGTGAACTGGTGCTTCGACTGCGGCTCGGCGCTCGCCGAGGCCGAGGTGGAGTATGCGGACAAGCCGTCGCCGACCATCGACGTCGCCTTCCCGGTATCGGACGCGCATTCCGACCAGCTCGCCGCCGCCTTCGGCCTGGCCAGGCTCGACAAGCCTGCCGCCGCGGTGATCTGGACCACCACCCCGTGGACCATTCCCGCCAACCAGGCGCTCAACGCCCACCCCGAGTTCGACTACGCGCTGGTGGACACGGGCGATCGCCTGCTCGTGCTCGCCAAGGATCTGGTCGCCAGCGCGCTGGAGCGCTTCAAGCTCGAAGGCCACATCGTCGCCACCACCAAGGGCGCGGCCCTCGAGCGCATCGAGTTCCGCCATCCCTTCTACGATCGCGTCTCGCCGGTATACCTCGCCGACTACGTCGGCATCGACGCCGGCACCGGCATCGTGCATTCGTCTCCCGCGCACGGCGTGGACGACTTCAACGCCTGGCGCGCCTACGGCCGCAGCAACGAGGAGATCCTGTCGCTGGTGATGGGCGGCGGCGAGTACGTGCCCGACCTGCCCTTCTTCGGCGGCATGAACATCTGGAAGGCCAACCCGGCCATCGTCGACAAGCTCGCCGAGGTCGGCGCCCTGCTCTCGCACGGCAAGATCACCCACAGCTACATGCACTGCTGGCGCCACAAGACGCCGCTGGTCTATCGCGCCACCGCGCAGTGGTTCGTCGGCATGGACAAGGTCGCAGCCGATGGCTCCACGCTGCGCGAGCGCGCGCTGCGCGCAGTCGAGGCGACCAAGTTCTACCCCGCCTGGGGCCAGGCGCGCCTGCACGCGATGATCGCCAACCGCCCCGACTGGTGCATCTCGCGCCAGCGCAACTGGGGCGTGCCGATCCCCTTCTTCCTGCACAAGGAGACCGGCGAGCTGCATCCGCGCACCGTCGAGCTGATGGAGGAAGTCGCGCTGCGCGTGGAGAAGGAAGGCATCGAGGCCTGGTTCAAGCTCGACGCCGCTGAACTGCTCGGCGCCGAGGCCGCCCAGTACGACAAGATCAGCGACACGCTGGATGTCTGGTTCGACTCCGGCACCACGCACAAGCACGTGCTGCGCGGCTCGCACAACGACGGCCACCCGGAAGGCCCGCGTGCCGACATGTACCTGGAAGGGTCCGACCAGCACCGCGGCTGGTTCCACTCCTCGCTCCTGACCGGCTGCGCGATCGATGGCCACGCGCCCTACCGCAGCCTGCTCACCCACGGCTTCGCAGTAGATGGCGCCGGACGCAAGATGAGCAAGTCGCTCGGCAACGTGGTGGTGCCGCAGGAAGTCACCGGCAAGCTCGGCGCCGAGATCCTGCGCCTGTGGGTGGCGTCCACCGATTACTCGGGCGAGCTGTCGATCTCCAAGGAGATCCTCGACCGCGTGGTCGAGGTGTATCGCCGCGTACGCAACACCTTGCGCTTCCTGCTCGCCAACACCGCCGACTTCGACATCGCCCGCGATGCCGTGCCGCTCGAACAGTGGATGGACCTCGACCGCTACGCGCTCGCCTTCACCCGCCAGATGGCGCTGCAGGCCGAGGCCGACTACGCGAAGATGGAGTTCCACCGCGTGGTGCAGGCGCTGCAGGTATTCTGCGCCGAGGACCTGGGCGCCTTCTACCTCGACATCCTCAAGGACCGCCTGTACACCACCGCCGCCGGCAGCCTGCCGCGCCGCGCCGCCCAGACCGCTCTGTGGCACATCACCCAGACGCTGCTCAAGCTGATGGCGCCGATCCTGTCCTTCACCGCCGAGGAGGCCTGGGCCATCCTGAACCCGGCTAAGGCTGGGGAAGAACCCGACAGCGTGATGCTGCACACCTTCCACGCCCTGCCCGCGCAGGAGGGTGAGGCCGGCCTGATCGCACGCTGGGAGATCATCCGCGCGGTGCGAGCCGAGGGCCTCAAGGTCATCGAGGCGCTGCGCACCGAAGGCAAGGTCGGTGCCTCGCTGCAGGCCGAGCTCGCGCTCGCGCTCACCGCCGACAAGTTCGCTGCCATGGCGAGCCTTGGCGAGGATCTGCGCTTCGTCACCATGACCTCGGCGGCCGTGCTCAGCGAAGTAGCGAGCGTCGAGGACGAGCGCATCGTCGCCACTCCGAGCACGGCGCAGAAGTGCGAGCGCTGCTGGCACTACGTGGAAACGGTCGGCAGCCACGCCGAGCACCCGACACTGTGCGGACGCTGCGTGAGCAACCTGTTCGGCGATGGCGAAACCCGTGTCCATGCCTGAGGCGGCCGGCACGATGCGTTCTCCTGCGCCGCGCAGTGCGCTGTCGCTGATGCTGCCGTGGCTGATCCTGGCCGCGGTGATCGGCGTGCTCGACCAGATCACCAAGCAGCTGGTGCTGGCGAACCTGCACCATGGCCAGGTGATTCCGGTCACGAGCTTCTTCGACCTGGTGCTGGTGTTCAACACCGGCGCGGCGTTCAGCTTCCTCGCCGAGCACGGTGGCTGGCAGCGCTGGTTCTTCACCGTGCTGGCGCTCGGCATCAGCGGCTGGCTGCTCACGCTGATGCACCACCACCGCCACGAGAAGCTGCTGCCGGCCGCCTTCGCGCTGATCATCGGCGGCGCGCTCGGCAACGTCTATGACCGCCTGGTGCACGGCGCCGTGGTGGACTTCCTGCACTTCCATCACGCCGGCTGGAGCTGGCCGGCGTTCAACCTGGCCGACTCGGCCATCACCGTGGGCGTCGTGCTGATGCTTTGGGGCCAGATCTTCGGCACCGCCAGCAAGAACCAGCCCTGACCGGGAGCACCATCTTGAGCGACGCGATCCAGGCCAACAGCCTCGTGACCCTGCATTACCGCATCTCGCTGCCGAGCGGCCAGCCGCTGATCAGCACCTTCAACGCCACCCCCGCCACGCTGCAGCTCGGCGCCGGCGAAATGCTGCCGGCGATGGAGAAGCTGCTGATCGGGCTGATGCCCGGCACCCACCACGTCTTCGAACTCGCGGCCGAGGAAGCCTTCGGCCCCTATCGCGAGGAACTGGTCGAGCGCGTCAAGCGCGAACACATGCCGGACGAGGAGATCGAGCCGATGAGCATCATGGAGTTCACCGCGCCCGACGGCTCGCGCTACTCTGGTCTCGTGCGCGAGATCGACGCACAGTCGGCGCTGATCGACTTCAACCACCCCCTCGCCGGCAAGGCGATCCGCTTCGAGGTGCAGGTGATCGGGATCTCCTGAGCACACGCGCCCCACAGAGACGAGAGATGAACGACAAGGAAATCCTGCTCGCCAATCCGCGCGGCTTCTGCGCCGGCGTGGAGCGCGCGATCGAGATCGTCGAGCGCGCATTGCAGCGCTTCGGCGCGCCGATCTACGTGCGCCACGAGGTCGTGCACAACAAGTTCGTCGTGGACGACCTGCGCAACAAGGGCGCGATCTTCGTCGACGAGCTGGACGAGGTGCCCGCCGGCAACACGGTGATCTTCTCCGCCCACGGCGTCTCGCTGGCGGTGCGCGAGGAAGCCGAGCGCCGCCGGCTGCGCGTGTTCGACGCCACCTGCCCGCTTGTCACCAAGGTGCACATCGAGGTCGGCCGGATGCGCGAGCAGGGCCGCGAGATCATCATGATCGGTCACAAGGGCCACCCCGAGGTCGAGGGCACGATGGGCCAGGTCGACACCGGCATCCATCTGGTCGAGACGCCCGAGGACGTCGCCACGTTGCAGGTCGCCGACCCCGACAAGCTCGCCTACGTGACCCAGACCACGCTGTCGGTGGATGACGCCGCCACCATCGTCGATGCCTTGCGTGCGCGCTTCCCAAGTATCGTCGGCCCGAAGAAGGACGACATCTGCTACGCGACGCAGAACCGCCAGGACGCGGTCAAGTTCATGACCCCGCACGCCGACGTGGTGTTCGTGGTGGGCTCGAAGAACAGCTCCAACTCCAACCGCCTGCGCGAGGTCGCCGAACTGCGCGGCGTGCCGGCCTACCTGGTCGACAACGCCGCCGGCATCGATCCGGCCTGGGTGGAAGGCAAGCGCCGCATCGGCGTCACCGCGGGCGCCTCGGCGCCGGAAGTGCTGGTGGAAGAAGTGATTGCGCGCCTGAAGGAACTCAGCGGCGGCCCGGTGCGCAACCTCGACGGCGTACCGGAGCGGGTGACCTTCCCGCTGCCGAAGGAGCTGCAGGACGTGCGCTGATCGGCGCGCTCGCGCCGGTCGTGCTGAAAGCAAAAACCCTCGCGGCCACGAGCGGCGAGGGTTTTTTGCGTTATGCACAAGGATCCGGGCTCAGCCGCCGATGTGCGGCTCCATGATCCGCCGGTAGAACTCGTGGAAGTGCTGCATCCCGTCCTCGAACGGCGACTGGTACGGGCCGACCTCGTTGCGACCTTCCTTCATCAGCGCCAGCCGCCCGCGGTCCATGCGCTCGGCGATGTCGTCGTCCTCGATCGCGGTTTCCATGTACGCGGCCTGCTCGGCCTCGACGAACTCGCGTTCGAACTCGACGATGTCCTCGGGGTAGTAGAACTCGACCACGTTGGTGGTCTTGTTAACATCGGTCGGGATCAGCGTGCTCACCACCAGCACGTGCGGATACCACTCGACCATGATGTTCGGGTAGTAGGTGAGCCAGATCGCGCCGTGCTCGGGCTTCTTCTCGCCGTAGTAGTCGAGCACCGCCCGATGCCACTTGGCGTAGGTCGCCGAGCCCGGCTTGGCGAGCGAGGTAATGCCCACCTGCTGCACCGAGTACCAGTCGCCGAACTGCCAGGAGAGGTCGTCGCAGGTCACGAAGTTGCCCAGACCGGGGTGGAAGGGCACGACGTGGTAGTCCTCGAGATAGACCTCGATGAAGGTCTTCCAGTTGTAGTTGCACTGGTGGATCTCGACGCGGTCGAGCTTGTAGCCGCTGAAGTCGAGTTCCGGCGCCACCATCATGCCGGCGAGATCCGCGGTGGCCGAGCGCGGCCCCTTGAACAGCAGGCCGTTCCAGTTCTCGAGCGGGTCGCGCTTGAGGCCCAGACAGGGCCTCTCGGCGAAATGCGGCGCGCCGATCAGCGCACCCTGCTGGTCGTAGGTCCAGCGGTGCACCGGGCACACCACGTGCTCGGTCGTGCCGCTGCCCTGCAGCATGATCGCCTGGCGATGGCGGCAGACGTTGGACAGCTGGTGCACGCCCGCGTCGGTGCGGAACAGCAGCTTGGAATGATCGAGCCACTCGAGCGAACGGTAGTTGCCGACCTCGGGCACCATCAGCTCGTGGCCGACGTACCCCGGGCCGGCATCGAAGAGGAGCTTCTTCTCCAGTTCGAAAACCTTTTCGTCGAAGTACCAGGAGACAGGCAGCTGGGAAGCGGCCTGGGCCAGTTGAGCCTTGGAAGCGATGTCGGACATCCCCGAACCTCCTCTTGCGGACAAGAAATCCGGAAAAATAAACGAGTTAGTGTATGTCAGACCCCGTTTGACCGCCAGACCCGCATTCGGTTATTTTCCCGCTTTTGCCGCGCAGATATTCATCCATGCCCAAGTCGGCAATCCCTCCCAAGACATTCGAAGCGGCGATCTCCGAGCTCGAAGCCATCGTCCAGGAGATGGAGTCGGGCAACCTTCCGCTCGAAGACGCCCTCGCCCGCTACCAGCGCGGTGTAAACCTCCTGCGCCATTGCCAGGCCACGCTGAGCGAGGCGGAGCAGCGCATCAAGGTGCTCGAGGGCGAAGCCCTGGTGGACCTCCCCGCCGACGACGACGGACGCGACCAAGACAAGGCCGGCGCATGAACGACACCCGAACGCCCCTCTCCTTCACCGACTGGATGGCGCAGATCCAGCAGCGCACCGAGGCCGCCCTCGCCGGCGTGCTGCCCGAGCCCGCGATCGCGCCGCAGCGACTGCACGAGGCGATGCGCTACGCCGTGCTCGGCGGAGGCAAGCGCGTGCGCCCGCTGCTCGCGCACGCCGCCGGCGAGCTGGCCGGCGCCTCCCCGGCGGACGTCGACCGCGTCGCCTGTGCGGTCGAGCTGATCCACGCCTACTCGCTGGTGCACGACGACATGCCGTGCATGGACGACGATGTGCTGCGCCGCGGCAAACCGACCGTGCATGTCGAATACGACGAGGCCACCGCGCTGCTCGCCGGCGACGCCCTGCAGACGCTCGCCTTCCAGGTCCTGGCCGAGGCGCCGATCGGTACCGATCCCGCCGCCCAGCTAGCGATGGTCGCGCACCTGGCGGTGGCCTCCGGTTCGCGCGGCATGGCCGGTGGCCAGGCCATCGACCTCGCCTCGGTGGGACTGCAGTTGGGGCGCGAGGAACTCGAGTTCATGCACGTGCACAAGACCGGAGCGCTGATCCGTGCCGCGGTACTGCTCGGCGCGCGCGCGGGGCAGGCGCTCGGCGCGGACGAACTGGCCCGTCTCGACCATTACGCCAAGGTGGTTGGACTGCTGTTCCAGGTCGTGGACGACATCCTCGACGCCGCGGCCGACACCGCGACCCTCGGCAAGACCGCCGGCAAGGACGCCGAGAACGACAAGCCGACCTACGTCAGCCTCCTCGGCCTCGCCGACGCCCGCCAGCTGGCGGAGGACATGCTGGCCGACGCGAAGGCCACGCTGCGCCCCTTCGGCGCGCGCGCACTGCGCCTGGAACAGCTCGCCGACTACGTCGTGCACCGCGCCTTCTGACCGACCGCGAAGAACAAACGTACATAACGCCGGATCTTCCATGGCCCCCTACCCCCATCTGGAACGAATCGACTCGCCCGCCGAGCTGCGGGCGCTCGAACGCCGCGATCTCGCCCTCCTCGCCACCGAGCTGCGCGCCTTCCTGATCGAATCGGTCTCGAAGACCGGCGGCCACCTGTCGTCGAACCTGGGCACGGTCGAGCTCAGCATCGCGCTGCATTACGTCTTCAACACCCCCCACGACCGCATCGTGTGGGACGTGGGCCACCAGACCTACGGCCACAAGGTGCTGACCGGCCGCCGCAGCGCGATGTCCGGCCTGCGCCATTTCGGTGGCATCTCCGGCTTCCCGCGTCGCTGCGAGAGCGAGTACGACACCTTCGGCACCGCGCATTCGTCGACCTCGATTTCGGCCGCGCTGGGGATGGCGGTCGCCGCCCGTGCGCGCAAGGAAGACCGCCACGCGATCGCGGTGATCGGCGACGGTGCAATGTCCGCCGGCATGGCCTTCGAGGCGCTCAACAACGCCGGCGACATCGAGGACATCAACCTGCTGGTGATCCTCAACGACAACGAGATGTCGATCTCGCCGCCGGTCGGCGCCCTCACCAAGATCCTCGCCCGCATGCTGTCCGGATCGACCTACAACACCGCGCGCCGCGTCGGCGAGAAGGTGCTCGGCATGGCGCCGCCGGTGGCGGAGCTCGCGCGCAAGGTCGAGGAATACGCCAAGGGCATGATCAGCCCGGGCACGCTGTTCGAGGAGTTCGGTTTCCACTACTACGGACCGATCGACGGCCACGACCTCGACGCGCTGATCCCGACCCTGCAGAACCTGAAGAAGCTCAAGGGCCCGCAGTTCCTGCACGTGATTACCAGGAAGGGCCAGGGCTACAAGCTCGCCGAGGCCGATCCGATCCTGTACCACGGCGTCTCGAAGTTCGACCACACCGCCGGCATCCAGGCCGGCAAGGGCGGCGGCAAGCTGACCTATACCCAGGTGTTCGGCGACTGGCTGTGCGACGTGGCGAAGGCCGATCCGCGCATCGTCGGCATCACCCCCGCCATGCGCGAGGGCTCGGGCCTGGTGCGCTTCGCCCAGGAGTTCCCGGAGCGCTACTTCGACGTCGGCATCGCCGAGCAGCACGCCGTGACCTTCGCCGCCGGGCTCGCCTGCGAGGGCTTCGTGCCGGTGGTGGCGATCTACTCCACCTTCCTGCAGCGCGCCTACGACCAGCTGATCCACGACGTCGCGCTGCAGAACCTGCAGGTGGTGTTCGCGATCGACCGCGGCGGCCTGGTGGGCGCGGACGGCGCCACCCACCACGGCGCCTTCGACCTGTCCTACCTCGCCTGCATCCCCAACATGGTGGTGATGGCGCCGGCGGACGAGAACGAATGCCGCCAGATGCTGTACACCGCGGTGCAGCACCCTGGGCCGAGCGCGGTGCGCTATCCGCGCGGCGGCGGGACCGGCGTCACCCCGCAGGCACGGATGCAGGCGCTGCCGATCGGCAAGGGCGAGGTCCTGCGCCGCGGCAGGCGCGTCGCCCTGCTCGCCTTCGGCAGCCTGGTTGCGGTCGCGGGCGAGGTCGGCGAAGCCCTCGACGCCACGGTCGCCAACATGCGCTTCGTCAAACCGCTCGACGCGGCGCTGGTCGCGGAACTCGCCGCCAGCCACGATCTGCTCGTGACCGTGGAGGAGAACGCGGTGATCGGCGGCGCCGGTTCCGAAGTCGCCCGCATCGTGGACGGCCTCGCGCAACGCCCGCGCGTGCTGCGCCTGGGCCTGCCCGACCACTTCATCGACCACGGCGATCAGGGGCAGCTCCTCGCCTCGGCGGGTCTCGACAAGGCGGGCATCCTCGCCAGCATCCAGCGCGCACTGGAACTTTGAAGCCAGCCTGCAAAGGTTGAGCATTTTTGTCGGGAAAGCTAAGATCGGGTCGCAGGTGCAACTGGATTGCACCTGCGATCTTCTGCTTTTCCCCCGCCCCAGACCAGAGAGCCGTCCATGAACGCCCCCACCGATCTCGCCATCCCCGACGTGCAGAGCAGCGCCGACAGCCGCCGGATCGCCATCGACAAGGTCGGCATCAAGTCCATCCGCCATCCGATCAAGGTCGCAGACAAGGCGGGCGGCGTGCAGCATACGGTTGCCAGCTTCAACATGTACGTCGGGCTGCCCCACAACTTCAAGGGCACCCACATGTCGCGCTTCGTCGAGATCCTCAACGGCAACGAGCGCGAGATCTCGGTCGAGAACTTCGAGCCGATGCTGCGCGCGATGGTCGAGCGCCTGGAAGCCGAGACCGGGCACGTCGAGATGAGCTTCCCCTACTTCATCAACAAGACGGCGCCGGTGTCCGGCGTGCAGAGCCTGCTCGACTACGAGGTCTGCTTCATCGGCAGCATCCGCGAGGGCGGCGTCTACGAATTCACGATGAAGGTGGTGGTGCCGGTGACCAGCCTGTGCCCGTGCTCGAAGAAGATCTCCGAATACGGCGCGCACAACCAGCGCTCGCACGTCACCGTGACCGCGGTGCTGAACGACCATCTTTGGATCGAGGAGATGGTGCAGCTCGTCGAGGCCCAGGCCTCGTGCGAGGTCTTCGGCCTGCTCAAGCGCCCGGACGAGAAGTGGGTCACCGAGCGCGCCTACGACAACCCCAAGTTCGTCGAGGACATGGTGCGCGACGTCGCCGCCCAGCTGCACCGCGAACCGCGCATCGATGCCTACGTGGTCGAGTCGGAGAACTTCGAGTCGATCCACAACCACTCCGCTTATGCGCTGATCGAGCGCGACAAACGCAAGGCCTGACGCCCCGTCGGCCGGGGTCGCGACACGTCGCGCGAAGCGGGCGATCCCGGTCGTCACCCGCCACCGGATTCATTCGCCGCATGCAGCCAGCGAGGACCAGGATGGCGGATGCGCTGGCTTTGGGATTAAAATAAGCGTTGTCTTAAATACGGAGCCGCCGCGATGTCCTCGAAGTCCTTCGTCCAGATCACCACCGACGTGTCCAAGGCGCTCGCCACCCTGCGCAAGGAAACCCCGGACACGATGCAGGGCTTCAGCGCGATGGCCAAGGGCGCGCTGCAGGACGGCGCGCTGAGCGAGCTGCAGAAGGAACTCATCGCCCTGGCGATCGCGGTCACCCAACGCTGCGACGCCTGCGTCGGCTTCCACGTCAAGGCCCTGATCCGCCTCGGCGCCAGCCGCGAGCAGATCGTGGAAACCCTGGGCGTGTGCACCTACATGGGCGGTGGCCCGGCCCTGATGTACGCCGCCGAGGCGGTGCGCGCCTACGAGGAAATGCTGCCCAAGAGCGCATGATCGCTTTTGCGCCTTGTCGCGCCGCAGCGCTGGCGGGCGGGGCGTGCGGCACTCGCAAAGGGACCTCAAGAAAAGCGTTCACTTTTCCGGCGGATTCACTATAATGCCGACCTTCGAGCGGAGAGGTGGCAGAGTGGTCGAATGTACCTGACTCGAAATCAGGCGTAGGTGCGAGCCTACCGTGGGTTCGAATCCCACCCTCTCCGCCAAGTAACACTTGAAGTTGTGGGAACAGCCGTTATAATCCCGCACCTTCGCAGTGCAGCACGAAGCGCCCGTAGCTCATCTGGATAGAGTACCTGGCTACGAACCAGGGGGTAGGAGGTTCGAATCCTTCCGGGCGCGCCAACAAAGCCTTCCGATATCGGGCTCTAAACGAAATCGGCAACGCGCCCGTAGCTCATCTGGATAGAGTACCTGGCTACGAACCAGGGGGTAGGAGGTTCGAATCCTTCCGGGCGCGCCAGACAACACGGAAAAGCCTGGTCTTCGGACCAGGCTTTTTTGTTTTTGAGCTCTGCAGCCGAGGCGTACGCTCGGTTAAGCTCACGTTCTCGAGCGCTTCCGCGAAACCGACGATGTCCGACGCCCATGCACTGCTCGGGCTGCAGCCCGGCGCCACGACGCAGCAGATCAAGCGCGCGTTCCGCAAGCTGGCCATGCAGTGGCACCCCGATCGCAATCCCGCCCCTGAGGCGGTGGAGCATTTCAAGCTGCTTCGCCAGGCCCACGACCGTCTGCTCGCCGCCCTGCTCGAAGATCCGGACGCCCCCGACACAGAGGGCGCCGACGCCGGCAAGGCGGATCCGGCGTCCGCCCCCGGCGCCGATCGCCTGCAGACGCTGGAGATCAGCTTCGAGGACGCCTTTCTCGGCGCCACGCGATCGGTTTGCGTGCGCACCCCTCAGGCGTGCACCCGATGCGGGGGCAGCGGCCTGGAGAAGCTCAGCGTCAGCCGTCTGTGCGAGCCCTGTCGCGGCTCGGGCCGGATCCGCGGCGCCCATGGACTGGTCCGCTGCGCCGAGTGCGAAGGACGCGGCTACCGCAATACCCAGGCCTGCAGCCACTGCGCCGGCAGCGGGGAAGAGGTCGGCGAGCGCTGGCTGCAGGTGCAGGTCCCGCCTGGACTGATCGACGATGACGAACTGCGTCTGGCCGGCGAGGGCGAGGCGCATCCCGAGGCGGGCCATCCCCGCGGCGACCTCCGTCTGCGCATCCGCCTAGCCCCTCACCCGCTTTTTCGCCGCGATGGGCGGAACCTCGTCCTCCAGCGTCCGATCAGTGCGCTCAGGATGCTGATCGGCGGCCCCTTGCGCATCCCCCATCCTGCGGGCTTGCGCACGGTTGCGCTCGAACCCGGCGTCGCGCACGCGCGCACCTTGCGCGTTGCCGGGGCAGGCTTCCCCGCTCGCGGCCAGCGCGCCGCCGGCGATCTGGTGATCGAGCTGGAGCCGATGCTGCCGCAGGCGCCCGACAAGCAACTGCACACGCTGATCGAGCAGCTCGACGTGGCGCTCGGGAAGAGCGCGACACGCCATTTTCCGGAGCTCGCGCGCTGGGAGGCGGACTGGCTCGGCGACTGACTGGCGAGTCGGCACGCATCCCCTGCCGCACGCGCGCAATCCGGGACACGGTCAATGGCGCGAGGCATTAAAATAAGCAAACTCTTATAACCGAGCCGCAGCGCGGCTTCGAAGGCTTGCCATGCGCCGCCTCATTCCTGTGCTGATCCTGCTGCTGGCGGTGGCAGGTTTCTTCGTCTTGCGCGCCACCCGCCCGCTCGTCCCTGCGGTGGAGGCGCGCGAGCGCGTCTGGCGCGTCGAGGCCCACGAACTCGTCGCCACGGCAGCGCGGCCGACCCTCGTGCTCTACGGCCGCATCGAGGCCCCGGACCGCATCCGCGCGACGGCGCCGATCGGTGGACGCATCGTCGACGTGACGGTGCGCGACGGCGACCGGGTCGAGCCGGGTGCGGTGCTCGCGCGCATGGATCCGCGCGACCTCCAGCCCCGCATTGCGCAAGCCGCGGCCGACGTCGAGCGCGAGCGCATCCGCCACCGTCACGACCAGGAGGCGATCGCGCAGGAGCGCACCCTTCTGCAACTGGCCGAGGCGAAGCTGGCGCGCTTCGAACGCCTCAAGAACGCGCGCCTCGGCGCCGAGAGTGCGTTCGATCAGGCGCGCGAGGAAGTCGCCCACGTCCGCCTGTCGCTGTCGCAGCGCCAGCAGGCGATCGCCGAGCACCCGTCGCGCCTCGCCCAGCTCCAGGCAAGGCTGACCGAGGCCCGGCGCGATGCCGAGCGCGGCGAGATCAGCGCGCCCTTTGCCGCGCGCATCGGCAAGGTCGAGGTCGCCGCCGGCGACCAGGTCCAGCCGGGACAGGCGCTGCTCAGCCTGTATCCGTCCGATACGCTCTACCTGCGCGCCCGGATCCCAGCGATCTACGCCGAGGAACTGCGTGCCGCGCTGGCGCGGGGCGAGGTCCTGCAGGCGCGCGCCGAGTTCGGTGCGACCACCCTGCTCACCCGCCTCGACCGCATCGGTGGCGAAGCCGATGCGCGCGGCGTCGACGTCCTGCTACGCCTGGACGATGCGAGCGGCGTCCCGGTCGGAGCCTTCGTCAACGCGATACTCGAGCGCCCGGCGGTGAGCGACGTGTTCGCCGTGCCGCCCTCCGCGCTCCACGGCGGCGATCGCCTCTACCTGATCGGGGACGACGACCGGCTGCGCGCCCTGCCCGTCCGCCGCGCCGGCGAGCGTCGCGATGGCGGGACGCTGAACCTGCTCGTTCGCCCTGCCGCAGCCACGGACGCACTGCGCAGCGGCACGCGCATCCTCGCCACCCATCTGCCGCACGCGATCGACGGGCTCGCGGTCGAGGTGGTCGGGGCCGCGCAATGAAGCACGTCAGCGTGCTCGAGCGCCTGGCCGGCCACAAGGTGGCTGCCAACGTGCTGATGCTGCTCGCCTTCGTCCTCGGGGTGATCGGCCTCACGCGCATGAACGTGCAGTTCTTCCCCACCTTCGAGCTCGACGTCATCTCGGTGCGTGTGGTGTGGAGCGGCGCCGCGGCCGAGGACGTCGAGACCGGCATCACGGTGCCGCTCGAGGAGCGCCTGAAGACCGTCGATGGCCTCAAGAAGCTGAGCTCCACCTCGGCCCAGGGGGTGGCGAGCATCACCCTCGAGCTGCACGAGGGCACCGACGCGCTGCTCGCCCTCGACCAGGTGCGCCAGCGTGTCGACGAGTTCCGCAACCTGCCGCGCGAAGCCGAGCCCCCCGAAGTGAGCCGGGTGGCACGCTACGAGCCGATCGCGCGCCTGCTGGTGCGCGGCCGCAGCGTCGAGGAGCTGCGGCCCTGGGTCCGACGCTTCGAGCAGGAGCTGCTCGCCGCCGGCATCGATCGTGTGAGCATCACCGGCCTGCCGGAGGAGCGCATCGCGATCGAGATCCCGTCGGCGGCGCTGGAAACGCTCGGCCTGTCGCTGGTGCAGGTCGGCGATCGCGTGGGTCAGGTCGCCCGCGACATTCCGGCAGGCATCGCCGGCGAAGCGGACGGCGCGCGCGAGATCCGTGGCCTCGAACAGCGCCGCAGCGCCGATGCCTTCGCGCCGCTGTCGGTCGTCAGCGACGAGCGCGGCGTGGTGCGCCTGGACGAGATCGCGACCATCACGCGCGAGCCCCGCGCCAACGAACTCGCCCTCTTCGAGCGCGGCGACAGCGTGGTCGAACTGCAGCTGCAGCGCAGCGAGAACGGCCACTCGCTCAGGGCCGCGCGCATCCTCGACGACTGGCTCGAAAAGACCCGCCCCACCCTGCCGCCGAGCATCGGCCTCGAGGTCTTCGATGCGCAGTGGCAGCTGATCAGGGATCGCATCGAACTGCTCGTCGAGAACGGGCTCTCCGGCCTGCTGCTGGTGGTCGCGGTGCTGTATTTCTTCCTGCCTGCGCGGGTGGCGCTGTGGGTCATGGTCGGCATCCCGACGGCATTTCTCGCCACCCTCGGGCTGATGTTCTTCTTCGGCGGCACGATCAACATGATGAGCCTGTTCGCACTCATCATGGCGCTCGGCATCATTGTGGACGACGCCATCGTCGTCAGCGAGGACGCCGACACCCACCGCCACATGGGCGAAGGCCCCGCCCGGGCCGCGATCGGCGGCGCGCAGCGGATGCTCGGGCCGGTGCTGGCCTCGTCGCTGACCACGGTGGCCGCATTCCTGCCGCTGATGATGGTGGGCGGCATCATCGGCAACATCCTCGGCGACATTCCTTTCGTGATGGTCGCGGTGATCGTCGCGTCCCTGCTCGAGTGCTTCCTCATCCTTCCCGCCCATCTGCGCGGCGCACTCGCCGACCAGGCGGCCTTGCAGCAGTCGGCGCTGCGGGCGCGGCTCGACGCCGCATTCGCCGGCTTCCGCGACGGCCCCTTCAGGCGCACGGTGGAACGCGCGTTGAGCTGGCGCGGCGCTACCGTGTCCCTTGCCGTCGCGCTGATGGTGCTCGCGGTCGGGCTCATCGCGGGCGGACGCATCGGCTTCGTGTTCTTCCCGACGCCCGAGGGCCAGGTCGTGTTCGCCAATGCCACCTTCGTCGCCGGCACGCCACGGGCCCGCACCGAGGCCTTCCTGGGCGAACTCGAACGCGCCCTGTTCGCCGCCGAAGCCGAACTCGGCGGCGGCCTGGTCCAGACCGCGGTGGCCCGCCTCGGCGGCACGATCAGCAGCGGCAGCGGATCGAGCGCACGCGGCGACCAGCTCGCCGGCATCATGGTCGAGCTCACCCCGCCCGACCAGCGCGAGGTGCGCAACGAACACTTCCTCGCCGTCTGGCGCGAGAAGCTGCCCGCGGTGGCGGGGATCGAACTGCTCACCTTCACCGCCCGCCAGTCGGGCCCGCCGGGACGGGACCTGAACATCCGCCTCACCGGTGACAATGCCGACGCCCTCAAGGCTGCCGCGCTCGAGCTGGCCGAGACGCTGACGAGCATTCCCGGCGTCAGCGAGCCCGAGGACGACATGCCCTACGGACGGGAGCAGCTCGTCTACCGCCTGACGCCCGCGGGCGAGGCGCTGGGACTCACGACCGAGAGCCTCGGCCGCCAGTTGCGCGCCGCCTTCGACGGCGCCCTCGCCCAGCTCGTGCAGGTCGGGCGCGACGAGCTCGAGGTGCGGGTGATCCTGCCGCGTGACGAGCGCAGCCGCCTCGACGTCTTCGACCGCATCACCGTAAGCCTGCCCGATGGCCGCTTCGCCCCGCTCGCCACCGTGGCGAGCTGGGAGTCCCGCCGCGGTTTCGAGGCCCTGCGCCATGCCCAGGGACGACTGGCGGTCGAAGTGTCGGCCGCCGTCGCCAGCGACGTCACCAATGCCAACGCCGTGCAGGCCCTGCTCGAAGCCGACACCCTGCCCCGACTGGCGCAGAAATACGGTTTCGAGTTCAGCTTCGAAGGACGCTCGGCCGACCAGCGCGAGACCATGGAGGACATGCGCGCCGGCCTCATCCTCGGCCTCGCGCTGATCTACCTCATCCTGGTGTGGTCGTTCTCGTCCTGGAGCTGGCCGCTGGTGGTGATGTCGGCCATCCCGCTAGGGCTGGCAGGCGCGATCTTCGGCCACTGGGCCCTCGACATCGACCTCACCATACTGTCGATGTTCGGTCTCTTCGGCCTGGCCGGCATCGTGGTGAACAACTCGATCATCCTGGTGAGCCTGTTCAAGGAGCTGCAGCACAAAGGCGCGAGCATGCATGATGCGCTGGTGGCTGCAGCCTGTGGCCGCCTGCGCGCGGTGCTGCTGACCTCGCTGACCACCATCGGCGGCCTCACGCCGCTGCTCTTCGAGCGCTCGCTGCAGGCCCAGTTCCTGATTCCGATGGCGACCTCGATCGCATTCGGGCTCGGCTTCTCGGCCGTGCTGGTGCTCTTCTTCGTGCCGGCGCTGCTGTCCCTGCTGGAAAGCCTGCGGAACTGGCGCACGGGCAGGAACGCAGTGCCGGCGAGCACCTGAAGGGCGCCATATCCCGCCGTGCCGCCGTCGCAGGATTGCCAGCGCGTCGGCGTGCGGCGCACAATCCTGTCGTCATGACTGGTAAGACTTCCGTGCGCCTCCTGCTGCCCATCCTGTTCGCCCTGATCCTCGCCGCGTGTTCGCCCGCCACGGCGCCACCGCTTGCCGATCATCGCAAGCTGGGCGAGTTGCGGGTCGCGACCCGCCACGACGCGATCTCGTATCGCGAGGATGGCGACGGAGCGGTCCGTGGCTTCGAATACGAACTCCTGCTCGCCCTCGGCGAACGCCTCGGCGTCCCGGTCCGCTTCGACACCTATCCCGACGCGACCCGCGCGCTCGATGCGGTGATCCAGGGGCGCGCCCACCTCGCCGCCGCCGGACTGGGCCGCAACGAGCGCCTGCCGGTGCGCTGGTCGGCGGCGCTGCGCGAGGTGGATTACGTCATTGCAGCCCGTGGCGACGGCACCCCGATCCGCAACGAGGCCGACCTCGCCGGGCGGACGGTGAGTGCGCACCGCGGCTCGCTCGCTGCCCAGCACGCCACCGACATCCGCCGCCGGGTGCCGGGGCTCAACGTCCACTTCCCGGTGCGCGACGGCGAGGAGACCCTGCTCGCGCGGCTCGCCGCGGGCGAGCTCGACCTGGTCGCCACCGACCGCCTGCATTACGCATTCGCCGCGCGGCTGCATCCCGAGATCGACATCGCCTGGGAACTGCCGACACCCTCCACGATCTCGTGGGCGAGCTCGCTGCGCGACACCGCGCTTGCCACCGAACTCGACACCTTCATCGATGCGGCGAAGAAGAGCGGCATGCTGGCGCGCCTCGCAGATCGCCATTTCGGCCACATCCGCCGTCTCCGGGACGACGACATCAAGGGCTTCCTCGACCGTGTGGGCGAGCGCCTGCCCCGCTATCGCCGCCATTTCGAGGAAGCGGAGGCACGCACCGGCATCGACTGGCGCTATCTAGCCGCGGTCGCCTACCAGGAATCGCAATGGGACCCGAGCGCCACCTCCTTCACCGGGGTGCGCGGCATGATGATGCTGACCGCCGACACCGCCGACCGGCTCGGCGTCGCCAACCGCCTCGACGCCCGCGAGAGCATCCTCGGCGGTGCGCGTTACCTGGCGATGCTGGCAGACGAGCTGCCCGCGGAAGTGCCCGAGCCGGACCGCTCGTGGATGGCCGCGGCGGCCTACAACCTGGGCATGGGGCACTTCAACGGCGCGCGCGCGATCGCGCGCAGCGTGGGCAAGGACGAGCACGCCTGGTACGACATGAAGGGCGTGCTGCCCCTGCTGTCGCGCCCGCAGTACGCCGCGCGGCTCAAGTCCGGGCCGGCGCGCGGCGGCGAGGCGGTGGTGATGGCCGAGAACGTGCGCAGCTACTACGACATCCTGCTGCGGCTGGAACCGCCGCACGCGGCACCGCTGACCGCGCCCGGCCTGCGCCTCGGACGGCGCGACGCCGGAGCCGGAGAGTGAGACCCGGCCCTGCGCCGGGCCTGCCGCGTCAGAGCGGCGCTTCGAGCACCTCGACGCCGCCCATGTAGGGCACCAGCGCCTTCGGGATCACGATCGAGCCGTCGGCCTGCTGATGATTCTCGAGCACCGCGACCAGGGTGCGGCCCACCGCGAGGCCGGAGCCGTTGAGGGTGTGCACCAGCTCGTTCTTGCCCTGCGCGTTCTTGAACCGCGCCTGCATGCGGCGCGCCTGGAAGGACTCGCAGTTCGAGCAGCTGGAGATCTCGCGGTAGGTGTTCTGCGCCGGCAGCCAGACCTCCAGGTCGTAGGTCTTCGCCGCCGAGAAACCCATGTCGCCAGTGCACAGCGTGATCACCCGGTAAGGCAGCTCCAGCTTCTGCAGGATGGCCTCGGCGTGGCCGACCATCTGCTCCAGCGCCTCGTTGCTCTTCGCGGGCTCGACGATCTGCACCATCTCGACCTTGTCGAACTGGTGCTGGCGAATCATGCCGCGCACGTCGCGACCGCCGCTGCCGGCCTCGGAGCGGAAGCAGGGGCTGTGCGCGGTCATGCGGATCGGCAGCGCATCGAGCGCGAGCACGTCCTCGCGCACGCTGTTGGTCAGCGTGATCTCGGCGGTCGGGATCAGGTACTGCTCCAGCCCCTCCTCGTCGCCGCCGCGCAGCACCCAGAACAGGTCCTCCTTGAACTTGGGCAGCTGGCCGGTGCCATAGAGCGCCGAACCGTTGACGATGTAGGGCGTGTAGCACTCGGTGTAGCCGTGCTCGCGGGTGTGGGTGTCGAGCATGAACTGCGCCAGCGCGCGATGCAGGCGCGCCACCGGGCCACGCAGGAAGGCGAAACGGGAGCCGGAGAGCTTGGCGCCGGTCTCGAAGTCGAGGCCCAGCGGCGCGCCCAGGTCCACGTGGTCGCGCACCTCGAAGTCATAGCTGCGCGGCGTACCCCAGCGCCGCACCTCGACGTTGCCGGTTTCGTCCGCGCCCACCGGCACGTCATCCTGCGGCAGGTTGGGCAGGGTGGCGAGGAAGGCGTTGATGCGCTCCAGCAGCACCGGCAGTGCCTGCTCGCAGGCCTTCAGCTCGTCGCCGAGCTGGCCGACTTCCGCCATCACGCCCGCGGCATCCTCGCCCCTGCTCTTGAGCATGCCGATCTGCTTGGACAACGCGTTGCGGCGCGCCTGCAGCTCCTGGGTACGGGTCTGGAGCTGCTTGCGCTCGTCTTCCAGGGCCTGGAAGGCGGCCGTGTCGAGCTGCAGGCCACGGGTGGCGAGACGGGCGGCGACGGTATCGATCTGGGTGCGAAGGAGCTGGATGTCGAGCATCGGTGAGTTTTCCTGGAACGTTTCGAATCAGTGACTTGCGACTGGAAGTTAAGGCCGGGTGCTCACGAGGGGATGCAAGCACGCGTTTGCAGAGGACTTTCCGTGCGCCGGTCACGGATGGCGCACTGCAAAAATTAACTATTCCAATCAATAACTTGCCTGGTTGACCTTACGTAAATCGACCTTGCAAAAGGTCGCTCGTCGATTATTCTTAGATGAGTCGTGAAGCCGCAAAGACGGCACAACCTTGGAGGAGTACGGCATGCTATCCATTCGTGACTGCCTGGACTACTGCGACCTCACCGAGGACGAGGTTTCGCTGATTGCCGAGCATGAAGACATTCCCGACGCCGCCGCAGCACAGGTTTGTTGCGGCCTCGTGCAGACGCCGGAGGGCGTCATGGTCCTGACCAACTTCATGCTCGAGTTGATCGAGCGCGCGAGTGCGCGTGGGGACATCGGGAAAGCGGAGCGGGCAGCGTCCGTATGCGCGAGGTTCATGAAGGATCATCCGCTCCCGCATTGAGGCTCTCCTCGCCCGGCGTGCTTTTCTTCGTCGGGTCTTGACGCGAGGCCGGCCCGCCTGATGGGTTCTGCCTCGCGTTTTGTTGAGAGGCTTGCCGGTCGCGCTGCTGCGCGTTGCGATCGAGCATGCGCAGGTGCGCGAGTTTTTCGGCGATCTTGCCCTCCATGCCGCGCGGTGTCGGCTGGTACCAGCCCGGCGGCTGCACGCCCTCCGGGAGGTAGTTCTCGCCGGCGGCGTAGGCCTCGGGCTCGTCGTGCGCGTAGCGGTACGCCTTGCCGTAATCCAGTGCCTTCATGAGCTTGGTCGGTGCGTTGCGCAGATGCAGCGGCACCGGCCGCGAGCCGTCGCCGGCCACGAAGGCGCGCGCGGCGTTGTAGGCCTTGTAGGCCGCGTTCGATTTCGCGGCGCAGGCGAGGAAGATCGTGACCTGGGCGAGGGCCAGTTCGCCCTCCGGCGAACCCAGCCGTTCGTAAGTCGCGCACGCATTGAGCGCCATGTCGAGCGCACGCGGATCGGCGAGACCGATGTCCTCCACCGCCATGCGCACCAGGCGGCGGCCGAGATAGAGGGGATCGGCGCCGCCGTCGAGCATGCGGCACAGCCAGTACAGCGACGCATCCGGGTCCGATCCCCGCACCGACTTGTGCAGGGCCGAGATCTGGTCGTAGAAGGCTTCGCCGCCCTTGTCGAAGCGGCGCAGGTTGCGCGACAGGGCCTGATCGACGAAGGCGGCGGTGACCGGACTCACGTTCGCGGTCTCGGCGGCCACCTGCACCTGCTCGATCAGGTTCATCAAGCGGCGCGCGTCGCCGTCGGCGAAGCCGATCAGGCGCTCGCGGGCGTCGGCCTCGAAGCCGAGCTCGGGGCAGGCGATCGCATGCGCGCGCTCGAACAGCTGCGCCATCGCCGCGGCATCGAGCGACTCCAGCACATACACCGCGGCACGCGACAGCAGCGCGGAATTGACCTCGAAGGACGGGTTCTCGGTAGTCGCCCCGATGAAGGTCACCAGGCCCTGCTCGACATAGGGCAGGAAGGCATCCTGCTGCGCCTTGTTGAAGCGATGCACCTCGTCGACGAACAGGATCGTATGCCGCCCGCGCGCCTTGGCCACCTGCGCCTGCTGGATCGCCTCGCGGATCTCCTTGACGCCGGAGAACACCGCAGACAGCGCGATGAAGTCGGCGTCGAAGCCGCGCGCCATCAGCCGCGCGAGCGTGGTCTTGCCGACGCCCGGCGGTCCCCACAGGATCATCGAGTGCGGCCGGCGCGACTCGAAGGCCAGGCGCAGCGGCTTGCCCGGCCCGAGCAGATGGGCCTGGCCGGCGACCTCGTCCAGCGTCTTCGGCCGCATGCGCTCGGCGAGCGGGACCTGCGGCGGATCGAGGGCCTCGAAAAGGTCGCTCATGCGGACGGCGGCTCAGCGCGTGATGCCGGGCACGTCGCCGATGATGTCGGCACCGGCCGGCGGCTTGAAGCTGAAGCGCTCGGCGGCGAGCGCCGGATTGGCGCGCAGGCGGGTGAAGCGGATGACGGTCGTCTGGCCGAAATGGTCGCGCATCTCCATGCGCCGCAGCTGGCCATCGGCCAGGCCGATGCGCAGCGACTCGAAGCCGCTCTCGGTCTGCTTCGGGCGGGCTTCCGCCCAGGCCAGGCCGTCGTGCTCGCCACCGTCGGCGAGTTCGAAGCTGTCGTCGAGCGCGCCGCTGCCGAACAGGATCGCCGCCGGCGTGGCCCCGAGCGCGTCGCCGATCTCGCGCACCGTGACCTGGTTCAGGTCCGGATCCCAGGACCACAGCACCTTGCCGTCACCGACCAGTTCCTGCCGGTAGGGACGATCGTAGGTCCAGTGGAAGCGTCCCGGACGCGCGTAGGCGAAGCTGCCGGACGCCTCCTGCGGGCGGCGCCCCGACTGCGCGGTGACCACCTGCTCGAATTCGCCCTCGGCGCTGCGCGCGCCATCGACGAAGGCACGCAGCTGCGCGACGCCATCGGCGGCGACCGCCGTCAGCGCCGCCGCGGCCAGCGCGATCCCTGCCAGCCCGCGCATCAGCACGGGCGCTGCTCTGCTGACCAGGCTCATTCGCCCTCCTTGGCCGGAACGATGACTTCGCGGTTGCCGTTGCTGCCCATCGGCGACACCAGGCCGGCGCGCTCCATCTGCTCGATCAGGCGCGCAGCGCGGTTGTAACCGATGCGCAGATGGCGCTGCACCAGCGAGATCGACGGCCGCCGTGTCTTGACGACGATCTCCACCGCCTGGTCGTAGAGCGCGTCCGACTCGTCGTCGCCGCCCTCCCCGCCGCCACCGAGCGCGGCCTCCAGGTCGTCCTCGGGGGTGGACAGGATGCCCTCGACGTAGTCCGGCGGACCGATCTTCTTGAGGTGGTCCACGACCTTATGCACCTCGTCGTCGGCGACGAAGGCGCCATGCACCCGCACCGGCAGGCCGGTGCCCGGGGCGAGGTAGAGCATGTCGCCCATGCCGAGCAGGGTCTCGGCGCCCATCTGGTCGAGGATGGTGCGCGAGTCGATCTTGCTCGAGACCTGGAAGGCGATCCGCGTCGGCACGTTGGCCTTGATGAGGCCGGTGATCACGTCCACCGACGGGCGCTGGGTGGCGAGGATCAGGTGGATGCCGGCCGCGCGCGCCTTCTGCGCCAGGCGGGCGATCAGCTCCTCGACCTTCTTGCCGACCACCATCATCATGTCGGCGAGCTCGTCCACCACCACCACGATGTAGGGCAGCGGCTCGAGCGGCTCGGGGTTCTCGGGACTGATCGAGAACGGGTTGGTGAGCGGCGCCTCGGCCTTGCGTGCCTCCTGCACCGCCTTGTTGAAGCCGGCAAGGTTGCGCACGCCGACCGCGGCCATCAGCTTGTAGCGCTTGTCCATCTCGGTCACGCACCAGTTGAGCGCGTTGGCCGCATGCTTCATGTCGGTCACGACCGGTGCCAGCAGGTGCGGGATGCCCTCGTAGATCGACAGCTCGAGCATCTTCGGGTCGACCATGATCAGGCGCACGCGCTCGGGCTCGCTCTTGTAGATCAGCGACAGGATCATCGCGTTGATGCCCACCGACTTGCCCGAGCCGGTGGTGCCGGCCACCAGCAGGTGCGGCATCTTGGCGAGATCGGCCACCACCGGCTGGCCGCCGATGTCCTTGCCCAGCACCACGGTCAGCGGCGAATGCGCGTCCTGGTACACCTTGGAGCCGACGATCTCGGACAGGCGCACCATCTGCCGCTTCGGGTTGGGCAGCTCGAGCGCCATGCACGACTTGCCGGGCACGGTCTCGACCACGCGGATCGACACCAGCGACAGCGCACGCGCGAGGTCCTTGGCAAGGTTGACCACCTGGCTGCCCTTGACCCCGGTGGCGGGCTCGATCTCGTAGCGGGTGATGACCGGGCCGGGATAGGCGGCGAGCACCTTCACCTCGACGCCGAAGTCGGCGAGCTTGGTCTCGATCACGCGCGAGGTGAATTCCAGCGATTCGGGCGACGGCGGCTCGACGCCACCGCTGGCCGGGTCGAGCAGGGACACCGGCGGGATCGCGCCTTCGGGCGCATCGGCGAACAGCGTCTGCTGGCGCTCCTTCTCGACGCGTTCGGACTTGGGCACCGCCACCACCGCCGGCTCGATGCGCAGCGGCGGCGGCGCCTCCTTCTCCACCTTGCGCCGGCGAGTCTGCACGACGGCCTCGCGCTTCACTGCGATCTCGCGACCGACCCGGCGATCCTGCCAGCGCACCCAGGCCTGCTGCATGCCGGCGACGCCCTGCTCCAGCCACAGCCCGATGCGCTCGACCACGGCCAGCCAGGACAGTCCGGTAAACAGCGACAGGCCCGAGGCCATCAGCGCCAGCAGCATCAGCGTGCCGCCGGTGAAGCCGAAGTAGCGCTGGGTCAGCTGGCCGAGCTCCATGCCGAGCAGACCGCCCGGCTCGAGCGGCACCGCCGCACCATGGGAATGGAAACGCAGGAATTCGAGCGCGCTGCTGGTCAGCAGCACGACGAAGAAACCGATCATCACGAAGATGAAGGAGCGGCGGTCGAGTTCGAGGCGATTCTTCAGCCGGCGGAAGCCCCACAGCAGGCTGTAACCGAGGAAGACCACCCACCACCACGAGGACAGGCCGAAGAGGTACAGCAGCAGGTCCGCCAGCCAGGCGCCGAAGCGCCCGCCGGGGTTGGCGACGCGCGCCACGTCGGCCGCGTGCGACCAGCCGGGATCGGCCTCGTTGTAGCCCACCAGCACGAGCCCGACGTAGAGCGACATCACGCCCAGGATCAGCCAGCGCGCTTCCTGCAGCAGGAGCGAGATCTTTTCCGGCAGCGGCTGGGAACGGGAAGACGAGCGAGACAGCATTGCGTTGCGACCAGGCGGCCAGAGTGAAACAACCGCCGGATTATACGGGATCGGCCGCATTGACCGCGGCCGATGTTGCGCCTGCTCACAAAGCCGTCATGCGCCGCAACCTGTGGCGCAGGCAAGGCGCCCGCGCCCGCAAGGCGCTCACACCTCGCTGAGCCGCTCGCGCAGCACGATGCCGTCGGCACGCTCCTCGATGAGCCCCTGCTGGCCGAGGTCCTTCATGACGCGGCTGACCATCTCGCGCGAGGCGCCGATCATCTTGGCGATGTCCTGCTTGGAGATCTTGCGCACCACCACCGCCTCGCCGCCGACGTCCTCGGACATCTCGATCAGCAGGCGCGCGACCCGGCCATAGACGTCCATCAGCGCGAGGCTCTCGATCTTGCGGTCCGCGTTGCGCAGGCGCTCGGCGAGGTTGCACATGATGCGCCACGACACGTCGAAGCTGTCGTGCATGATGCGGCGGAAATCCTGCTTGGAGATCAGCACCAGGTCGGCCGGCACCACCGCGATCACCGATGCCGAGCGCGGCCGCTCCTCGAACATGCCCATCTCCCCGAACAGCTCGCCCTGGCCGAGGATGGACAGGATCACCTCGCGCCCATCCTCGTCGCTGACGACGACCTTCAGGCTGCCGGTCAGCACGAGATAGACATAGTCGGGCCGGTCGCCCGCACACACCACGGATTGACCGCGCGGGAACCTGCGCATCATCGACACCCGGGCGATATTGCCCAAGGCCTCGTCCGACAGGCCGTGGAACAGCGAAAACGTCTTCAGGGCGACGACGGAAACGGCGGTGGTCTGAGACATGCACACTCCGGCAAACACGAAGAAAGCGGTTGATGAGTCGATAAAGCAGTCCCGCAAGTGTAATCGAATGTGACGCCGACCATGATGTCAGCGTGGAATCAGTCCCCGGCCGCCTGCCGAGCCGCCGATTGTCCGCGCCAATCGGCGCCATCGACGCGGGCGCGACGCCCCTCCGCTATAATCCGCGGCTTGTCCCGTTACGCGCTGGAATGTTCCCCATGACCACCAAACACGCTCGCCTGCTGATCCTCGGTTCCGGTCCCGCCGGCTACACCGCCGCCGTCTATGCCGCCCGCGCCAACCTGAACCCGGTGCTGATCACCGGCCTTGCCCAGGGTGGTCAGCTGATGACGACGACCGAGGTGGACAACTGGCCGGCCGATGCCGACGGGGTGATGGGCCCCGACCTGATGGCGCGCTTCCAGAAGCATGCCGAGCGCTTCAACACCGAGATGATCTTCGACCACATCCACACCGTGAAGCTGGCCGAGAAGCCCTTCCGCCTGGTCGGCGACAACGGTGAATACACCTGCGACGCGCTGATCATCTCCACCGGCGCCACCGCCAAGTACCTTGGCCTGCCCTCCGAGGAGAAGTTCGCCGGGCGCGGCGTCTCGGCCTGCGCGACCTGCGACGGCTTCTTCTACCGCAACCAGGAGGTCGCGGTGATCGGCGGCGGCAACACCGCGGTCGAGGAGGCGCTCTACCTCGCCAACATCGCGAAGAAGGTCACCCTGGTGCATCGCCGCGAGAAGTTCCGCGCCGAGAAGATCATGATCGACAAGCTGATGGAGAAGGTCGCCGCGGGCAAGATCGAGCTGGCGCTCAATGCCACGCTCGACGAGGTGCTCGGCGACAACAGCGGCGTGACCGGCATGCGCATCAAGGACGTCAATACCGGCGCCGCGCGCGAGTTCGCGCTGCAGGGCGTGTTCATCGCCATTGGCCACAAGCCCAACACCGACATCTTCGAAGGCCAGCTCGAGATGGAAGGCGGCTACATCGTGACCCAGGGCGGGCGCAACGGCAACGCGACCCAGACCAGCGTGCCCGGCGTGTTCGCCGCCGGCGACGTGCAGGACCACATCTACCGCCAGGCCGTGACCTCGGCCGGCACCGGCTGCATGGCCGCGCTCGACGCCGAGCGCTATCTCGACGCGCTGGGCAACTGAGCATCACGATGGCGCGCCGCACGGCCAAGCCATCTGCCGCCCACTCCGCACGAGGCGGTGCCCAGGTGGCGAGCAAGGCCCCGGCAAACAGCCCGTTCGCCGGCCTGCGCGCCCGCTTGCACGGCGCACAGCACCAGGCGCCGGCCACGCCCGCGCCGGTAAAGCGCATACGCCACCAACTCGAGGAAGACGCACCGAGCGCCGCCGAGGCCCCCACCGAAGCTGCGCTCGACGCCGCCGATCTCGAGCTGTTCCGCAAGGCGGCCGGCGCCGTGCTGCCGGTGCGCGGCGGCGGCCGGGTCGAGATCGAGCGTCCGCGTCCCGCGCCCCAGCCGCGCGCGGCACATGTCGACGATGAAGCCGTCGAGCCGGCGCGACCGCTGCGAAGCGAATCCGACCCGCTGCGCCTCGCCTACGAAGGCGTGATGCCGCTGCGCGACAGCGGCCGCGTCGAACTGGACACCGCTCTCCGCCATGCCGTCCGTCAGCCCGGCTCCGCACGCCATGCGCCCGTCCAGCGTCCGGACGCGATCGTGCTGCCGCCGGACGCGGATCTCGCCGATCCGTCGGCGCTGTTCCGCAGCGTGATCGGCGATGCGCGACCGGTCGGCGACCGCAACCGGGTGGAGCTGGAGCGCCCGCCGCCGCTGCCGGCGCCGATCAAGCGCGAGGCCGACGAGCGTGCGGCCCTGGACGAATCCCTGGCGGCACCGCTGACCTTCGAGGACCGCCTCGACATGGGCGAGGAAGCGGCCTTCCTGCGCCCGGGCCTGCCGCGCCGGGTGCTGACCGACCTGCGCCGCGGGCGGTGGGTACTGCAGGGGCAGATCGACCTTCACGGCCTCACCCGCGACGAGGCGCGGGCAGCGCTGGCGCAGTTCCTGCACGACGCGCTTGCCCAGGGCAAGCGCTGCATCCGCGTGATCCACGGCAAGGGGCACGGCTCGCCGGGCAAGGTCTCGATCCTGAAGCAGCTGTCGCGCGGCTGGCTCGCCCAGCGCGAGGAGATCCTGTGCTTCTGCCAGGCCGGTCCGCACCACGGCGGCGGCGGCGCACTGCTGGTGCTGCTGCGCGCGCAGAACGCCGCGCAACGCTGAGCATGGATCCCGGGCGCCGGCAGGCACGGCGCCGGGATGCGAAAAGCTTCAGATGGCCGCTTCGTTTGTCTCGCCGGTACGGATGCGGATCACCTGCTCCACCGGGCTGACGAAGATCTTGCCGTCACCGATCTTGCCGGTGTGGGCGGCCTTGACGATCGCGTCCACCGCCTGATCCACCATGTCGTCCGCGAGCACCACCTCGACCTTGATCTTGGGCAGGAAATCGACGACGTACTCGGCGCCACGGTACAGCTCGGTATGCCCCTTCTGGCGCCCGAAGCCCTTGACCTCGGTCACCGTCAGGCCGGTGATGCCGACCTCGGACAGCCCCTCGCGCACCTCGTCCAGCTTGAACGGCTTGATGATCGCCTCGATCTTCTTCATCCACGTCTCTCCTCTGGTTCAGAACTCGTCCTGGTAACGGGATGTTATCGGATAACGCCAGTCCCTGCCGAAGCCGCGCTGCGTCACCCGGATGCCGACCGGCGCCTGGCGGCGCTTGTACTCGTTGCGCTTGAGCAGGCTCACCGTACGCCGCACCTCGGCCTCGGGGAAGCCCGCGGCGATGATCTCGCGCGGCGACTGGTCGCGCTCCATGTAGGCCTCGATGATGGCGTCGAGCATGTCGTAGGGCGGCAGGCTGTCCTGGTCCTTCTGGTCGGGCTTGAGCTCGGCCGAGGGCGGGCGGTCGATGATGTTCTGCGGGATCACCGGGCTCACCGTGTTGCGCCAGTTGGACAGGCGGAACACCAGGGTCTTGTAGAGGTCCTTGAGCACGGCGAAGCCGCCGGCCATGTCGCCGTAGAGCGTGGCATAGCCGGTCGCCATCTCGCTCTTGTTGCCGGTGGTGAGCACGATCGCGCCGGTCTTGTTCGACAGCGCCATCAGGATCATGCCGCGGATGCGCGCCTGCAGGTTCTCCTCGGTGGTGTCGGCGGGCAGCCCTGCGAACTGGGGCGCGAGCAGCTCGGCGAACACCTTCATCGCCGGCTCGATCGGGATCTCGTCGTAGCGCACGCCGAGGCGACGCACCATCTCGCGCGAATCGTCCAGGCTCATCTGCGCCGTATACGGCGAAGGCATCATCACCGCGCGCACCCGGTCGGCGCCGAGGGCGTCCACCGCGATCGCCAGCGTCAGCGCCGAATCGATGCCGCCCGACAGGCCGATGATCGCGCCGGGGAACCGGTTCTTGCCCAGGTAGTCGCGCACCCCGACGCGCAGCGCCTCGTAGGCCTCGGCCTCCAGCGCGCGTGGCTCGGCAAGATCGCCGCCCAGCCAGGTGCCGGCCTCGTAGCGCAGCAGCTCGACGCGCTCCACGAAGCTTTCGGCCTGGTAGCACAGCGCGCCCTCGCGATCGAGGGCGAAGGATGCACCGTCGAACACCAGCTCGTCCTGGCCACCGACCATGTTGCAGTACAGCACCGGCAGCCCCGTCTCGCGTACCCGGTCGCGCAGCACCTGCAGGCGCTGCACCTGCTTGTTCATGTGATAGGGCGAGGCGTTGAGCGCCAGCAGCACCTGCGCGCCGGCCGCCAGCGCGGCAGCGGCGGGCGCGGCCTCCCAGACGTCCGCACAGATGTTGACGCCGAAGCGCACGCCCCTGCACTCGAATACGCAGGCTGCGTTCCCGGCCTCGAAGTAGCGCTCCTCGTCGAACACCTCGTAGTTCGGCAGCAGGCTCTTGTGATAGCGGGCGATGACCTTGCCGTCGCGCAGCACCGAGGCGGCGTTGTAGCGTTCGTAGCCATCCTCGGCGGGGTGGCCGAGGACCACGACGATGCCCCGTGCCGCTGCGGCGATGCGCGCGGTCTCGCGGCCGCAGGCGCGATAGAAGTCCGGTCGCAGCAGCAGGTCCTCGGGCGGATACCCCGAAAGCGCGAGCTCGGGCGTCAGCAGCAGGTCGGCACCCGCGGCGCGCGCTTCCTCGATGGCGGCGATGATCCGGTCGGCGTTGCCGACCAGATCCCCCACTGTCAGGTTGAGCTGGGCGACGGCGATCGAAACGGGAGAGTGTGCGTGTGCGTTCATGGAGCGAGACTATACCGCTTAGGCTGCGCTGCGGAAGCATGGCCCTGGTCGCGACCCGCAGCCCGCGCGGAAAAGCCTGCGGACGCGCCCTGAACAGGGCTTGCAGGCCACCGTGCCGCAAGCGTATCGTCGCACGCACAAAAAAGCGGCAGCCCCAGGCGCAGCCGGCGCCCCGCACCGAAAGGCCTCTCGACGCATGAAACGCCCCGACGGACTCCATCTGCTGCACGGCATTGCCGACATCGCCCCCGCGGAATGGGACGGCCTGCTCGACGCCACGACGGACGCGCCTCCGCCCTGCCTGCGCCACGCCTACCTCGCAAGCCTGGAGGAAACCGGCTGCGTCGGCGGGCGCACCGGCTGGACGCCGGCCCACGCCACGCTGTGGCAACACGGCGAGGCGATCGCGGCGATGCCGCTCTACCTGAAACACCACTCTTACGGGGAGTACGTCTTCGACTGGGCCTGGGCCGAGGCCTACGCTCGCCACGGCCTCGACTATTACCCCAAGTGGCTGTGCGCGGTGCCATTCACGCCGATTCCGGGCCCGCGCCTGCTCGGGCGTGACGCCGTCGCACGTCGCGCGCTGCTCGAGGCCGTGCTGACACACGTCGGCGGATCCGGACACTCCTCCCTTCACCTGCTGTTTCCATCCGATGAAGATGCCGCCCTGCTGGCGTCCGCGGGGATGATGATGCGCGAAGGCGTGCAGTTCCACTGGCAGAACCGTCCGGCGGGGGCGCCCTCCGCCGCCGCGCAAGCCGCGGGCATCCCCAACGCGCCCGCGCGCTGGGCGGACCTCGACAGTTTTCTCGCCGGTCTCAGCAGCGACAAGCGCAAGAAGATCCGCCAGGAGCGCCGACGGGCCGCAGCGCATGGGCTGGAACTGCGCTGGCTCGATGGCCACACCGCGCAGCCGGCGGACTGGGACTTTCTCTGGCGCTGCTACGCCGGCACCTACGCGCTGCACCGCTCCACACCCTATCTCACGCCCACCTTCTTTCAGCGCCTTGCACAACGGATGCCCAGCGCGCTGCGGCTTCTGCTCGCCACGCGTCGCGGCGAGCCGGTGGCCGCGGCCTTCTTCCTCTGCGACGCGCGCGCACTCTACGGCCGCTACTGGGGGGCGCTCGAGGACCTGCCCTTCCTGCACTTCGAGCTGTGCTACTACCAGGCCATCGAGTACTGCATCGACCACGGCCTGGAGCGCTTCGAGGGCGGCGCCCAGGGAGAGCACAAGCTCGCGAGGGGCCTCGGGCCGGTACGCACCACCTCCGCGCACTGGATCGCGGATCCCCGCTTCCGCCATGCGATCGATGACTACCTCGGGCGCGAACGCCAGGGCATCGCCGGCTACGTCGACGAGCTCAACGAGCGCTCGCCGTTCCGCCAGCCAGCCCCGGGCGGCTGAGCACCCGTCACCGCTCCGGCTGCGGTCGGATGAAGGGCAGCGCCCGATAGAACGCCGTCATGGTCTTGGCGTCGGTGATCTCGCCGGCGTGAATCAAGCTTTCCACTGCCTCCACCCCCAGGTTCAGGATCTCGAGGAACTCCCCTTCGTCCCAGGCGTGGCCGACGTGGCGGAGCCCTTCCGCGACGAAGATCTCGATGCGCTCGTCCGAATAGCCGATGCAGGGGTGCATCACCCCAACATGACGCCAATGCATGGCCTCGTAGCCGGTCTCCTCGCGCAGTTCACGCTTTGCGCAGGCGAGGATGTCCTCACCCGGGTCGATCTTTCCGGCAGGCAGCTCGAGGAACGCACGCCCGAGGGGGTAACGGAACTGGCGCTCGAAGAGCAGCGAGCCGTCGTCGAGCTGCGCCACCACCACCACGGCGCCGGGGTGGCGGATGTACTCGCGCACGCTCTCGCCGCCGTCCGGCAGGCGCACGCGGTCGCGCCACACCTTCAGCAGGGCGCCATCGAACACCTGTTCCGAATCGAGCGCCTGTTCGTGCAAGGCGTCATCGTGCTTGCTGCTCATTCCTGCATCCTCGGCCCGACGATCACGGCAGGGCCTCATGTGATCCGGCGCACATCGGCGACGCCCGCGGGCGCCGGCGTTCATCGACCGGTCAACGGAAAACTGGCCATCGCGATCACGATGGCCAGTTCTCGGGAACTACCGGCTGGCGCCGAGCGCGCTCAGAGCGACCCGAGCAGCGCGTAGGCGCACACCGACATCAGCATCTGCGGCGCGAGACCCAGCGCGGCGATGGCGATGCCGTTCGCTGACAGCATCACACGCACCTCGGCCGGCGCGCTGATCGGCGACGCATCGACCGGTTCGTCGAAATACATCAGCTTGACCACGCGCAGGTAGTAGAAGGCGCCGATGACCGACATCACCACCGCGAGCACGGCGAGCCAGAAATAACCGGCCGCGACCACCGCCTGGAGCACCGACAGCTTGGCGAAGAAGCCGATGAAGAAGGGCACGCCGGCCATCGAGAACATCACGAACAGCATCATCAGCGCGTACCAGGAGCTGCGCTTGTTGAGGCCCTTGAAGTCGTCCAGGTTCTCGGCTTCGAAACCGGCGCGCGACAGCAGGATGACCATGCCGAAGGACGCCAGGCTCATGATCACGTACGACACGGCATAGAACATCGCCGAGCTGTAGGCGTTGAGCGCGAAGTGGCGATCGCCCTCGACCACGCCGGCGAGCAGGCCGAGCAGCACGAAGCCCATGTGCGAGATGCCCGAGTAGGCGAGCATGCGCTTGATGTTCTGCTGCGCGATCGCCGCCAGGTTGCCGAGCACGATCGAGGCCGCAGCGACCAGCATCAGCATCAGCTGCCATTCCTCGGCGATATCGAACAGCGCCCAGATCAGCAGGCGGACCGCCATTGCGAACGCGGCCAGCTTGGGCGCGGTGGCGATGACCAGGGTCACCGCGGTCGGCGCGCCCTGATAGACGTCGGGCACCCACATGTGGAAGGGCACCACGCCGAGCTTGAAGCAGATGCCGGCGACGAGGAAGACGAGGCCGAACATCAGCACGGTCTGGTTGGCCGACTGGTTGTAGATCGCCTGCGCGATGGCCGAGAACTCCAGCGTGCCGGTCGCGCCATAGACCATCGACATGCCGTACAGCAGCAGGCCGGAGGCCAGCGCGCCGAGCACGAAGTACTTCATCGCCGCCTCGGTCGAGCGCGCCGAGTCGCGGTCGAAGGCCACCATCGTGTACAGCGCCAGCGACATCATCTCGAGGCCGATGTACATCGGCAGCATGTGATTGGCGGTGACCATCACCATCATGCCCAGCGTCATCAGCAGCGCGAGCAGGTAGTACTCCGGCTTGTCGATCTTGCGATCGGCCAGGTAGCCGCGGCCGTAGAGCAGCGCGATGGCGGTGGAGAAGTAGATCATCAGCTTCAGGAAATCGCCCATCAGGTCGCTGATGAACAGATTGTTGAAGGTGTGCACCACCTCGCCTTCCATCGTGTAGATGGTGATGAAGGCCGCCCCGATCAGGGTCGCCTGCGTCAGGAAGTAGGACAGGTTGCGGGCGATGCTGCGCGCGAAGGTGCTCGCCAGCATGATCACCAGGGCCATCACGGCCACGAAGATCTCGGCCGCTGCGGGGTAGAAGTCGGGGACGACGAAATTCATCTTCTGACCAGTCCGTTAAGTGTCTCGTGCGCTAGCGCCGGGCAGCGCTCAGAGCTTGCTCACGGCAACATGCCGCAGCAGTTCGTTGACCGAGGCGTGCATCACTTCGGTGAAGGGGAAGGGATACAGGCCCATCGCCAGCACGCACGCGGCAAGGATCGCGAGGAAGGCGAACTCGCGGCCGTTGATGTCCTCGAGCTCGGCCACGTGCTTGTTGGCGATCTTGCCGAACACGACGCGCTTGTACATCCACAGCGAGTAGGCCGCGCCCAGGATCAGCGTGGTGGCGGCGACGAAGCCGATCCAGAAGTTGTACTGCACCGCGCCGAGAACGACCATGAACTCGCCGACGAAGCCCGAGGTGGCCGGCAGGCCCGAGTTGGCCATCGTGAACAGCATGAAGAACGCGGCGAACTTCGGCATGGTGTTCACCACCCCGCCGTAGTCGGCGATCTGGCGCGAATGCATGCGGTCGTAGAGCACCCCGATGCACAGGAACATCGCGCCCGACACGAAGCCGTGCGAGATCATCTGCACCAGCGCACCTTCCACGCCGAGCGGATTGAACATGAAGAAGCCCAGGGTCACGAAGCCCATGTGCGAGATCGACGAGTACGCCACCAGCTTCTTCATGTCGGCCTGCACCAGGGCGACAAAGCCGATGTACACCACCGCGATCAGCGACAGCGTTATCACCAGCGGCGCCAGCTGGTGGGCGGCATCCGGCACGATCGGCAGCGAGAAGCGCAGGAAGCCGTAGGCGCCGAGTTTCAGCGCGATCGCCGCCAGCACGACCGAACCGCCGGTGGGCGCCTCGACGTGCGCGTCGGGCAGCCAGGTGTGCACCGGCCACATCGGCACCTTGACGCCGAAGGCGATCAGGAAGGCGAGGAAGATCAGGATCTGCGGCTCAATCGGCAGCGGTAGCTGATGCCAGTCGAGGATGCTGAAGCTTCCGCCCGACTGCATGAACAGGTACAGCAGCGCGATCAGCATCAGCAGCGAACCGAGCAGGGTATAGAGGAAGAACTTGATCGCCGCATACACGCGGTTGGCACCGCCCCAGATGCCGATGATCAGGTACAGCGGGATCAGCGAGGCCTCGAAGAAGACGTAGAACAGCACGCCGTCGAGCGCGGAGAAGATGCCGTTCATCAGGCCGGACATGATCAGGAAAGCGGCCATGTACTGCGCGACCTTGTCCTGGATGACCTGCCAGCCCGCCATCACCACCAGGATGGTGATGAAGGCGTTGAGGAGCACGAACAGCACCGACAGCCCATCGACCCCGAGGTGGTAGTTGATGTTGAAGCGCGGCACCCAGGACGTCAGCTCGACGAACTGCATCGCGCTGGTCGTGGTGTCGAAGCCGGTGTAGAGCGGAATCGTCACGACGAAGCCAGCCACCGCGACCGCGAAGGCGAGCATGCGCGCCAGCGGGGCATTGCGATCCGAGCCGGTCGCGAGCACCAGCAGGCCACCGAGGATCGGTACCCAGATCGCCAGACTGAGGAGAGGAATGTCCGTCATCGTTGCTTTCCGTTCAGTGCGCCACTCGCGGCGCGTTCGATCTTGTTATGTGCTTCCGTTCCTGCGTGTCCGTCTCAGCCCCGGTTGAACCAGTAGGTGAGCAGGATGAACACGCCGATGATCATCATGAAGGCGTACTGGTACAGGTGGCCGGTCTGGAACAGGCGCGACATCTGCGCGACCCAGCCCACCAGCCTGGCCGAGCCATTCACCGCGACGCCGTCGATCAGGCCCTGATCGCCCGCCTTCCACAGTCCCGTGCCGAGCGCGCGCGCGCCACCGGCGAAGAAGATCTCGTTGAAGCGGTCGAAGAAGTACTTGTTCTCGAGCAGGCTGTGGATCGGCTTGAAGGTGCGCTGGATCGCCGCCGGGATGTCGGGACGCTTCATGTAGAAGAACCAAGCCACGGCCACACCGCCCATCGCGAGCCAGAACGGTGCGGTCTGCAGGCCATGGATCGCCATCGCCACCGGACCGTGGTAGTTGGCCGCGAGCTCCTTGAGACCGACGTGGTTGTCGCCAACGAAGATCACGCCCTTGAACCACTCGCCGAACAGCATCGGGTCGATGGTGAAGAAGCCGATCAGCACCGAGGGCACGGCCAGCAGCACCAGCGGCAGGGTCACGACCCAAGGCGACTCGTGCGGCTTCTGCCCCGGCGCCAGGCCGTGGTGATGGTCGGCCGAGGGCTCCTCGTCGTCATGGTCGCCGTGGTGGTCGTGGTGCTCGTGCGCCTTGCCGAAGCGCTCCTCGCCGTGGAAGACAAGGAAGTACATGCGGAAGGAGTAGAACGCGGTCACGAACACGCCCAGCAGCACGCAGAACAGCGCATAGCTGGACCCCGGGATGGTCGAGGCGTGCACCGCCTCGATGATGGAGTCCTTCGAATAGAAGCCGGAGAAGAACGGGAAGCCGATCAGCGCCAGCGAACCGAGCAGCGAGGTGATCCAGGTGATCGGCATGTACTTGCGCAGGCCGCCCATGTTGCGCATGTCCTGGTCGTGGTGCATGCCGATGATCACCGAGCCGGCGCCGAGGAACAGCAGGGCCTTGAAGAAGGCGTGCGTCATCAGGTGGAACACCGCCGCCGAGTAGGCCGACACGCCCAGCGCCACGGTCATGTAGCCGAGCTGCGACAGCGTCGAGTACGCGACCACGCGTTTGATGTCGTTCTGCACGATGCCGAGGAAGCCCATGAACAGCGCGGTGGTGGCGCCGATCACCAGGACGAAGGAGAGCGCGGTGTCGGAGAGCTCGAACAGCGGCGACATGCGCGCCACCATGAAGATGCCCGCGGTCACCATGGTCGCGGCGTGGATCAGCGCCGAGATCGGGGTCGGACCTTCCATCGAGTCGGGCAGCCACACGTGCAGCGGCACCTGGGCCGACTTGCCCATCGCACCGATGAACAGGCAGATGCAGATCGCGGTCAGCAGCGGCCAGCCGGTCACCGCCATCTCGGTCACCGACAGCTCCTGCGCCTTGGCGAACACTTCCTGGTAGTTGAGGCTGCCGGTGTAGGCGACGATCAGGCCGATGCCCAGCAGGAAGCCGAAGTCGCCCACGCGGTTGACCAGGAAGGCCTTCATGTTGGCGTAGATGGCAGTCGGGCGCTCGTACCAGAAGCCGATCAGCAGGTAGGACACCAGGCCAACCGCCTCCCAGCCGAAGAACAGCTGGAGGAAGTTGTTCGACATCACCAGCATCAGCATCGAGAAGGTGAACAGCGAGATGTAGCTGAAGAAGCGCTGGTAGCCGGGGTCCTCGGACATGTAGCCGATGGTGTAGATGTGCACCATCAGCGACACGAAGGTCACCACCAGCATCATCATCACGGTCAGCGAGTCGATCTGGAAGCCGACCTCGAAGTTGATGCCGCCCGCCTGCATCCACGTGTAGACCGTGCCGTTGAAGGTGTTGCCGGCGGCGACGTCCTGATAGATCACCACCGACAGGGCGAACGCGACCGCCACGCCGAGGATGGTGACGATGTGCGCGCCCGCGCGTCCGATCTGCTTGCCGAACAGGCCCGCGAGGATGGCGCCGGCCAGCGGCGCCAGCGGCACGAGGAGATAAAGAGTCTGCATGTCCATCATCGTGACGCTTCCTTAACCCTTGAGGCTGTCCAGGTCATCCACATGGATCGTGCGCATGGTGCGGAACATCACGATCAGGATCGCGAGGCCGATCGCCGATTCGGCGGCGGCCACGGTGAGGATGAAGAAAACGAAGACCTGGCCGGCGATGTCGCCCAGATAGTGCGAGAAGGCCACGAAGTTCATGTTGACCGACAGCAGCATCAGCTCGATGGCCATCAGCAGCACGATCAGGTTCTTCCGGTTGAGGAAGATCCCGACCACGCTGATCGCGAACAGGATCGCGCCCAGGATGAGGTAGTGGGAAAGCGAAAGCATCTATGACCCCCTGATCGCGCCGGCTCGCCTGCCGGCGCGGTGTTCTTTTCGTGTTCGCGCCAGCCGTCAGTCTTCTTTCTCGGCCTGCATCTTCACCAGCTCGACGCGGCCCTCGCGCTTCACCGCGACCTGCTCGGACGGCTGGATGTACTTCAGGCCCTTGCGCTTGCGCAGCGTCAGCGCAACCGCCGCGACCATCGCCACCAGCAGCACCAGCGAGGCGAGCTCGAACGGATATACGTAGTCGGTGTAGAGCACGCGGCCCAGTTCGCGCGTGTTGCTGTAGGTGTCGGCCGCCGCCGGCGGGGCCGGCATGGCCTCGAGGCCGAAGTACGAGCCGCCCAGCACCATCACCATCTCGACCAGCATCAGGATGCCGACCAGCGCGCCGACCGGCAGGTAGCTCCAGAAGCCCTCGCGCAGGCGGTCGAGGTTGATGTCGAGCATCATCACGACGAAGAGGAACAGCACCATCACCGCGCCGACGTACACCATCACCAGGGTGATAGCGAGGAATTCGGCCTGCAGCAGCAGCCAGATCCCGCCCGCGTTGAAGAAGGTCAGCACCAGGAACAGCGCGGCATGCACCGGGTTCCGGGCGGTGATCACCCTCAGCGCCGCAAGCACCATGATCACGGCGAGAAAGTAGAAGACGAAGGTCTTGAATTCCATGTTCTTGACTCGTGGCGCCGAGGCGCCCTCCCCTTAGCGGTACTTGGCGTCCATTTCGCGGTCTGCCGCGATCTGCGACTCGTAGCGATCACCCACCGCCAGCAGCATCTGCTTGGTGTAGTAGAGGTCGCCGCGCTGCTCGCCGTGATACTCCAGCACACGGGTCTCGACGATCGCGTCCACCGGACAGGCTTCCTCGCAGAAGCCGCAGAAGATGCACTTGGTCAGGTCGATGTCGTAGCGCGTGGTGCGGCGCGAGCCGTCGTCACGCTGGTCCGATTCGATCGTGATCGCCATCGCGGGGCAGATCGCCTCGCACAGCTTGCACGCGATGCAGCGCTCCTCGCCGTTCGGATAGCGGCGCAGGGCATGCAGGCCGCGGAAGCGGTTGCTTTGCGGCGTCTTCTCTTCCGGGAACTGGACGGTGATCTTGCGCTGAAAGAAATGCCGCCCGGTCAGGGCCATGCCCTTGACGAGTTCCTTCAGGAACAGACTGCCGATGTAATCCTTGGCACCCATGGTCTTCTCAACTCCAGATCGACAGCGGCGACATCATCCATACGGTCACCACGAACAGCCACACGAGCGTCACCGGGATGAACACCTTCCAGCCCAGGCGCATGATGTGGTCGTAGCGGAAGCGCGGGAAGGTGGCTCGCGCCCACAGGAACAGCAACAGGATGAACGCCGTCTTCAGCGCCAGCCAGTGGAAGCCGTCGGGCAGGAAGCCCACCGGCGACAACCAGCCACCGAGGAACAGGATCGAGGTCAGGATCGAGACCAGGATCATGTTCGCGTACTCGGCGAGGAAGAACAGCGCGAAGGTCATGCCCGAGTATTCGACCATGTGGCCCGCGACCACCTCGGCTTCACCCTCGACCACGTCGAAGGGCGCACGGTTGGTTTCGGCGATGCCCGAGATCACATAGACCACGAACATCGGGAACAGCGGAATCCAGTTCCACGACAGCACGCCCAGGCCCATGTCGGCGAAGCGGCCGTCGTTCTGCGACATCACGATGTCCGTTAGGTTGAGGCTGGACGAGATCAGCAGCACGCAGATCAGCGCGAAGCCCATCGACACCTCGTAGGACACCATCTGCGCCGCGGCGCGCATCGAACCCAGGAACGGATACTTGGAGTTCGACGCCCAGCCGGCGACGATGACGCCATAGACTTCCATCGAGGTGATGGCGAGCAGGAACAGCAGGCCGGCGTTGACGTCGGCCAGCACCAGGCCGTCGTCGAAGGGCACCACCGCCCACGCCGCCAGCGAGGGCGCGATCGCCAGGATCGGGCCGAGGATGAACAGGCCCTTGTTGGCGCCGCTCGGGACGATGATCTCCTTGAACAGCAGCTTCACGCCGTCGGCGATCGGCTGCAGCAGACCCCAGGGACCGACGCGGTTGGGGCCGATGCGGACCTGCATGAAGCCGATCACCTTGCGCTCGGCGAGCGTCAGGTAGGCCACGCAGATCATCAGCGGGGCGATGATCGCGACGATCTTCACCAGCGTCCACACCGCCGGCCACGCGGCCCCGAACAAGTCGGCAACGGGTTGCAGCATCGCTTCCATTACGCACGCTCCACGCTGAGATCACCGCTCATTGCGCCAAGCGCAGCGGTCGAGGGATGTGCCGCGGCGACACGCACGCAGCCGGCGGCCAGCCCTTCGTCTGCCTGAACCACGAGTTCGACGCTCGCCCCGCCCTGGGCCACGCGCACCTTGTCACCCGCAGCCAGGCCGAGCGCGGTCAGCGTCGCCGGTGCGATGCGGGCGGTCGGTGCTGCGGCGTCGCGCGTCTTCTGCAGCGAGGGCGCACGCCGCACCAGCGGATCGGCGAAGTGGATCGGCACGTCGGCCACGCGCTCGAGCGTGCCGCCAGCACCGGTGGCCGGGGAAACGACCACGCCTTCGATACCGTTGTCGAGTGCAGCGGCCACGTCGCCCGCCAGCGCTTCCGCGCGCACCGCGTCGGAATCCGCCTGGCCGAAGCCTTCGAGCGCGAGCAGGTTGCCGAGCACGCGCAGCACCTTCCAGCCCGGACGCACTTCGCCGAGGGGCTTGGCCACCGCGGTGAAGCTCTGCGCACGGCCTTCGCAGTTTACGAAGGTGCCCGAGGTCTCGGTGAAGGGCGCGATCGGCAGCAGCACGTCCGCGACCTGGCGCAGCGCCGGCGAATCGAAGCTCGACAGCGCAACCACGAGCTGCGCGGGATCGAGCGCCGCCATCGCCGCCGCCGGATTGGCGAGGTCGAGATCGGGCTCGAGGTTCATGAGTACATAGGCCTTGCGCGGCTGCTCGATCATCGCCGCGGCGTTGAGGCCGCCCTCGCCCGGTACCGCCTCGGCGAGATAGCCACCGACGCTGTTGGCGGCCTCGCCGATGAAGCCGAAGCTGCCACCGGTCAGACGCGCGATCTCCTGCGCGAGCATCTGCAGTTCGGAGGCACGCGCATGCTGCGCGGCCAGATTGCCCAGCCACACCGCGACCTGGCGGCCGCTGGCGAGGCTCTGCGCGATCGCCAGCGCCTCGGCGCCCACGGTCTCGGGCAGCTTGCCGAGCAGTGCGACGCTGACCTCGGCGCCCTTCTCCTTAGCGAGCGCCACCACGACCTGACCGAGGGTGGCCACCATCGCCGACGGCGCCACCAGCGCGCGGTTGCGCACCGGGATCAGCCATTCCTCGGCATTGGGGCCGATCGCGCTTACGTGCAGGCCCTTCTTGGCCGCCTGGCGCACGCGCTGCGCCAGCAGCGGCGCGTCCTTGCGCAGGAAGCTGCCGACCACGAGCAGGCGGGTGAGGTCCTTGACGCCAGCGATCGGCATGCCCAGCCACGGAGCGCCGGCACGCTTGCCGTCGGCGCGGAAGTCGGCCTGGCGCAGGCGGAAATCGACGTTCTCGCTGCCCAGCCCGCGCACGAGCTTCTGCAGCAGGTAGAGCTCCTCGACCGTCGAATGCGGCGAGGCGAGCGCGCCGATCGAGGCCGGACCGTGATCACGCGCGATGCCGCGCAGCCCGGTGGCGACGAATTCGAGGGCAGCCTGCCAGTCGACCTGCTTCCACTGTCCGCCCTGGCGGACCATCGGCGCGGTCAGGCGCTGTTCGCTGGCGAGCGCTTCATAGGAGAAGCGATCCTTGTCGGACAGCCAGCATTCGTTGACGTCCTCGTTCTCGAGCGGCAGCACGCGCTTCACGACGTCGTGCTTGGTCTGCACGATGAGGTTGGCGCCGAGCGAATCGTGCGGGCTCACCGACTTGCGGCGCGAGAGCTCCCAGGTGCGCGCGGCGAAGCGGAAAGGCTTCGAGGTCAGCGCGCCGACCGGGCAAAGGTCGATGATGTTGCCGGAGAGCTCGGAATCGACCGTCTTCTCGATGAAGGGCATGATCTCCGCATGCTCGCCGCGGAAGGCCTGGCCGAGCTCCATCTCGCCGGCGATCTCGGTGGTGAAGCGGACACAGCGCGTGCAGTTGATGCAACGCGTCATGTCGGTCGACACCAGCGCGCCGAGATTCTTGTTGAACACGACGCGCTTTTCTTCCTGGTAGCGCGAGGCGGTCGAACCGTAGCCGACGGCGAGGTCCTGCAGCTGGCACTCGCCGCCCTGGTCGCAGATCGGGCAGTCGAGCGGGTGGTTGATGAGCAGGAACTCCATCACCCCCTTCTGCGCCTTGACGGCCAGATCGGAGTGGGTCCACACCTTCATGCCGTTGGTGACCGGCGTGGCACAGGCGGGCAGCGGCTTGGGCGCCTTCTCGACCTGTACCAGGCACATGCGGCAGTTGGCCGCGATGGACAGCTTCTTGTGGTAACAGAAGTGCGGAATGTAGGACCCGGCAACCGATGCAGCCTCGATCACGGTGCTGCCGTCGTTAACCTGGACCTGCTTGCCGTCGATTTCGATCTCTAGCATGACGGGCTCACGTAGATTTGACTGCCTGCGCGCTGGACTTCGGGCGGCACAAGGCACTTCTTGTTTTCGATGTGGTATTCGAACTCGCTGCCGAAGTGCTTGACGAAACTCTGCACCGGCATCGAGGCGGCATCGCCGAGGGCGCAGATCGTGCGGCCCATGATGTTGGCGGTGACCGAGTTGAGCAGGTCGAGGTCGTCCGGACGGCCGAGGCCGTTCTCGATGCGATGCACCACACGGTACAGCCAGCCCGTGCCCTCGCGGCAGGGGGTGCATTGACCGCAGGATTCCTCGAAGTAGAAGTAGGACAGCCGCTCGAGCGCCTTGACCATGCAGGTCGTCTCGTCCATGACGATGACCGCGCCCGAGCCGAGCATCGACCCGGCCTTGGAGATCGAGTCGTAGTCCATCGTGCAGTCCATCATCACGCTGCCGGGCACGACCGGGGCGGACGAGCCGCCGGGGATCACCGCCTTGATCTTGCGCCCACCGCGCATGCCGCCTGCCATCTCGAGCAGTTCGGCGAACGGCGTGCCGAGCGGGATCTCGTAGTTGCCCGGGCGATTGACATGGCCCGACACCGAGAACAGTTTCATGCCGCCATTGTTGGGCTTGCCGAGGTTCAGGAAGGCCTCGCCGCCCATGTTCATGATGAACGGCACGGAGGCGAAGGTTTCGGTGTTGTTGATC